>FR880175.1:12984-29153 GCA_000435195.1 Clostridium sp. CAG:169 | reverse complement strand
TCCTTTGAGACCGTCTTTGATGACACACCGGGCAATCCGGACAAACCGGACACTGTTTTTGTGGAAACCCGCTACAATGCTCTCCCCGCCCACCGCGTTCGTGTCTATGAGTTTGAGGAGGACACCATCTGCAAGGGAGCCTTCTACGTTCTCCCACCTGAGTACTCCTATGTCCTGGAGGACATCCTGCCGGAGGAGGGCATCATCAAGGGAGTCTTTACCTACGACTATACAAAGCAGGGCAACGGCTTGCGCATCCACCGCCTCACCCTCTCCTACGAAACGGCAGAAAACATCACCGTGCGCAACACGCAAATCTACGGCAAGGGTCTGCAACCCGTCTCCTTTGAGGGCAATGAGTTTGCAACTGACCTGCGGCTCACCCGATCTGTCCGTTCTAACAACAGTGGACTCTGGTTTTCGGGCGACTTTGAGTACAACGGAGAGGAATATTCCTTTAAAATTAGTCTCTAAAACAGCACAAAAGCGCCGGAACGCATCTGCGTTCCGGCGCTTGTTTTTCCACAATTACACGGTTTAGTTGTTGAAAGCTGCCAGGCTCGATTCAATCTTTGCCAGCAGTTCCTGTGCTTTTTCCAGTTTGGCTTTCTGGTCATTGATGACCTTCTCGGGAGCCTTTGCCACAAAGCCAGGGTTGTTCAGCTTGCCGGAGAGGAAAGCAATATCCTTTTCACAAGCCTGTTTCTCCTTGGTTAAGCGGGCAATCTCCTTGTCACGGTCCACCAGCTGCGACAGCGGCATATAAACCTTTGCGCTGTCGGTGATGACCTGAACGCAGCCGTTCGGGTCCTCCGGTGTGCTCAGAATAATCTCATCTGCCCATGCCAGACGGGTCAGGAATGGGGTGGAAAGATTAAAGATTTCCTGCGAAGCGGTTTCGATGTACAGGGTAGCCTTCTTGGACGGAGGTACATTCATCTCGCTGCGGCGGGCGCGGACTGCCTTGATGGCATCCATCACCTTTTCAAACTCTGCCTGCTCGGCTGCAAAGTTGAGGCTTTCCTCATAAACCGGCCACTGGGAAACCATGATGCTTTCGCCTTCATGCGGCAGCGCCTGCCAGATTTCCTCGGTGATGAACGGCATGAACGGATGCAGCAGCTTGAGGGTGTTGCCCATCACATAGACCAGAACCTTTCTGGCGACCTCTGCTTCGGCTCCGTCTTCCCACAGGCGGGATTTTGCCAGCTCAACATACCAGTCGCAGAAAACATCCCAGATAAAGTCGTACAGCTTGCTGACTGCAATGCCCAGCTCAAACTTCTCAAGGTTATCGGTGACCTCTTTGACCAGGGTGTTGTACTTGGTCAGCACCCATTTGTCCTCGATGGCAAGCTGATCGAGCGGCAGAGCCAAATCCATCTGCTCATCCTTGAGGTTCATCAGAACAAAGCGGGACGCGTTCCAAATCTTGTTGGCAAAGTTGCGGCTGGCAATGACCTTCTCATCGCTGAAGCGCATATCGTTGCCCGGTGTGTTGCCGGTGGCAAGGGTGAAGCGCAGCGCATCTGCACCGTACTGGTCGATGATCTCCAGCGGGTCGATACCGTTGCCGAGCGATTTGCTCATCTTTCTGCCCTGGGCATCGCGAACCAGACCGTGGAACAAAACGGTGTTAAACGGGATGTCGCCCATGTGTTCCAAGCCGGAGAAAATCATTCTGGCTACCCAGAAGAAGATGATGTCATAGCCGGTGACCAGGGTGCTGGTCGGGTAGAAGTATTTGAGCTCCTCGGTGTTGTTTGGCCAGCCCAGGGTAGAGAACGGCCACAGTGCCGAGCTGAACCAGGTGTCCAGGGTGTCCTCATCCTGATGCAGGTGGGTGCTGCCGCACTTCGGACAAACAGACGGAGCTTCCTTGGCAACAACGACCTCTCCGCAGCTTTCGCAGTAGTACGCCGGGATTCGATGACCCCACCACAGCTGACGGGAGATACACCAGTCTTTGATATTTTCCATCCAGTTATAGTAGGTCTTGTCCATACGCTCCGGGATGAGCTTGATCTGTCCGTTGCGGACAACGTCGATTGCCGGTTTTGCCAGCGGCTCCATCTTGACGAACCACTGTTTGGAAACCATCGGTTCAACGGTGGTGCCGCAGCGGTAGCAGGTTCCTACATTGTGGGTGTGGTCCTCCACCTTCAGCAGATAGCCTTGCTCTTCCAAATCCTTCACGATGGCTTTTCTTGCCTCATAGCGCTCCATGCCTGCATATTTGCCGCAGGCAGCGGTCATGGTGGCATCGTCGTTCATCACCTTGAGGATTGGCAGGTCGTGGCGGCGTCCAACCTCATAGTCGTTCGGGTCGTGTGCCGGAGTGATTTTTACAACGCCGGTACCAAATTCCATATCGACATAGTCATCACCGACAATCGGAATCTCACGGTTGACCAGCGGCAGGATGACGGTTTTGCCAATCAGCTTCTGGTAACGTTCATCCTTCGGGTTAACAGCAATAGCGGTATCGCCCAGCATCGTTTCCGGGCGGGTGGTTGCCAGGATGACCTCTCCGCTGCCGTCGCTGAGCGGGTAGCGCAGATGCCAGAAGTGTCCTGCCTGCTCCTCATATTCAACCTCTGCATCCGAGATGGAGGTCATGCAGTGCGGGCACCAGTTGATGATGCGCTCGCCCTGATAAATCAAGCCTTTGTTGTAGAGGTTGACAAAGACCTCTTTGACTGCCTGCGAGCATCCTTCATCGAGGGTGAAGCGTTCTCTCTCCCAGTCGCAGGAAGAACCAAGTTTTTTGAGCTGCTCGATGATTCTGCCGCCGTATTTGCGCTTCCATTCCCATGCGCGCTCCAGGAAGCCTTCTCTGCCCAAATCCTCCTTGGTCAGACCCTCTTCCTTCATTGCGTTTACAATCTTTGCCTCGGTTGCAATGGAAGCGTGGTCGGTGCCCGGCAGCCAGAGGGTCTCATAGCCCTGCATCCTGCGGAAGCGGATGAGGATGTCCTGCAAGGTCTCATCCAGCGCGTGTCCCATGTGCAGCTGACCGGTGATGTTCGGTGGCGGGATTACGATGGTGTACGGTTTTTTGTCCGGGTTTGGTTCAGCGTGAAAATAGCCGCCGTCCAGCCAGAACTGATAGGTGCGGTCCTCAACCTGTTTCGGGTCGTAAACCTTGGAAAGTTCTTTCATGGTGTTTCCTCCTTGTGTATTTGCGTATTTAAAAATAAATGTTTTGGGAAATAAAAAAACTCCCGTCCTTTGCTTTTATACAAAGGACAGGAGATCATTTCCTGCGGTACCACCTTTTTTGGCAGACGATTCTGCCCACTCGGCAGGTGCTAAAAAAACACCCCGAACCGGTAACGGGGTTCAGCCGTTATGGTCTACTGAGCGGTCCTCCCGCCGTTCGGCATACTCTCAAAGGCTACCTTGTCGATCCCGCTTTCTGCCGGTCTTTCAG
This sequence comes from Clostridium sp. CAG:169, assembly GCA_000435195.1. Taxonomy (GTDB): domain Bacteria; phylum Bacillota; class Clostridia; order Oscillospirales; family Ruminococcaceae; genus Negativibacillus. The sequence continues at coordinate 25,720 of FR880175.1, read as the reverse complement.
CTGCCGCCGGCTCTCTGTGAGTGCGCTGGTCGTTTTACTTCCTTCTCATCGATTTATGTGGTATTGACTTTTGGGTATACTTTAATCTACCACGTTTTGTTTTGTTTGTCAACTCAGATTTTTTGATTTGCCATATTCTTCGCTGTTTTCAAAAATCATTTCCCGGAAAATAATTTCCCGGGAAATTTTCGCTTTTTCCCCAATTCAGGAAGCTTTTCCCGGGAAATATTTCTCTTTCATCCCTTTAGGCTCTTCGGGCACACTAATGGACACAAGATATTGAAACGGTGAAGGAGGAAATGGAATGAAAGCGGCAGATAAATTGATTGCGATTGCTCTTGCAGTCGGCAGTTTGCTTTTCCTTGGCTGGCTGGTCCTGCGTTTTTTCCTACCCGCCACCCTTCCCTTTTGGCTTGGGCTGGCAATCGCTGCCCTGCTGCGTCCGGTATCGCTGCTCTTTTCCCAAAAGCTGCATCTGCGTCGGCGCCGCGCTGCTGCCTTTGTGATGACCCTGTTCTACCTGCTTTTGGGTCTGCTGCTCTGGCTGGCGCTCCTGCTGTTGTGGAGCTGGCTTTCCTCCCTGATCGCACGCGCGCCACAGCTTTATCGGACGGTTTTTCTGCCTGCTACTGCTGATTTCTTCGAATGGCTCAGCCGTTTTTTGTCCCACTTTTCTCCCGACCTTGCCCAGACCGTCGCCCTGTGGCGGCAAAGCTTTTCCGCAGCCGCTGCCCAACTGTCCGCTTCCCTGTCCTCTTCCCTGCTGAAGTGCTGTACCTCTTTTGCTGCCTGTACGCCTCATTTTTTCTTTGGCGTGGTGGTCACCATCCTCTGCTCCAGTTTTATCTCGCTGGACTACCCGCGTGTGACCCAGTTTCTGCTCCACCTGCTTCCGCCCTCGCTGCGTTCGCTTGCCTGTGAGATGAAGCACTTTCTCTTTTCCACCCTATTTTGCATGGCAAAAGCCTACCTGATTTTAATGGCAGTGACCTTCTCTGCGCTTTCCTGCGGTCTATGGCTGCTGGAGGTTCCCAACTTTTTCCCGGTCGCTCTGCTGACCTCCCTGCTGGATCTGCTGCCGGTCATCGGCATCGGTTTTATCCTGATTCCCTGGGCGGTTATCTCGCTTTTTCAGGGCAACCGCCTGCTGGGATTCGGGCTGTTGCTGTTGTATCTTGCCATCAACCTGCTCCGCAGCCTGTTGGAACCAAAACTGGTGGGAAAAAGCATCGGTCTGCCGCCGCTGGTAACCTTGCTGAGCATCTACGCCGGCTTGCAGCTGTTTGGCATCGCAGGTCTACTGATGCCATGTCTGGTGCTGGCTGCTCTCTTCTTTTATCAAAAATATCGGCAAATCAAAAAAGAAGGAGAGCCGTAGCCCCCTTCCTTTTTAAGAAACACTGTATTTGACCGCATCGCTGCGCACCATCTGGTCCAGCTCGGCATCCGGTCGATAGAGCATATTGCCCGCATCATACTGGTAGATGTCTGCCAACAGTGCAAGATACTTTTCCCGGTTGACCGGTTCTATCTGCACGCCCAACTGGCGCAGCTGCTCCAGGTTTTCCTGCCGATTCTGGTCGGCAACGGTGCGGCAGTATCCGCACGCCATCACCACCGCCTGCTCCACCGCCGCCTGCTGCTTTGGTGTCAGCTGTTCATACAAACCGGTTTGCATCATCAGATAAGCCGGTTTCAGTTGGTGAGAGCTTTCCAACAGCACCAGTGCACTGTCCTGAGATTGCACGGTCTGTACCAGCTCGCTTAGCTCCACCGGCGCGATTTCCACCTCTTTGTCCAGCAGCATCTGCAACGGCTCTTCCCCTTCGATTTCCAATGCACCAATCTCCTGTTGCTGCTCCTGCGAGAAGAAGGAACGGGTGACCGCCAATGGATAGCGTTTGCGAAAATCGGTCAAATCAACCGTTGCATCCGCTGCCAAATCCTCGTAGCCGTACACCACCGACATCTGAATTTCCATCGGATACTCCTCTTCCAACAGACGATTGAGCTGTCCGCGGGTGCGCTCGGAATTCAGCCCGCTGAACAGGTAATCGGCATCCTGAAAAAAGAAGGGCAGGGTAAAGGTTTCCAGTTGCTCGATGGTTTTGCTCAACCGCTCGTTTTCCACAAAAGCAAACTGGGTGTCGTCTGCTGTCAGCACAGCATCCAGCTGGTCGCTGGCACTCAATGAAATCTCCAGTTCCCCATCTGAATAGTATGCCAGACGGTTGGCAAATTCCTGCGCTGCCAGTTGGATGCTCGTCGGTGCATCGGAGGCAATCACCATCGACATCGTCCGCGGCTGTTCCTCCTGCTCCTTCTGCGCCTCCTGTTGTGTACATCCAGAAAGGAGCAGAATAACTGCTGCTACTGCTCCCAGCCGTTTGATCATCCTGTGCATCCTATCCCTCCTCTTTTCTTCTCTGCTTACTCTCTGCGACCCAGTCTTCTGGGTACCTCACCTGTTTTGGACGGCTTTGACGGTGTTTCGTTCTCCTGCTTCTCTGCCTGTTCTTTCGATTGATTGCTCATTTCCTCTCTCTGCTCTTCCGCTTCTTTCTCGATTTCCTGCGTCTGCTGGGTCGGCTGCTGCACCGGCTGTTGAGAAATCGGCTGGTACCTCTGGTTTTGGATGCGGCTGAGTTCCCGGATGCGCACATCGGTATTGACTGCAAAGATGTTGTTTAAAAACAGCAGGTCGGTGATGCCATGTTCCTTGACAAAATCGACCAGACCCAGTTCAAAATATCGCTGGTCCACAATATAGACCTCATCGAAATTGCAGGCTAAAAAGGGAGCAAAGGCATTCCCGTAAGATTCTTTGACCAGAAGGATCTTTCTGCCGGTGCGGTTGTCCGTCTGGATGTGGGTCAACGGAAAATCCCCGTGCAGAAAAACGCTGTATGTGTTCTGTCCGCCGGTTGCATAGGAAGCAAAGATGCTGCTGTCAATCGGCGTAAACGGCACACCCGTTTGATAGCGGGTGGTGGTCGTTTGAACCGGCGGAACAAAGTATTCCACAAAATCCGGTGTCTGTGCCAGCTGACTGTCGTGGGTCTGACTGTAAAAGGTACCCAAAAATCCGTCAATCTGCTGATGCTCCATCTCCTCGAGCGAAACCGGGGTCAACCCTGCCGATTTGCAGAAGGCGATGTATGCCTCATAAGCGCCGCGCGCCGTCCAGTGGTGGTCGGTGCGGAAATACAGGTAATCCTCCCGATTCTTTTCAATCTGGCTGTATGCATCCACCGATATGACCTTGTCGCTCATCTGCTGTGCCACAAAGTCGATATTTTCCCGCTCGCTGCTTGCAATGCCCTGATATTTTTCCGGCAGATAAAATTCGATGGAGGTCGGTGCAATCAGATTGTACACCTGTACCCCATTCAGCTGCTGGGCATAGGAGCTGATGACCCGCGCATACTCTTCCGACAACGTTTGACTGGAGCCGAAAATCTGCATCCCCATATTGCGGTACAAAAATAGGCTGCCCACCTGCTCGCCTGCGGTTCCCTGCTCGCTCAAGCCGTTTCCCGGTGCATTCGGGTCGCTGTAAGCGTCATAGTCAACTGTCGGGGACTGCGGCTCTTCTGCCAGCTCTTGCTGTGGCTCCTGCTCAGCTTCCGGCTCAGGCTGCGGCAGCTGCTGGCTTTGCTGGGCATTTCCTCCTGCCGGATGGATGCGAACATCATCCGGGTGAACACCCTGCATCTGTTCCAGCTTCGATGCCAGCGACACCAGCTGCTCCCTCTGCGGAAAGGTGTCGGCATAGTAGGCATCGTACTGCTCGGCATACTCGCCGGAAAACCAGCTGCGCAGGCTCCACTGCGGCTTTGCTGCAAGCTCTCTTTTTTCCACCTCGGAAACGGTGGGCTTGGGCAGAACGACTGCCAGGATTCCCACCAGGACCAGCAACATAATCACCACACTGACGTTGACCAGATACAGCTGCTGAGAGCGGTTTGATTGTTTCATAGCTCCTCCTTATTTCCACCGACAGGGCAACTGCCTTTGCCTGGCAGCGCCTTGACCGGTGATTAACGCCATCAAAAACGGAAATATAAAAACGGATTGTAGCTGTCCCCTACCAGAAGCGCTGTACACACCAGCAGCAGCGCTACATTCATCATCGCTGTCCCGATGGAAACAAGCGCCTGTCTGCCCTGCCCTCTGCCGTCCTGTGCCACCCAGCTCTCCAGATGATTCTTGCACCACTGGGTCAGCGGCAGACAGAACAGCAGCGCTGCCAGCAGCCAGAAGAGGTGATTTGCAAAGGTGATGGAAAGCTGCGGGTCGGTCAGCGGATTACCCGATCCGCCGAACATCACCTGAAAATAGCCTGCCAGACGGCTCAGGTCGGTGGTGTAAAAGAGGGTCCAGCCAATCAAGGTGATAAACAGCAGATACAGATGGGAAAACACCACCGGTATCCTTTGCAGCCAGCGCAGCAGTCCCAGCTTTTCCACCATCAGCAGGATTCCATAAAAGGCGCCCCACAGCACAAAGTTCCAACTGGCGCCATGCCACAGTCCGGTCAGCAGCCACACCACGCTGATATTCAGCAGCTGGTGCCTGCGGTTGCCGCCCAGCGGGATGTAAACATAGTCCCGAAAGAAGCTGCCCAGCGAAATATGCCACCTGCGCCAAAAATCGGTGACCGATTTGGCAAGATACGGGTAGTTGAAGTTGGTGTGATAATGAAATCCAAACATCCTGCCCAGCCCGATTGCCATATCCGAATAGGCAGAAAAATCATAATAGAGCTGGATGGAATAGAGCAGCACCCCAAACCACGCGCCCGCTACCGAAAGCTCCTGCAAAGGCGCATTCAGATACTGCTCCACCAGCTTGCCTGCCACATTGGCAACCACCACCTTTTTGGTCAAGCCGATGCAAAAGCGGGTGATGCCCTCGCTCATGTCCTGCGGGGTGGTGTGGCGCTCCTCGATCTGCGCTGCCACGTCGCTGTACCGCACAATCGGTCCTGCCACCAGCTGATGGTAGCTCGACAGGTACATCAAATATTTATAGTAGCTTTTCTGCGCCGGCACCTGCCCGCGGTAGACATCCAGCACATAGCTGATGGTTTGAAAGGTATAAAAGGAGATACCGATGGGCAGAGAAATCTGCGGAACCGGCAGAGAAAGACCGGTCAGAAGATTCAAATTCTCCACAAAAAAACCGCTGTACTTAAAAACGCCCAGCATCCCTAAATCAAACAGCAGCGAGGCTGCCAGCGCCAGCTTCATCCGGCGGCTCTGCCCGCTCAGGCGAAAATATTCGATACACCTTGCCCAGGTGTAATCCAGAAAGGCGGTGAGCATCAGCATAAACACCCACACCGGCTCTCCCCACGCATAAAAAAAGAAGGAAAAAGCCAACAGCACCCCATTGCGCCAGGTTTTGTTGGACGATATAAAATATAAAATCAGATTCAACGGCAAAAACAGATAAATAAAAAACAGATTTGAAAACACCATCTTGCTTTTCCTCCCGGACCTTTCTCTTCGCTTTTTTAATTATATAACACATCCCTGTGGATGAAAAGAGACTTTTTTCACTCGTCGCAATTTTTTATTTTCCAATTCTGCCGGGTCGTTGGCAGATTGATACACAAATCCACCGCCTGTTGTACACAAATTGCCGCCTTTGACAAACTGTCGATAAAATTTCCCCACAATATTGAGTTTATCTTTTTTTTGGGGTAAAATAAGGATATGTTTACAGGCGACCGAGGTCTGTCTGGAAAAGGATGCGCACAAAGCGGTGCATCCGTCTTTGAAAGGACTGTGAAAAATGAGCGAAGAAAGCTATATCGTAAATGAAGGAAAGAATGAGGTCATCCAGGTGGATGGCGTTTCATACCAGCGTCTTGCAATCCGCACCCATGTCATCACCGATAAGGATGATGTATGTCAGGTCATCGAAAAGTATGCCAAGCCATACGCCCAGCCGGACGACATCGTCTTTATGACCGAAAAGGCAGTTGCCTGCACCCAGCGCCGCGCCATCCCGATGAAGGACATCCACCCGCGCCCGCTGGCAAAATTCCTGTGCAAATTTGTCCTCAAAACTCCATACGGCATCGGTCTGGGCATCCCGGAAACAATGGAGATGGCACTGCAGGAATGCGGTACTCCAAGGATTCTGTTTGCTGCTGCTGTTTCTGCGGTAGGCAAGCTGTTCCACAAGCGCGGCTGGTTCTACACCATTGCCGGATACAAAGCACGCTCCATCGACGGTCCTTGCGACTACACCCTGCCGCCGTACAATGAATATGTCGTTCTGGGTCCTGCGCAGCCGGACGAAACTGCACAGAAGATGTCCCAGTGTCTGGGCGGTATCAAGGTAGCCATCACCGACATCAACGACCTGGAGGGTCAGATCCTTGGCACCTCCGACCCATCCATGGACCGCGACCTGCTGGTCAAAATCCTCAAGGACAACCCGCTGGGTCAGTCGCTGGAACAAACTCCAATCGGTATCATCCGCAAGGTAAAATAGCAAAAGAAAAAGGACTCCCGAGGGGAGTCCTTTTTTATACTTCGGTAATGCGCTCTTGTATCAAAGCGGACGGTGACGGCGCCGACTGCGAAAAATGCAGCGCATTTACATACCGCTCGGTTGCCTCCTGCACCCGCTCGGGACGATGGGTGTACAGCAGAGCAATCGTCTGTCCTTTGCAGACCTTCGCACCGGTCTTTGCTGTAAAGCGGATACCCGCTCCGGCATCGACCGCATCCTCTTTTCTTTCTCTGCCGGCTCCCAGCAAGGCGACCACGTTGCCAATCTCATCGGTCTGCATCGAGGCAATATAGCCATCCTGCGACGCCTGAATCGGATAAGCCGGAGCCAGCTGGAATTTTTCCGGCTGCTCGAGATAGCTGACATCGCCACCCTGCCGCAGCACCATCCGGTAGAAGCACCGGTAGGCGCTGCCGTCCTGCAAGGATGCTGCTGCCCTGCGCAGGCAATCCTCCGGCTCTCCTTGACCTGCCAGCCAGAGCATGTTGCCTGCCAGGTGGATACACAGCTCGGTCAAATCGGCAGGACCCTTTCCACGCAGCGTCCAGATTGCCTCCTGAACCTCGATGGCGTTGCCTGCCGTATCCCCCAACGGCGTGTCCATATCGGTAATCAGCGCCGCGGTCCTTCTGCCTACCCGATTGCCGATGCCGACCATCGTCCTTGCCAGAGCAGCCGACTGCTCCCTTGTTTTCATAAAGGCGCCGCTTCCGGTCTTGACATCCAGCAGAATTGCGTCCGCTCCGGCAGCAATCTTCTTGCTCATAATGCTCGAAGCAATCAGCGGCAGGCTGTCCACCGTCGCTGTCACATCCCGCAAGGCGTAGATTTTTTTGTCTGCGACTGCCATCTCCCCGCTCTGCCCGATGAGGGAGATGCCGACCTCGTTGACAATCTTGAAAAATTCCTCCCGCGGCAGCACTGTGCGGTAACCCGGGATGGATTCCAGCTTATCCACCGTGCCGCCGGTGAAGCCCAGCCCTCTGCCGGACATCTTGGCAATCGGAATCCCGCAGGCAGCAGCCATCGGAGCTGCAATCAGGGTGGTCTTGTCGCCCACACCGCCTGTGGAGTGCTTGTCCACCTTCACACCGGCAATGCCGCTTAAATCTGCCATCTGTCCCGAATGTGCCATTGCCAGCGTCATCTCGGTAGTTTCCTGCAAATCCATCCCCTGAAAGCAAACTGCCATCAAAAAGGCTGCCATCTGATAATCAGGGATCTGCCCTGCGGTATAAGACTGGATCATCCAGCAGATTTCAGCCTTGTCCAAGGCGTGTCCCCGCTTTTTCTTCTCGATCAAATCGTACATCCGCATTCCAAAGTCCCCTTTCTGTTATTTAGTCACGAAAAATCGGTCTGTCATCCTCAAACCGGTCGATGATTGCCAGCGACTCCAGGCGGATTCCCTTCTCCCGCAGCATCTGTCCGCCCTCCTGGAAGCCTTTTTCGATGACAATGCCGCAGCCGACTGCGGTTGCGCCCGACTGCTCCACAATGTCCAGCAGACCCAGCAACGCCTGTCCCTTAGCCAGAAAGTCATCAATAATCAGCACGCGGTCACCCGGGTTGAGATATTTTTTGGAAACCTGCACATCAAAGGTGGTTCCTCTGGTGAAGGAGGTGACCTGCGAGGTGTACAGCTCCCCATCCAGATTCTTCGACTTGCTTTTTTTAGCAAAAACGACCGGAGCATAGTCAAAGTGTGGTGCGGCTGCCACAGCAATTCCAATGCCCGACGCTTCGATGGTCAAAATCTTGTTGATTTCTTCCCCTGCAAAGCGGCGGCGAAACTCCCTGCCGATTTCATCCAGCAGGCGGATGTCCATCTGGTGATTTAAAAAGCTGTCCACCTTCAGCACATTTCCTTCCTTGACCTTACCGTCCTTCAAAATTCGTTGCTTTAATATTTCCATCCGATTTTCCCCCTGTTCGGTACAAACTGCACCGTTTTAAATTCCTTTTTACCATTGTACCAATCTATCTATTTCCCGTCAACGAAAATTTGAACAAAAACGCCTGCTTTTTTTCCAAAGCAGGCGTTTGTTTTGCTCTTGTTTTTTTAGTTACCGCCGCGGAATCCTTTTCCAATGACTTCGCTGGTGTTGGTAATCAACACAAAGGCGTGCGGGTCCGCCTGCTTAATGGCTTCCTGCAAACGAATTCCCTGTTTCTTATTCTGCGCCGTCAGGATAACCGTCTTGTCGGTGTGTTCATACAAGCCTTCCGCATGGTAGACGGTCGCTCCGCGATGGAGGGTGATGGTAATAAAGTTGTAAATCTGCTCCGGTTTGTCAGTAATGATGGTAAAGGACTTATAGGTGTTCATGTCCTCCAGGAAAAAGTCAACCGCAAAGGAACGAATCACCAGACCCACCATCGAGAATAACCCTGTGGTCGGACCGAAGGCAACAAAGGTCATTACCGTGATAAAAAAGTCTACCACCAACAGCGCCTTTCCGATGTGACATTTAAAGTATTTTTTGACGACCATCGCAATGATGTCGGTACCACCGGTGGAGGAACCGATGTTAAACAGCAACGCCGAACCCCACGCCGGCAGGAAAACGCCCAGCAGCAGCTCCATAAACGGCTGGTCGGTCAAAGGCTTCGTCAGCGGAAAGAGAACTTCAAATATCTTGAGCATTGCCGAAAAAGCAATGGTGACATAAAAGGTTTTAAATCCGAACTCCTTGCCCAGCAGTAGCAGACCGACCACCATCAGGGCGATATTGATGACTGATACAATGGTACCGTTGCTCAGCTGCGGGTAGTAGTGGGCAAGCACGACCGAAATACCGGTGACGCCACCGGTAGAAAAGTTATTTGGAAATTTAAAAAAGTAGCTTCCAATCGCTGTCAGCAGGGTACCAAAGTTTAAAATCAAAAAGTCACTGAGCCATATTTTTGTTTTTTGTTCCATAACGCTTCCTCTTTTCTTTCTGATGGATCATGGTCACTCCTTTTCCGACCGGAGATTGACATAAAAAAGACACCGTTCGGAATTTTCCAAACGATGTCTTGTGTTGACAAAACAGCAAAGCAAAGCATCCTTCAAAATATCTTTGAACCATGCTGCTCTCCACAGTTTCTTCATCTGTTTTCCAGAGTTCCGTAGAAAACAGACAACACCCGTTTGGAAACGAGTAAAACACAGGCAAGTATTCCGACTGATAGCTGCTGAAATCAGCGGTATGTGCGCCTTCCCGGAATTTTCCAGTGGCTGAGAAAGCTTTTCTCTGCACATCCCTTTGAGCTAAACACGGCAACGGTCTTGTCCGGGATTTTCACCCGGTTCCTTTTGTGCATCTGCACCTGTATTTCGACCATTCAGTTTTCGGCTTTATTATAGTATATGGCAAAGCATCCGTCAAGTGGTTCATGGGCGCCTTTTTACACAAAGGAAAAAAGCGCCCTTTCGGACGCTTTTCCCCTAGATAGACATGTATCGTGATGTATACGTAATCTCTTATTTAACTTTTGCAGGAGCCTGTTTCTTCCAGTCTTCATACAGCTCTTTTGCAGTACCGGACAGTGCCCACAGACCCAGTACGTTCGGGATTACCATCAAGCTGTTGAACAGGTCGGAGAGGTTCCAAACCAGGTTTACCTTCAGGGTAGAACCAAGAACAATGAATACAACTACCAGAGCCGCATAAATCTTGGTTGCCAGGTTTGCATGTTTGCTGAACAGGTATCTTACGTTCTTCTCACCAAAGAAGTACCAGCCGATGATGGTGGAGAATGCGAAGAAGAACATACAGATTGCGATGAAGATTGCACCGAATTTACCAAAGCCTGCGGTGAATGCAGCCTGAGTCAGAGCAGCGCCGGTCAGGTCCTGGTTGTAGGTGTTCAGCTGACCAGTAATCATTACTGCGAAAGCAGTCAGGTTCAGGATGATGAGGGTGTCGATAAATACGCCCATCATAGCTACCAGACCCTGGTCACAAGGATGTTTTACTTTTGCTACTGCGTGTGCATGTGGAGTGGAACCCATACCAGCTTCGTTGGAGAACAGACCACGGGCAACACCGTATTTGATAGCCTGAGATACTGCTACGCCGGCAAAACCACCGATAGCAGCTTCTGGATTAAATGCACCGACAAAGATCATTCTGATTACGTTTGGCAGATTGCCGATGTTCATGATGATCAGAACAAGGGCGCCGATGATGTAGAAACCAGCCATGATTGGAACCAGCTTCTCAGTTACAGATGCGATACGTCCAATGCCGCCCAAGAAGATGAATGCTGCCAGGATAGCAACTGCGATACCAACGAACAGAGGGTTGATACCGAATGCGCCCTTGAAAGCGTCACCGATCGAGTTGGACTGTACCATGTTGCCGAAGAAGCCCAGAGCCAGGATAATCAGGATTGCAAATGCACCTGCAAGGACTTTACCCAGAGTGCCTTTGTAAGCTGCGCGGATGTAGTATACAGGTCCGCCGGTTACCTCGCCGGTTTCATCGGTTGTCTTATATTTCTGAGCCAAGGATGCCTCTACGAAGATGGTTGCCATGCCGAAGATTGCGGATATCCACATCCAGAAGATAGCACCAGGACCACCCATTACCATTGCGGTTGCAGCACCGGCAAGGTTACCTGTACCTACCTGAGCAGCAATCGCGGTTGCCAAAGACTGGAAAGAGGTCATACCGTCTTTGCCTGCTTTTTCACCGTTGAGTTTGATGTTGCCGAAAACGGATTTAAAAGCACGACCGAACTGAGTAAATTGTACACCGCCCAGACGGATGGTGAACCACAAACCAGTACCTACCAGAAGTACTACCAACAGTTTACCGGACATAAAGTCCTGGAGCGTTAATACCACTTCATTCAATTGATCCAAAAAAGCTTCCATACATTTTCCTCCTCAACAATTTGTTTGTCGGTGATTTCATTATATCGTAATTTGACGGATTTGTCCATAGATTCTTAATAATCTGATTCATTTTCATCATATTTGTTCATATCTATTTTAAATTATCCACTGAAATCACAAAGTTTTTTATCTTTTAGGTACAATCCGCTCAGATTATTATGCATTTTGTACATGATTTTCCTATTCATCTAAAATGCACTCTGCCGTTCTTTTCTCAATCTCAGCAAGTTGCACAACTGTTTTCTGTCGCCATTAGAATATTCTTCCACTTTAGGAAAACATTTGTCCTTTATGCAAACACATTTTTCTCAATTTGATTTTACTACAAAAGCAAAGCGAAGCAAACTGCGGAATTTCTCCGTTTTTGCTTCGCTTTCAAAAGAATAAAATATCGTGTTTCTTGTATACTTTGTAATTTGGGAATTTTGCCTTTTCTTTTCTTTTTCTTCCTTTTTTCTTCTTTTTCGGTCGGAAAGAAGAAAACTTTTTGCGCTGCTTTTTACTTTCTATTTAAAAATTGCGCAAATTTTTTCAAATCTGCCATGGTTTCTTCGTCCTCCAGCGCATGATGGTGGTCGGTGGCAAAACAGCAGACCGGGTCAAAAATCTCTTTGGCATTCATCTGGCGCAGCAGCACCGCCGAGGTGTTCATCGGTGCGGTCGCCGTGCCCTGTCCGCCGCCCAGCAGAATCATCCCGCCGCGCTTTGGTTTTTCCAGCAGCTTTTCATGGCGGAAGGTCTTGGCTGCCCAGTAAACCTGAATCCTGCTGAGTACACTAAGCACCGGACCGGTGATTTCGCAAAAATAGACCGGCGAAGCAATGACCACGTTGTCACACTCTCTGAGGTAGCTGTCAATTTCCTGCCAGCCGTCCTGTATGCTGCATTCCGGGTGCTCCCAGCAGTAACGGCAGTCGATGCAGGCGCGCACGTTGCAGCTATGAGCATTTACAATCTTGTATTCACCCTCCAGCTGTGCTGTCAGTGCATCGATCATGCTCTGCGTTTCTCCGTTTTTTCTTGCGGAGCCGTTAAAAATCAATGTCTTCATCCCAATTTCATCCCTTACTCTTTATTTTCCTTGTGGCTGCGCGGGGATTTCTCCACCGAAGAACAGCCCTTCTACCACCTGTTCAAACAACTTTCCCTTTTCCCCTTTGTTGGGATAGTAGCTTCCGTTTTCATAAATGGTGTGCTCGTTGGCGCCGATGACCACCTGTGTCCCGTTGGTCAGCTGATAGGTGATGTAGGCGCGCGGCATCGTCTGCTCGGTTTTGCCAAACCATCTGCGCAGACCGCCCGCCAAATCGGCAGCAATCT
>FR880175.1:0-12969 GCA_000435195.1 Clostridium sp. CAG:169 | reverse complement strand
GCCAAATCGGCAGCAATCTGCATATCCTGCTGCGAAACCTCCACCGTCTTTCCGTCAAAGGTCGCCTGCGCAGAAGCAATCTGCTTTGCCTTGGGAGCGCCCGACAGCGGCAGTCCGCTCAAGCCGACGAAGATGACGACGGCAATCAACAAAGAAATGATGATGTTGCGCACCATCTCTCCTTTGAGTGCCTTCATCTGTTGCTTTCTTGGGTCTTCTATCATGGGTGATTCCTCCATTTTTTATTCCTTGCTATTCTCAAATTCCCCTTCTCTGCGGCAAATCTCGGTCGAGTGCCGCATCTGACGGGGGACTTCTTTCTATTATACAACATTTTGTCTTTTCCGAGAATCCGAAAGAACGCACAAAGAGCATCCGGTAAAATCAGCATTATGCCTTGTTTTCCACATTTTCCAGTGGAAGATGTGAAAAATCCGATAAGAAAAAGGGCGGACCCTGCGGTCCACCCTTTGCTCACCTGTGAAAAGGTACTATTTATTTGCTTCTTCTACTGCAACAGCGCAGGCAACGGTAGCACCGACCATCGGGTTGTTGCCCATACCGATCAGACCCATCATCTCAACGTGAGCCGGAACGGAGGAAGAACCTGCGAACTGTGCATCCGAGTGCATTCTGCCCATGGTATCGGTCATACCGTAGGAAGCAGGACCTGCTGCCATGTTGTCTGGGTGCAGGGTTCTGCCGGTACCGCCGCCGGAAGCAACCGAGAAGTACTTCACGCCGTTTTCCACACACCATTTTTTATAGGTACCTGCTACCGGATGCTGGAAGCGGGTTGGGTTGGTGGAGTTGCCGGTGATGGAAACGTCTACCTTTTCCATCTGCATAACCGCTACGCCTTCCTGTACATCATCGCAGCCGAAGCATCTAACCTTCGCCTTATCTCCATCGGAGAAAGCAACCTCGCGAACTACGGTCAGCTCGCCGGTGAAGTAGTCATATTTGGTTTCCACATAGGTAAAGCCGTTGATTCTGGAAATGATGTAAGCTGCATCCTTGCCCAAACCATTGAGGATGACGCGCAGCGGGGATTTTCTTGCTTTATTGGCGGTTCTTGCGATACCGATTGCACCTTCAGCAGCTGCAAAGGATTCGTGACCTGCCAGGAAACAGAAGCAGTTGGTCTCTTCCCGCAGCAGCATTGCGCCCAGGTTACCATGTCCCAGACCTACCTTGCGGTTTTCTGCAACCGAGCCCGGCACGCAGAATGCCTGGAGTCCGATACCGATGGCCTCTGCTGCCTCTGCTGCCTTGGTGATGCCCTTTTTCAGAGCGATAGCAGCGCCCAGGGTGTATGCCCATACTGCGTTTTCAAAAGCGATTGGCTGTACGCCTTTGACGATGGACTCCACGTCGATCCCTTTGGAGAGACACAGGTCTCTGGCTTCTTCCAGAGAGGTCATTCCATATTCCTTCAGAGCTGCCTCAATTTTAGGCATTCTTCTTTCCTGTCCTTCAAATTTCGCCATGATAGTTTCCCTCCTGTTCCTTATTCTTCGCGTGGATCGATATATTTGGCAGCATTTTCATAGCGACCGTATGTACCGATATTTTGTTCATACGCCTCTTTCGGGTCCATACCGTGGCGAATTGCTTCGAGCATTTTTCCTACGCGGACAAATTTATATCCGATTGCTTCGTTGTTCTCATCCAGAGCAACCGAAAGGATGTATCCTTCTGCCAGCTCCAGATAGCGAACACCTTTGGCACCGGTGGAGAAGATGGTTCCCACCTGGGAGCGCAGACCTTTGCCAAGGTCCTCCAGGCTGGCGCCGATTGGCAGACCATCCTCCGAGAAAGCAGTCTGTGTTCTTCCGTATGCCAGCTGCTTGAAGATTTCACGCATTGCTACGTTGATTGCATCGCAGACCAGGTCGGTGTTCAGTGCTTCCAGCAGGGTCTTGCCCGGCAGGATTTCGCCAGCCATCGCTGCGGAGTGGGTCATACCCGAGCAGCCCAGTGTTTCCACCAGTGCCTCCTGGATGATGCCGTCCTTTACATTCAAGGTCAGTTTGCAGCAGCCCTGCTGTGGAGCACACCAACCAATGCCGTGAGAAAGACCGGAAATATCAGAGATCTGATATGCCTTGACCCATCTGCCTTCTTCCGGGATTGGAGCCGGACCATGATGAGGACCCTTTGCGATCGGGCACATCCTCTCTACCTCGTAAGAATAGTTCATATCGATAACCCCTTTCCAATGTTGCTCTAAAAACTTTTGGACTTTACGCTTCTATTATAAAAGGATTATGAAAAATTATCAAGAACTTTTTTGTTAAAAAATTATCATATAGACAACCTTGGACCAGCTGTCAAAAATTCCTGCATTTATGCTGTTATTTTACTACATTCTACACAGTCAACAACCGGATTTTTCCTTCCAATAACAATCGATTGCCTCTGCCAAAAAGCAGGCTGTTCCCTTGCCATAGCGGTCAAGGTTTGCCATAAAACGCTCATCATACCGATACATCTGCGCTAAACCCGCTAAAATCTCGTTGGTACACTCGTAATGATATTGGGTGATATGTGCTTTCCACGCCTCCACCAGCTGCTGTGCCTGCAGAGCAGCCGGGTCTGTTTTTCTCAGCTGTGCTGCCCGCTCAAAGATTTCTTCCATCCGCTGCTGCATCTCTTTCCCTTCCTCCTCTCCACGCTTCTGTTCCTTCTCCTGACTTTGCTGCCAGGCTTTGGTTTTTCCCCAGCGCTCCTTTGCTTCCTTTTTATATTCTTCCAGTTTTCTTTCATCAAATGGCTGAAAATTCATTTCCATTTCCCCTTTCCAAGCTTCTTCTGTCAACTGAATCAAACGCTCTAACCGTTCCTTTTGTAAAATCAGCAGCTTTCTATGCTCCTGCATCGCCTTTTTTCTGTCAAAATCCGGCTGATGGATGATTTTGATAATTTCTTTTAACGGAAACTGCAACTCCCGGAAAAACAAAATCTGCTGCAAGGTTTGCAAATTTTCCTGTGAGTAATAACGATACCCATTTTCTCCGACCACCTGCGGTTTAAGCAAGCCGATTTGGTCGTAATAGTGGAGTGTACGAACGGTGACTCCGCTCCACTGTGCCGCCTGCTTGATGGAGATTCCGTTTTGCTTCGACATTTCCTCCCTCCTATCGGGTGTATTCTGACCTCATCCTTACCAAGGATGAGAAAATATCCAGCGTTTTTCCCTGACCTTGCTGAAAGTATATACTATGACGCAACGTTAATGTCAAGTATATTTTGTAAAATCAAATTTTTCTGTTGAATCGCTCTCTTTTCCCGGGACATCACCCGCCGAATGGCTCTTCTTTTTCACAAGGGCTGTGTAGAAAAATCTTCTTTCCTTTATTTTTTTGAATCCGCATCTGAATTGATATACCTTTTTCCTTAATCTTTCCTGCATCCTTTTTTACAGAATCGACTGCGACAAATTCTTTAAAAATCAGGCGTTTTTTCTTTCGTTCGAAAAAAATTCGCAATTTTTTCTTCTTTTTTCCCTTGATAAAAAAACATTTTCTTGCATATTTGACAATTTACTTCTTTGCGGCAGAATGATATACTTATCTGCGGAAAAAAAGGGAAGAGAGGTCTTCCTATGAAGAAAACGTACCAACTGTCCGAAGCTGCTTTTCAGCTCGACGGTAAAATGCCTTTGAAACAGGCAATTCCCCTTGGCTTGCAGCATGTACTTGCCATGTTTGTCGGGAACTTGACTCCCCTGTTGATTATCACCGGCGCCTGCGGCATTGCCGGCGGCGAATTTGCCGACCTGCAACTGCATCTTTTGCAGAACGCCATGCTGGTTGCCGGCATTGTCACCTTGATTCAGCTGTTCTCTATCGGTCCCATCGGCGGAAAGGTTCCGATTGTAATGGGCACCTCCTCCGGCTTTATCGGTGTGTTCCACTCGGTTACCGCAACAATGGGCGGCGGTGTGATTGCTTACGGCGCTATTATGGGTGCTTCCATCATCGGTGGCATCTTTGAAGGAATCCTGGGATTTTTTCTGAAGCCGCTGCGCCGCTTCTTCCCTCCGGTGGTCACCGGCACAGTGGTCATGTCCATCGGTTTGAGCCTGATTTCCGTCGGTATCAATTCCTTTGGCGGAGGCAACACCGCTTCCGATTTCGGCTCGATGGAAAATCTGCTGCTGGCAATCTTTGTTCTGGTGATGATTCTGTTCTTTAAGCACTGCACCAAGGGCTTTACCAGCTCCTCTGCCATCCTGCTGGGCATCATCTGCGGCTATCTGGCTGCTTTTCTGATGGGATTTTTCCTGCCCACCACCGGCGTCACTGCCGAAGGCGTGGAATACACCAAGGCATGGGTCTTAAACTGGGACAAGGTGGCAAGCGCTCCTTGGTTTGAAATCCCCAAACTGATGCCAATCAAACCGGTATTTGACCTGCGTGCCATCCTGCCGGTTCTGATTATGTTCATCGTCACCGCTGTGGAAACAGTGGGCGACATCTCCGGTGTTATGGAGGGTGGACTGGGTCGAGAAGCTACCGACAAAGAACTGTCCGGCGGCGTCATCTGCGACGGTCTGGGCTCCTCCTTTGCCGCTCTCTTCGGCGTTCTTCCCAACACCTCCTTCAGCCAGAACGTAGGTCTGGTTGCAATGACCAAGGTGGTCAACCGCTTTGCCATCTCCACCGGTGCAATCTTCCTCATCCTGTGCGGTCTGTGTCCGAAGCTGGGTGCTGTGGTTTCCATCATGCCGCAGTCGGTTCTGGGCGGCGCTGCCGTCATGATGTTTTCTTCCATCGTTATCAGCGGTATCCAGTTGATTACCAAAGAGCCGCTGACCCCACGCAGCCTGTCCATCGTATCGGTTGCTTTGGGTGTTGGCTACGGAATGGGCGCCAACACCGGCGTTCTGGCTCATGCGCCACAGGCTGTCCAGCTGATTTTCGGTGGCTCCGGTATCGTGCCTGCCGCTATGGTTGCCATTTTGCTGAACATCCTGCTGCCAAAAGAAACTGCTGCAAAATAAAAAAGAGGAGCAGCTTTCATCGCTGCTCCAACAATTCGACCAGGTCCTCCGGGCGGTCGACATCCTGTAATTCATATCCATCCCGAATGTTTACCGTGCGTAAGCGTTCGGGATATTTTTTTAGTAAAATTCCGCCGCCCTTTCCTTCCGGGAGATTTTTTAGTTGTTCAAATGTCCATTCTGGAAATACCACCGGAGAACCGGGGACACCTTCACAGCTCAGACGCCAACAATCCGGCGAAGCTTTGGACACCAGTGCCAACGCCGCTACCGTCTCCCTGCGCAGCAGCGGTTGATCTGCCGGTGCAAACAGACAGCGGTCCATTTCCTCCATCCCCTGCAAACCCAACCGCACTGTGTCGTTGCGGTTGGGAAGCGAGTGAAGGACCACCGAAATATTTCGTTTGCGGCACAGTCGGGCTATCTCCTCGTAGCGGGTCACCACCACACGTCGGCGGAAGATGCCCTCGGTTGCATCCAGAATCCGACAAATCATCGGCTCGCCGCCAAAATCCGCCAACAGTTTGTTTGAGCCAAATCGTCTTCCCAAGCCCGATGCCATGATGACACAGCCGATTTTTCCAAATGGGTCGTCCAAATCGACCACAAATGCGTCCTTTCGGCTGCAAAGCTCCTGCAAAAAAGCAAGCGGCTGCTTGCGAACCACCACTGCGACCTGCTTATTTTCCAGAAGGGTGCGAAATGCCTGCTGATACCCCTCCATTCCCGATTCCAGATAGCCAACCTCATCGACGGTGACCCACAGGGTGTCTAAATGGGCACAGCGCAGCAGAGCGGGTATCCCCAATTTGGTAAAGCCTTCCGGCAAGGGCTTCATCCGGTTTGCAGTGCCCGGCAAGGAAGGGTCAAAAGCACCCACCTGCACCGTTTCCCCGGAGAGATTTTCCCGAAGATAGACCGCCTGCCCGGGTTTTGCCCAGCTGGTCATTCCCGGCTGCGGCTCGGAAAAGAGCTGATGAAGCAAGGTGGTCTTGCCGCTGCCCCTAGCTCCGGTCAAAATCAGGTGTCGCTTTTGGCTGCTCTGAAAAGAACTCCAGATACAGCCTGCTGTTAGCCTGCTTACAGGCATCTCGATAGGCTTCATAGCGACACAGCCACTCCTTTCCTTCCTGTGTCAAGGTACTTCCTCCGCCATCCTTCCCGCCGGTCTGCCGATGAATCAGGGAAAAACCCAGCGCCGCTTCGGCATTGCGAATCAGTTTTAAAGCTTTGGTGTATGCCATATTCATGGAGATTGCCGCAGCTCTCAATGAGCCTGTCTCTTCAATGGCGTGCATCAGGCGGGCAGGTCCTTCGCCGAAGAACTTTTCGCCCTCATCGTCCAAAAAGATGATTTTCGTTACCGCTTTCATCCTCTTCCTCCTCACTCAGCATCACAAGACGGGCTTTTCCTTGATGATTTTGGCAGCGGTGCAGGCTGACCTTTCCATATATCTGACAAAGCAGTTGCTCCATCCGTTCCAATGAATCTTTCTGCGGCTCCAGAATCCCCAAAACATTGCCCTGAGAAAGCAAAAGCAGCCGGTCACAAAAATGCAGCGCAAGGGAAGGGTCATGCAAGGTGACCACCACCGCGCGCTTCTCCTGTGCAACCCATGCCTTCAGCAGATTGAACATCCGGTGGCGGTATCGAAAATCCAGAGCACTTTCCGGCTCGTCCAACAGCAGCAGCCTGCTCCCGGAGACCAGTGTCCGCGCCAGAATGCACAGCTGCTTTTGCCCTTCGCTCAGGCAAAGGTAGTTGCTCTGCTCCCTTCCACCCAGTCCCACCTGCTCCAGCGCCTGTACAGCCAAGTCCTGCATTTTTCTTCCCGGACGTTCCAGCAGACCCAAGCGAGGATTAAAGCCCATCAGCACCACATCCAGCACCGATATGTCGATGGAGATACCGCTTCTTTGGGGAATATATCCAACCAGTCGTGCCATCCGGCGGGCGGACAGCTGCTCCAGCACCGTCTGCTCCAGCAGGCAGGTTCCTTTATGCGGCAAGATTCCGCATATTGTCTTGAGCAGGGTGGTTTTTCCGCAGCCGTTCGCTCCCAGAATCCCCATCATACAGCCCTGTTCCAACTGAAAGGAAACATCCGCAAGAATCGGGTGCCCGCCATAGCCGGCAGAGATTTTCTCAACCGATAAAAAGCTCACTCTCTCTGCCTCCCCTGCACAATCAGAAAAATCAGAAACGGCGCTCCCAGAACACTGGTGAAGATGCTGACCGGAAGCTCTATCGACGCCACCGACCGCGCCAGAATATCTGCTCTGCAAAGCAAAATCCCGCCCAGCAGCCCACCCAGCAACATAGTGCCCATTCGATTTTGCCCGGTCAACAGCCTTGCCCCATGAGGCGCCAGCAAACCGACAAAGCTAATCAGTCCGGTCAGGCTGACCACCGACGATACCGAAAGGGTTGCCACCATTAAAACGAGCAAACGAAGCTGTGCAACTCGCACTCCCAGCATCCTTGCCTCTCCCTCTTCGGCAGAAAGCAGGATGATTTGCCGGTGCAGCAAAAACAATACCCCCATGCACAGAACACACAAAATCAAATTTCCGCCGATGGAGTGAACGCTGACTCCGTTTAGGCTCCCCATCATCCAATATTCAATGGAGGCAAGCTCCCTCTCCGGGTCGGCTGTCAGCTTCAGGCACATCAGCACCGTCTGGGCAAGGGAGTGAACTGCAATTCCTGCTAAGACGATGGTGCTGCTTTTCCCGCTACGGTTGAGGGTCGACAGTGCCAGCGCCAGCACGACCGCCAGCAGCGCTCCGGCAAAGGCAGATGCTGTCACCGCAGCAGCGCCGGACAAAAACAAAATCCCGGCGGCAGCACTTTTTGCTGTCGCCCTTGATTACCCACCAGCAAGGACAGACGGGGCTGTCAACAGTGGGCGTAGCCCATTCACTTGCCGTTGACTGGCTCGACTGGATTTGCTATTTCACTTAATATTCTCTTTTGTGATAGACATAGGCGGTTACAGGACAAGAAATAACAAATACAAGCAGTGCACACGCAAAAATAATTACGCCGCCTAAAATTATCTGCATTGTAGTCATAGGTGCTGGAAACAAAGTGTTTATAAGGGTCGTAAGCCCCATAACAAATCCAATCCCACAGAGCAAGCTAATTACTAAAAACACCTCATTTCGTTCTTCTCCGCCTACATAGAACAGCGGGAAAAATATGGCTCCCATAAACAGGCTTATTCCAACGCCTATCACAAATAGCATGAAAACATCTGTATCCTTGTCAAAAGGGAAACCATGTAGCATGATTGATAAAGCTACTCCAATTCCCGCAAAAACCATTCCGACAATCAACCACAATAACAAGCTCAAAAAATAACTCTGTACAATGGCAGACCTCTTTACAGGTGTGGTAAGTTTGTATTTGCTCCATTTGGTAGCACTTTCCTTTCGCAGGCTCGCAATCGAATTGAGAGAAAAACCAATCATAGCCAACAACATATAACCAATTATTAGCGACGGGATTTTATTGTCCATAGCGACAACAAAAATACCCAGTAGGAGCATGATAGCGGCAAAGACTTTCGCATTTGAAAGTGTCGCATAAAAATTATTCTTCAAGAGTCCTTTCATACCCGTTCCCCCTTTACCAATAGTAACATGATTTCATCAACAGAAACATGGTCTACCACAACACCCTTATACTTTTTCTGTGCTTCTTTCCCGTTAGAAACCAGCACATCAATTTGAAAATCACGTTTCCGATAAGCAAGAATATCTTTCGGGTCTAATGTAAGGAATTGACTTTCCTTACAGCGCATAACAGCATAGTTATATACCAAATCATTTTTCGATACGGTCATAATGAGTTTGCCATTATGGATAAAAGTGATATAATCCGCAACTTTTTCTAAATCGCTTGTGATATGAGAAGATAACAGAATGGAGTGATTTTCTTCCTGTACAAATTCCAGAAAAACGTCCAACATTTCATCACGCATAATTGGGTCTAAGCCGCTGGTCGCTTCATCCAAAATCAATAATTCCGGGTGGTGCGCCAGTGCAGCGGCAATCGCCAGTTTCATTGTCATTCCTCTGGAATAATGTTTGATTTTTTGCTTCGCCGATAGGTGGAAGTCCTCTAAATACTTCTGGAACAGGGAATTGTCCCACTGTGTATAAAGCCCCTCCATGACTTTGGATAATTGCTTTGCTGTCCAGTAAGCGGGAAAATTGTCGCCGTCATAGACAACACCAATTTTTTCACGCAAGCTCGTATCTGCGTCCAGCATTTCCTGTCCAAATAGCTTTACTGTTCCGCTGTCTTTCGTGATTGTATTCAGAATACAACCAATCGTCGTAGTTTTTCCTGCTCCATTTTCTCCAACAAATCCCAAAATAGCCCCATACGGTAGGGAAAAGGTCACATTTTCCAATGTGAAATTCGACTTGGGAAATGTCTTGGAAACTTGCTGTAATTTCAAAATATTTTCCATGCTCATTCGTCCTCCTGATAGAATAAAGCCAACAACTCTGTCAATTTTTCAAGAGAGATATTACTTGTCCGCCCAATCTCGGCAGCGGCTTGTAAATGTTCCTCTGCAATACGTTGTTGTTCTTCTTGATAAAATTCCTTGTTTTGTGCTGACACAAAACTCCCTCTGCCTACTGTGGTTTCTATGAAACCGTCCCTTTGCAAATCTTCATAGGCTTTCTGAACAGTAATGACGCTTACATGGATTGATTTTGCCAATGCCCGCATTGAGGGGATTGCGTCTCCAGATTGTAGCTCCCCACTCATTATCATAGCTTTAATCTGTGATGTGATTTGCTCGTATATCGGCTTGTTGGCGTTATTACTGATGATGATTTCCATAACTCACCGCCTTTACTTTTATAATGTACTTAATGTACAAGTACATTATAACACATATTTAATCATAGTCAATCCTCAAAATAAAATTGTCAGATACAGTTATCAAAAATAGCTGTATCTGACACTCGGAATAGGGGGGCTGCTGTCTATCAAATTGTTGTGTGTTACTTTACCGTACATGAGCATTTGATTCGGGTATTAACCGAGCGCTGTATGACTGAACTTGGAGGAATGTAATATGGAAATCAAGCTCAAACTCAATGGCAGAGCCATTACAGCTTTGGTGGAGGCAGACACGGTCCTTCTGGACTTTTTGCGCGAAAACGGTTGCTTGAGTGTGAAGCGAGGCTGTGACACCTCCAACTGCGGACTTTGTACGGTCCTGATGGATGGCAAGCCTATCCTTTCCTGCTCCACACTTGCGGTCCGCGCAGACGGACATGAAATCCAAACTCTGGAAGGTTTACAGGAGGAAGCTTCCGATTTTGTCGGATTCATTGCAGACCAGGGTGCCGACCAGTGCGGCTTCTGCAATCCCGGATTTGTCATGAACACCATCGCTTTGCTGCGGGAAAACCCGGACCCGACCGATGACGAGATTCGCGCCTTCCTCGCAGGAAATCTGTGCCGCTGTTCCGGTTATGACGGACAGCTGCGCGGAATCCGCAGCTACCTAAACTCCCGAAAGGCATAAGGAGGCAATTATGGAACATCAAGAATATAAAGTCGTCAACCAATCGGTCCGCAAAAAGGATTCGATGCAGCTTTTACTGGGCAAACCGGTCTATACCGACGATGTAACCCCTAAAAATGCTCTGGTAGTTAAAATCTTACGTTCTCCCCATGCCAATGCCATGGTAGAATCCATTCAGACAGACATTGCAAAAAAAAGTTCCGGGTGTTGTAGACATCTACATCTGGGAAGATGTGCCTCAAACCCGATTTGCCATCGCCGGTCAGACCTTTCCCGAGCCTTCCCCTTATGACCGTTTGATTTTAGACCGCCATCTACGCTTTTCCGGCGATGCTGTCGCCATCATTGCCGCTGAAACTGAAAAAGCTGCCCTTAAGGCAATGAAGCTGATCAGGGTCAGCTATCAGGTTTTACCTGCGGTGCTGGATTTTCGGACTGCCAAGGACAATCCGGTTCTGGTGCATCCCGAGGAGGACTGGTTTCCTCCCTGTGATGTAGGTGGTGACCCCAAACGGAACCTGGTTGCCAGCGACTCGGAGACCCATGGTGACGTCGATGGTATACTTGCCGACTGCGACATCGTTTTGGAGCGCACCTACCACACTAAGGCGTTCAATCAGGCAATGATGGAGCCTTTCACCACCTATGCCGATTTCGACCGTTATGGTCGTCTGCACATCATCTCCTCCACTCAGATTGTTTTTCACACCCGCCGCATTCTCTCTCGCGCGCTGGGGATTCCCAAAAGCAAAATACGAGTGGAAAAACCCAGAATCGGCGGCGGATTCGGTGCCAAGCAAACTGCCGTCTGCGAAGTCTATCCTGCCTTTGTTGCAATGAAAACCGGTCGCCCGGCTATGATTTGCTATACCCGTGAGGAAGCGCAGATTGCTGGCTCTCCCCGCCATGAAATGGAAATCACTGTGAAGCTTGGTGCAACCAAAGAGGGCAAAATCCGCGTGATGGACCTGTACACTCTGTCCAACTCTGGAGCCTATGGAGAACATGGTCCAACCACTGTTGGGCTTTCCGGTCATAAATCAATTCCTTTGTACACCGGCTCTCTGGAAGCACACCGCTTTGGCTATGATGTCGTTTACACCAACCATCAGGCTGCCGGTGCCTACCGTGGCTATGGTGCAACACAGGGTATCTTTGCTGTGGAATCCATCGTCAGTGAGCTGGCAGAGCAGTTGGGAATGGATGCCACCGAAATCCGTGATAAAAATATGATTCGGGAAGGCATGGTCATGCCCGCTTATTATAATGAAATTGCCAATGCCTGCGCTCTGGACCGCTGCATGGAGCACTGCCGAAAGATGTTCAACTGGGAGGAGCGTTCCAAGGTCCGTGACATGGGCAACGGAAAAGTACGAACTGCCGGTGTTGCCATGGCAATGCAGGGCAGCTGTATTTCCAATGTGGATGTCGGCTCAGCCACAGTAAAACTCAGTGAAGACGGCACCTATAACCTGATTATCGGCGCTGCTGACATGGGCACAGGCTGCGATACCATCCTGGCACAGATGGTGGCAGAACTGATGGACTGCTCGGTGGATGATGTTGCTGTCTTCGGTGCAGACACCGATGTTTCCCCTTATGACTCCGGTTCCTACGCGTCCTCCACTACCTACATCACCGGTCAAGCGGTCGTGAAGGCATGCGGAGAGCTCAAGCAACGGATTTGTGCTATTGCAGCTAAAATGCTGAACTGCGAAGAGGAAGCTGTCGTCTTTGAAGGCACCCAGGTCCGCCGCATCAACAGCGAGCAAGCTGTTTCGTTGACCGACATTGCCTATCAGTCTCAGGTGGGCAACAGCATCTCTGCGGAATCGACTGCCACCCATTCTTCCCCTGTTTCTCCTCCTCCTTATATGGTCGGCATGGTGGAAATTGAGCTGGACAAGCTCACCGGAAAGGTGGATATTTTGGATTACATGGCAGTTGTGGACTGTGGCATCCCCATCAACCCGGCACTGGCAAGAATCCAGACAGAAGGCGGCATCGTTCAGGGCATTGGTCATACTTTGATGGAAAACGTGACCTACAATGACAGCGGTCGTCCACTGGAATCCAGCTTCATGCAGTATAAACTTCCCATCCGCCAAGACATTGGCAGATTGCAGGTTGAGTTTGAGCATAGCTATGAACCAACCGGACCTTTCGGTGCAAAATCAATCGGCGAAATTGTCATCAACACCCCTGCTCCAGCCATTGCTCACGCCATCTACCGAGCAACCGGTGTATGGCATCGCGAACTTCCTATTACTCCTGAGCAGATTGCACTCTCCCAAATCAACTGAATCATTTTATAAAATATGAAAGAGGTCCCCAGAAATTCAGTGGGGACCTCTTTTGATATAAAATTTTAATATAACAAAAAAGCGACTTAAAACAAGTCGCTTT
>FR880174.1 GCA_000435195.1 Clostridium sp. CAG:169 | reverse complement strand
CGAACATCCGCACACCCAACCGGGTCAGAATAAAACCTGTTAGACTGCCTACTGTCGCTGTCACCGCTGCCAACAGCTCCAGCAGAGGATTTTGCACCAGCAGACAAATGACCAGCGCCGCCAGCAGCAGGATCAGTGCATGGAGCACTCCCGGCAGATACCACAGCGGGATCGAACGCCGCTGCTTTTTCTGCTCCATCCTTGCGCGCAGCAGATTGTTCTGTACAATCATCTCCTGCTTTTCCGGTTTTTCTTCGGAAAGACTTTCTCGCAACAGCCTTTCCCATTCCCTGTCTTTTTGGTGCCTATTCTCCATATCCATACGCCTCCATTTCCTTGCGCAATTTCTTTTTTGCCCGATTCAATCGACTTTTAATGGTTCCTTTGGGCACCCGCTCGATCTGTGCAATCTGCTCGATGCTCATTCCAAAGCCATACATCAAAAGGATCGGTGTCCGAAATTTCGGTTCCAGCCGCTGCACTGCCAACGAAAGCTGTTGTCGGCAAATCCGCTCGATCACCTGCTGCTGGGTGTCCTCGGTGTCGGTCAGCTCGAGTGCATCCTGGGTTTGTGCATCCTCCAGGCTGAAGCTGGGTGCAATCAAGGCGCGCCGCATCAGCTTGCGGCGTTCGTTCTTCCAGATACTGTTGGCAACTGCAAAGATAAACGCCCGCGGATTTTTCTCCCGCTCTATCCTCACCCGCATCTCCATCAGCTTTAAAAAGGTCTGCTGATACAGGTCCTGTGCATCGGGCACACAGCCGGTCAGCCTGCGGCAAAAAATCATTACCTCCGTGCCGTACTGCTCAATCAGCTCGGATACCACCTCGATTTCCATCCATTTCCCTCCCTTGCTCCTGTTACCTGTATTTCGTCGCCACCGCTCAAAAGGTTCCCCTTTTTTATTTTGCATTGCACAAAAAACAGCATCCACATAGCTTCTATGCGGATGCTGTACAATTTGTCCGGTTGTTAACCAACAACGATTCTGCCCTCCGGCACAATCAGCTTGCGGCTGACGTTCTGCTGTGCCGCCAGGGAAAGTCCAAAAGAAACCGGTCCTACCCTGCCGATGAACATCGAAAGGATGAGCATTACCTTCGAGAAGGGGGAGCCAATCGCAGTGGAGCCGCTGGACACCCCGACGGTCGCAAAGGCGGACACCGCCTCAAAGGTAGCGTCGATGCCGGTCAATCCATTTGCCTCCAGCGGACTGGTTGCCATCAGGGTGATGGCGGTAACACCCACCGTCACAACACCCAAAAACAGAATGGCAAGCGAACGATAAACCACGTTAGCAGCGATGCGGCGTTTGAGCAGGTACGGTTCCTCCTTGCCGCGGATGATGGAGACCGCCGTCATAATGATGACCGCGATGGTAGTCACCTTGATACCACCTCCGGTCGAGCCCGGCGCTGCACCGATGAACATGAGAACAATCGAAAAGACTTTGGTAGAGTCCCGCATGGCGTACAAATCCACCGAGTTAAAGCCGGCGGTACGCATGGTAACCGATTGCATCAGCGAAGCACCGATCTTCTCCTTCATCCCCATCGGCTGCAGGGTTGCCGGATTGTTCCATTCAAATAGCATAAAGCAGACCGTGCCGATGAAAATTAAAAAAGCGGTGGTCAACAAAACCACCTTCGTATGCAGCAGCAGGGTTTTGGTCTTGCGGTATGCCAGCAGGTCATTCCAGACGATAAAGCCCAGCCCGCCGACAATAATCAGCGCCATGATGGTGAAAATTACCAGATACCGCCCGTTAAAGGTCATCAGCGAGGTGTACTCTCCCAAAAAGCCCAAAATATCAAAGCCGGCATTGCAAAAAGCCGACACCGCCAAGAAGATGGCGATAAACACCCCATGCAATCCATAGGCGGGCACAAAATAAAG
Source organism: Clostridium sp. CAG:169 (assembly GCA_000435195.1). GTDB lineage: Bacteria > Bacillota > Clostridia > Oscillospirales > Ruminococcaceae > Negativibacillus. Next base: position 1,858 of record FR880174.1, on the reverse strand, counting down.
TCCCAACAAAACCGCTCCGATGCTTTCCACCGTCAAGGTAAAGGTAAAAATCATCCGCAGCAGATGCGGAACATCCCCGAAGCTGGTGGAGTTGATTGACTCCGATGCCAGCTTCATGCCACGCAGTCCCAGCTTTTTGCCGACCACCAGGTTGAAGAAGCTGGTTAGGGTCACCAGACCCAACCCTCCAATTTGAATCAGCATCAGCAGCACCCCTTGTCCCAGCGGGTTCCAGTGGGTCCAGGTGTCATACAGCACCAACCCGGTTACACAGGTAGCACTGGTCGCTGTAAATAAGGAATCCAGCAGCGGGGTGAATTGCCCGTCCCGGGAGGAAATCGGCAACCACAGCAGCAGCGTCCCGATGGCAATCACCGCTACAAAGCTTTCTGAAATGATGCGGGCGGGATTGCTGGACGAGCGTTTTCTAACCGCTTTCATCAATGTCATTCTTCCTTTCGTTGGCAGGTCTTGACCTGTGACCTGCCGGATTTACTGGAGGCGTTTTCCCGCCATCCAAATCAGATTTTTATCATTTTTAAAGGTGACCATGTGGTACGCCTTGTGAATATCCATCCAGATGATGCGGCTGATTTCTTCCTCCTGCATATGCAGGTCATTGCTGGTGGCTTCACCCAAAAAGTAGACCACCTGCTTTTTGACGTTTGGTCGGGGAAAATATTCTACCGCATGACGAAAACCGGACTGCAGGCTGATGTCCAATCCTGTTTCCTCTTTGACCTCCCGCAAAGCGGTCTGCACCTCAGTTTCTCTTCCTTCCACATGACCCTTTGGAAAAGACCAGTGTCCTCCATATCTGTTTTTGATAAGCAGCAGTTCAATCTGTTCTCGGTTCCTGCGGTAAACCAGTGCTCCACAGGATTTCTCTAGCCTCATTTCCTTCCTCCTGTCTGTGATCATTGATCCTGCGCTGTAAAATTACAACGTTCTCTTTCTTACCCGACAACTACTATATCACTTTTTCCTTCGATAGAAAAGAGGGGGTACACATCTTTTTGCCTTTTCCACTGCTTTCTCGTGGCATGACCTGTCTTTGGGGGACAGATATTGACAAACCCGGCGTAAAATAGTAAACTAAGAAAGTTGAGAAAACCTTTTGTCTCCGTAGCTCAGTAGGATAGAGCGTTCGCCTCCTAAGCGAAAGGCCGGCAGTTCGAATCTGCCTGGGGACGCCATTTTATTGCTGTTTTTGTCAGCACAAAAGAGCCATGTCCGCTTGGACATGGCTCTTTTGCTTTCTGTATGGACGTTTTCGAATTTAGCTAAAAAAGGTTTGCGAAGTTTGGTGCTGACATCCACTCTTTTTACTCTGCCAGGAAAGCTTCCTTCAGCGCGGTCATTTCTTCGGTGGTATAACCGTCAGCAGCAGTTTCCCAATTCTTCATCTTGCCGTTCTGGCAGCCGAACATTGCGTTTCTCTGGGTGTAGAGATTGATCTTGCTCAGGCACCAGCCAACGTCGTAGTAGGTTGGAACCACAATCGCATGCTCAATCAGGTAAGCTTCTGCTTTGGCATACGCTTTGTAACGGGCATCCATGTCGTCGTGGATCTGGTCGGCTTCGTTGACCATATCGGTCAGGGTCTTGAAGACATCGATCAGAGCCTGGGTGTTCTCGTTGACTTCCACCTCGTTGACATAGTTGTAGCTGTTCGGGAAGTAAGCGGTTTCGTTTCCGTAGGTCATCTGACCCAGATAGTTCTGTGGGTCACCGTAGTCTGCGCCCCAGCCGGTCTGTACGATGGAGTGCAGTCTAGGAGTGTAAACTTCCTGTCTCGAGCTGGAAACGTAGGTCTTGATGTTCAGTTTTACATAATCGTCGCCCAAGCTGTCGGAGA
>FR880173.1 GCA_000435195.1 Clostridium sp. CAG:169 | reverse complement strand
CGGTAGAGGATGGGATGATGTTGCCGGCAGCAGCACGTCCGCCTCTCCAGTCTTTCTTGGAAGGACCGTCAACGGTCTTCTGGGTTGCGGTGGTAGCATGTACGGTGCTCATCAAGCCTTCAACAACGCCAAAGTTGTCGTTGATAACCTTTACCAATGGTGCCAGACAGTTGGTGGTGCAGGATGCGTTGGAAACTACCAGCATATCCTTGGTATATTTGTCTTCGTTTACGCCAACAACAAAGGTTGGAGTCTCTTTATCCTTTGCAGGAGCGGAGATAACGACCTTTTTAGCGCCTGCTTTGATGTGAGCAGCTGCTTTTTCGGTGGTAGTGAATACGCCGGTGGATTCTACAACGTACTCAGCGCCACAGTCACCCCATGGAATTTCACTTGGCTCTTTGCAGTCGTATACATTGATTGCATGACCGTTGACAACAAATTTGCCGTCTTTTGCTTCGAGAGTGCCCTTGAACTGACCGTGCATGGAGTCATACTTGGTCATATATACCATGTAATCGAGATCGATGAATGGGTCATTGATGCCTACAACTTCAAAAACTTCCGGCTGAGCCATCGCTGCGCGAAAGACCAGTCTGCCGATACGTCCAAAACCGTTGATACCAATTTTAATTGCCATGAGAATCAACCTCCTGTTAAATCTATCTATTTTATCGTCTGCCAGCTTTTGCTTGCAACTATATATTACTCTATTTTTCTCAAATATACAATCCCTTTGTTATATTTTTAACTATTTTCATCATTTTTTACTCGTTTTATAGATTCTTTTTTTCTCAAGCTGTGCAAAAACACCAATCTTTTTTTCAACATTCTCCCCAATTTGCAGGATGAATAGCAAAATTATGTCAAATTCTCTTCTTTTTCGCTTGATTTCGACTTCCGAAGATTTGATTTTTCGTTCAATATTCTGTATACTGTTTGATAATATATATTCTATCTTTACGGCATATTTATATTGATTCCGCTAAAGACAGCTCTCTTCTTCTGCCTTGTTTTATTCCCTTTTTAATTTCTTTTTGCGGTTACATACCCAAGGCATTTTTTCTCAGAGCAGACTTCTACACCTGTCTTTACACAAACAATCAGCTCCCACCATAGTTTTATCTCCAAAGTGGGAGTATGTTTCCTGATCCAGCATCAGAAAGAGGTCATCATGCACAACGATTTTATTTCCATCATCGAAAAATATCTTCATTCCACGATGGAAGCTTCCAACCTTGTTCCGCTTCCGATTGCGATTGTTGATGAAGAGCTCAAACAGTTTTGGGAAAACTGTTATATGAAGGAGAACTACCCGTTTTTATGCAGCAAGGATAACACCCGTGCTCTGCTATCAGGGTATGACATCGAC
>FR880172.1 GCA_000435195.1 Clostridium sp. CAG:169 | reverse complement strand
GTTCAACCCGCCGCCGTAGGCGAAATGGGTGCAGGCTCAGCCTGCTATTCGAAGTCGGCAACAGTTTCGTGTACGATTTCCAGCAGTTCTCCGCTGCGGACCAGCTTTTCAGCAGCCTGGATGTCCTGCCACAGCTCGCGGTCGGTTTCATAGAAGGCGATGTCCTTTCTGACGCGGTCGAATACCTTCTGATGAACCGGAGAGATGCCCTGACCGTGGGTGTTGAGTCTGCGGCGGATGTCGATTGCCTGGCAGGCGGTCAACAGCTCGTCAGCGAGGACAGACAGGGTGTTCTGAACGATCCAGCCGGATTTTCTGGCAGCGGTGGTACCCATCGAAACCATGTCCTCCTGGTTTGCAGAGGATGGGATGGAGTCGACCGAAGCCGGATGTGCCAGCACCTTGTTCTCCGAAACCATCGAAGCTGCCGAGTACTGCACAATCATGTAACCGGAGTTGACGCCGCCCTCGGTGGTCAGGAATGGGGTCAGACCGTTGGAAAGAGCTGCGTTGACCATGCGCTCGGTGCGGCGTTCGGAGATGTCTGCGATTTCCGAGCAGGCAATGCCCATAAAGTCAAATGCCAATGCCATCGGTTCGCCGTGGAAGTTGCCGCCGGAGATAACCGCTTCGTCATCCGGGAAGAGCAGCGGGTTGTCGGTGACTGCGTTAAGCTCAATTTCGATTTTATCTTTG
>FR880171.1:8550-23166 GCA_000435195.1 Clostridium sp. CAG:169 | reverse complement strand
CAGAAACCATCGAGGCTTCCTCGGTCGATTCTAACCGAATTGTCAGCCTGGTGGTCAATGCCAACACCGGCAACAGCTACCTCAAGGATGCAAAGGTCAGAGCCGCTCTTTCTCAGACACTTGACCGCACCGCAGCTGCACAGGCAGCGGGAGGAGATGCCGTTGCAAAACCGGCTCTGTCGCTGAGCACACAGGCTGGTGACATCCTTTCGGCACAGCCGGATACACAGGCTGCACTGGAAGCCGTCGAAGCTGTTGAGGCAAAGGACGAGGACAAATCCATCGAGATTGTTTACCTGGACAACGAGCAGACGCAGGCTGCACTGGAAACGGTAAAATCTGCATGGGAATCGCTGGGATTCTCGGTCACCCTGACCGCACAGGACCCGCAGACCTTTACCCTCAGCCGCAACAGCCTGCAGTACAGCGACGTGCTGTGCAGCGTATGGGATGCAGATGTGCAGGATCAGCAGCTGTATTTGCAGCCTTACCTTTCTTCCAATATGCAGTCCGGCTGCGGTTACAGCAACCCGGAATTTGACCAGCTGATGCTCGATGCTATCCAGGGCGAGCAGGCACAGCGTCAGTCGGCTTTGACCGATGCAGAAAAGCTGCTGCTTTCCGATGCTTATGTGATGCCGCTGTACCGTCAGATGGTCACCATCACCACCGATACAGCCAAGGTATCCGGCTGGAGTGTCAGCGCAGACGGGACCCTGTGGTTTGGCAGCGCAGCTCCTGCTGAAAAATAAGCGGATGATTTTATATTGATAAAACTAAACAGCTCCTCCTACGGCATCTTTGCCGTGGAGGAGCTGTTTTTAGGTATAGATAATATTGATGAAAATATAACGAAGCGATACAAATTATCAATTAGACGAACCGAGAAATATAGATTATACTGATAGAGGAAGTCGGATGAGCAAATCTGACAAAAAAGAAAGGTGTGTTTATTTTGCAGAACAAAAAAACATCGACTCTGGCATTCTGCGGTATCTGTATTGCGCTGAATATGGTGCTCGGATTTGTTGGAGCAAGCATGAAGCTGCCGTTCTACCTGGACACCATCGGAACCTTTTTGACAGCAGCAGTATTCGGTCCGTTTTACGGCGCAGTGGTCGGTGGTCTGACCAACATCATCAGCGCTCTGATTCTTGGACCAAAGGACATCCCGTTTGCTCTGGTCAGCATTGCAATCGGTCTGATTGTCGGCTTTGTAGTAAAGGGTCGCAAAAACTATGACCTCAAAACTGCTATCATCTGCGGTCTGGTCTGCGGTGTGGTCGCTCCTCTAATCGGTACTCCAATCGGTATCGCTGTCTACGGCGGTCTGACCGGTACGGTGGGCGATGTACTGTTCCTCTTCCTCAAACAGAGCGGAACCAGCATCTTTGCCGCTTCCTTCATTCCAAAGCTGATCAACAACTTGATGGACAAGACACTGGCATCTCTGCTGGTATTCCTGGTCATCAAAAAACTGCCACAGCAGTTTAAACCAAATCTGGAAAAATAAATTTTTATCCCCATCAACAAAAGAGCAGGAAATTATCAGACAACGGATAATTCCTGCTCTTTTTGCGATACTAAAAAGAAAAAGATGGGGTGGAGTGCTGTGAAAAAATTGGCTTGTTCTTTGATTTTGTTTTTGTTTGGCGGGACAGGATATGCCCTGCTGGAGCTGCTGTGGCGCGGATTTACCCACTGGAGTATGTTTGTGTTGGGCGGGGTATGCTATCTTCTGGTCGGTCGGGTGGCGGTGTGGTGCTGTGGCAGGCTGCCGCTGTGGTTTTGCTGTGCGACCAACACCCTGCTGATTACCGCATTGGAATTTGTTACCGGATGCCTGGTCAACCTGCATCTGGGCTGGGACGTGTGGGATTATGCCACACAGCCTCTCAATCTGATGGGACAGGTTTGCATCGGCTTCAGCGCACTGTGGTTTTTGCTGAGCGTTCCGGTCAGCGGCTTGTCTTTGGCAATGCTAAAGAGCCTGCAAAAGCGGATGGTGCTTGTTAAAACAGAAGGTTAGCGGATGGAGTAACGCTGTGCATAACCGCACCGGCGGCAAAGCTCCTCGGTGGGACGGCGGCAGGAGAATCCGTCGTGGAGCGCCTGTGCGCGCGGAGAGGTCAAAATTTCTGCCAGCGGCTGCTGATAGACGTTTCCCAGCGGGATATTTCCGTCGCTGTCCAGGCAGCAGGGAACGACGGTGCCGTCGACCAGCACGCCGAATTGGTCGCGCAGTCCATAGCAGAACACAGAGTCGGTCGGGTCGGTGCGCTCGATGTCCGGCCATGCAAATTTTTCTGCCATCTCAAGATAGACCCGCCGGCACAGCTGGATGCTTGCCTTGTTTTCCAGCAGTTTTTGCGGGTCCTCCTGCAAGCAGAAAAAGCGGCGCACCTGCTCGAAGATGTCCACATTGCGCTGGTTTTCTGCCTTGAGTACGGCGCTGTCTTTGTTCCACAGGCGCAGCACACAGTAGGTGCGGTCCAAGTCACTGGCTGCGCGGCAGAATTCCAGCGCTTTGCTCAGGTATTCCTCCAGCGATTGACCGGTCCGGTTGGCTTCAAAGCTGTGCAGAGAGATGCTGACCCGATACAGGGCAGGGCTTTGCAACAGCTGTTGCTGCCAGCGGTGCAGCAGGGTGCCGTTGGTGGTCAGCGACACCTTTAGCCCTCGTTGGGCGCACAGCTCCAGCAGTCGGTCCAGCTGCGGGTGCAGCAAAGGCTCTCCCATCAGGTGCAGGTAGACAAAGTTAGTCAGAGGCTGCACCTGCCCGAGCAGATAGTCGAACTGTCCGACGGTGATGAACTGCGGCGGGCGGCTGGTTTTGGGGCAGAAGCTGCAATCCAGGTTGCACTGGCTGGTGATTTCCAGGTAAGCTTTTTTAAACGGCTTTTTTGATTTTGGCATGGTGCGCCTCCTTGTGGGATTTTCTTACAGTATACCAGAAAACAGCCGCAGGGGAAAGGGTCGTTTGTGTTGAAGGGTGAAGGTCTTTCTGCTATAATGAAAGCATGGATTGAAAAATGTCGCGTCAGACAGATGGGGGAAAACAGATGCTTACAAAAAATCAGCTGGTAGAGGCGCAGATCACCGCCATGTCCTCGGACGGGAACGGGATTGCCAAGGTGGACGGAATGGTGATTTTTGTTCCATACAGTGCGGTAGGGGACAAGCTGCTTGTGCGGGTCGTCAAGGTGCTGAAACATTACAGCTTTGGGATTATCGACCGCATTTTGGAGCCGGGAGAAGGACGGGTGCAGGACAGCTGCCCGGTCTACCGCCGCTGCGGGGGATGCTCCTTTCGCCATATCAGCTACCGGGAAGAGCTTGTACATAAAGCACAGTTTGTGGAGGACAATCTGCGCAGGCTGGGCGGATTGGAGCCGCAGATGCTGCCGATTACCCCTTCGCCCAAACAGCAGGGCTACCGCAACAAGGCACAGTACCCGATTCGGATGCAAGATGGAAAGGTGACAGCCGGTTTTTTTGCCAGGCGCAGCCATCGGGTGATCGACTGTGCCTGCTGTGATTTACAGCCGGAATTTTTTGAGCAGGTGGTGGAATATACCACACGGTTTTTGCAGGAAAACAACATCTCTGTCTATGACGAAGAGAGCGGAAAAGGTCTGGTGCGCCACCTCTATCTGCGCTATGGAGAAACCACCGACCAGCTGATGGTCTGCCTGGTGGTCAACGGAGAAAAACTGCCCTGCGCCGACCGATACATCGAGGGATTGCGGCAGGTGTGCGGCAAGGTTTGCTCGGTGGTGCTCAACATCAATCGAGAGCAGAGCAACGTCATTTTAGGAAATAGCTGCCGCACCCTTTGGGGAAGCGACACCATCGAGGACAGCCTGTGCGGTGTGCGGTTTGAGCTTTCGCCGCTGAGCTTCTATCAGGTCAATCGGGCGGCAGCCGAGCAGCTGTACCTGCTGGCAGCACAGCTGGCAGATTTTCAGGGCGGAGAGCTGCTGGTCGATCTGTACTGCGGCGCGGGTACTATCGGACTGACAATGGCACATCGGGTCGGTCAGCTGGTCGGAGTGGAGATTGTGCCCGATGCGGTGGAAAACGCAAAGGCAAATGCCAAACGCTGCGGAATCGAAAACGCACGCTTTTTGTGTGCGGATGCAAAGCAGGCGGCTGTTCAGCTGGCACAGGAGGGACTGCGTCCCGATGTCGTGGTGGTGGACCCACCCAGAAAGGGATGCGACCCGCAGGTGCTGGAAGCAATCGCAAAGATGTCCCCGCAAAAGCTGGTCTATATCTCCTGCAACAGCGCAACGCTGGCAAGGGACTGCAAACAGCTGGCGCAGCTGGGCTACCGCCTAAAAACAGCGGCTCCGGTGGACCTCTTCCCGAGAACCACCCATGTAGAATGTGCTGCGCTGCTGCTGCGTGAGGAATAAATCTGTGTGCGGGGAGGCGATGCCCTCTTCGCACCTTCATTTTGGAAGGAGTCTTTGTTATGTTAAAGGGAAAGACCGTGGTGCTGGGAATCACCGGTTCCATCGCTGCCTATAAAATGGCAAATGTCGCCAGCAGTCTGGCAAAGATGCACTGTGACGTGCAGGTCATTATGACAAAAAATGCCACTCAGTTCATCACCCCGCTCACCTTTGAGACACTGTGCAACAGCCGCTGCATGGTCGACACCTTCGACCGCATCTTTCAGTACAGCGTGGAGCACGTGGCACTGGCAAAGCGGGCTGACCTTGTGCTGGTAGCGCCTGCCACTGCCAACATCATTGCAAAGATGGCGCACGGGCTTGCGGACGATATGCTCTCGACCACCGTGCTTGCCTGCCACTGTCCGAAACTGGTGGCGCCGGCAATGAACACCAATATGCTCAACAATCCGATCACCCAGGACAACCTTGCCACCTTGCAGCGCTACGGCTTTGAGATCATCCAGCCGGCAGTCGGAATGCTCGCCTGCAAGGATGTGGGAGCAGGCAAGCTGCCGGACGAACAGCTGCTGGTTGCCCATATTCTCCAGCACATCCTTCGTCCCAAGACGATGGCGGGCAAAAAGGTACTGATTACAGCGGGTCCGACCTGCGAGCCGCTCGACCCGGTCCGCTATCTGACCAACCATTCCAGCGGCAAGATGGGTTACGCGCTGGCAAAGGAATGTTCGCTGCGCGGCGCACAGGTCACCCTGGTCACCGGAAAAACGGCGCTGCAACCCTGGCCGTTTGTTCAGACAGTCGAGATACAGACCGCCCAGCAGATGTTTGAGGAGGTCACCAGCCGCGCACCGCAGATGGATATTATCATTAAAGCGGCTGCGGTTGCCGACTACCGTCCCAAGGCGGTCGCCGACCAGAAGCTTAAAAAGAGCGACGGCGAGCTGAGTCTGGAGCTGGAGCGCACCCAGGATATCCTGAAATATCTGGGCGAGCACAAGCCGGACGGACAGTTCCTCTGCGGCTTCTCGATGGAAACAGAAAATCTTCTGGAAAACTCCCGGGCAAAGCTGGCTAAGAAAAACGCCGATATGATGGTTGCAAACAATCTCAAGGAGCAGGGCGCAGGCTTTGCCGGAGATACCAACATTGTCACCATCATCACCGGCGACAGCGTCAAAGAGCTGCCGCTGATGACCAAGGAAGAAACCGCAGGACAGATCATCGACGAGATTCTGGCACGGCTGTAATTTCCGCCTGCCGCTTGATTTTACCGAAAGAAGGAAACGAAGAGCGATGTCACACTATGTTGTTTCGGATGTCCACGGAGAGGACGACCGATGGAAGGCGATGCTGGAAAAGATACACTTCTCCGCGCAGGATACCCTGTATATCCTGGGAGATGTGGTCGACCGGGGACCACATGGGGTCGAAATCTTGCAGGAAATCATGCGTACACCCAACATGAAGATGCTGCTGGGCAACCATGAATTTATGTGCCTGCGATATTTTGCACCGGATGCACCGGAAAAGCACATCCAGCACTGGAACCGCAATGGAAACACCCCCACATTGGAGGGTTTTTCCCGTTTGAACCAGCCGGAACGGGAGCAGGTGCTGGAGTTTTTGCGCAGCTTGCCGACCCATTTTGAGCTGACGGTCGGAGAGCAAAAATTTTATCTGGTTCACGGACTGCCGGCAGATACGGTGTACGACGAGGTGTGGCATCGTCCCTATAAGGACCCCATCCCACCGATGACCGATTGCCAGATTATCGTCGGGCACACGCCGGTTTCCTGTTTTGTCCATACCGATACGCAGGCGTACAGCCGCACCGATGAGGAAGAGCGCGCCTATGTGCAGCAGATGTGTGCGCGCGGGGAGAAGCTCACCATCTTTCATCATCCGCAGTATATCGACATCGACTGCTGCTGCGGATATGATTTTCCCAACCGCCAACTTGCCTGCATCCGTCTGGAGGATATGCAGGAGTTTTATGTATAATAAAAAAGAGAAGCCCTCGGGCTTCTCTTTTTTTAATATCCGCATCGACGGAGAATCGACCGGACAAATTCGGTTTTATGCTCGCAGTAGGCGTCCACATCAAAGCGGTACTGCTGTGCCAGCTGTACTTTAAGCTGCTGATATTCCTCCCGGGCATTCGGGTGACAGCGCAGGTAGTCGCGGAAGGCAAGATGCTCCCGATAGGGTTTAGCATCGGGCAGGCAGACGTAGAGGTGGTAGCGCATGACACCCTTTTCCTCATCGTTATAGTCCCGCGGACGGAAGAATGCCTCTCTGCCCGGCAGTCCCAGGTCGCCTTGATGGACATATCCGTGTTGGGACAGCGCTTCAATCACCTTTGGAAGGTCGTTTGGACAGCGGAGCACAGCGTCGAGGTCGATGATGGGTTTGGCTCCCAGCCCTTCCACCGAGGTGGAACCAACGTGTTCGATGGCAGAGAAGTATTCTCCGGCATAGCGAGTGATCATCCCTTTGATCTTTTCAAATTCGACCTTCCACTGTGGGTCATACGGAAAGATTTGCACCTCACAGGTGGCAAAGGAATCCTTATTCTCCTGCAACAAAGTCGATCGCCTCTTTCAGCAGACGGTCAAAGTTTTCCGGGTAGTCGTGGTCAAGGTCGGGACAAAGCTTGAAATCGACTTCGACGCCCGCTTCGTCCAGCAGCTCGAACAGCTGTTCGCTTCCTTCAAAGCAGTCCTCATCGGCATCTCCGCAGCAGATGTAGACGCTGGTCCCTGCAGCCTTGAGGGCGGAAAGGTCCTCGGTCCACTCCTCCAGTTCCGGCAGCCAGGGAGCCACCAGAATCAATCCCTTTGGTGCGACTGCACCGGACAGCACCGCATACAAAGCAGCGCGTCCGCCGGAAGAAAATCCGCCGAGGATGCTGTTTTCCACCTGCACGCCCTGCTCCTGTAAATTCTTCCAGTGGGAAGCAAGCTGCTCTGCTGCCTGCTCCTCATCGTCCCACAGGTACCCGTCGGACACCTGCAATTCGGTGGACTGCGCAGCGGCAAGGGCATAGCCCATCTGCTTGACCGGTTGCCAGTAGGGCAGGGTGATGGCAGCGTTTTGCTGGTCGCCGTGCAGCACCAGGACCACCGGCTTGTTTGGCTGGGTTTCTTCACAGCACAGCACCGGTTGAGCTGCCTGCTGTGCAGCCTGCTGGCGCTGGCGACAGAGGTTGGCGATGGTTTCAAATTCCGGCATACTGCGCAGCGGCGCCAGGTCCTCGTCCTCCATCAGGTAGGTGTAGTCATACCAGTAGCCGTGGGTGTAGACCGCCTCCTTGAGCAGTCCCATCGCCTCATCGGTCCGGTCGCACATGGCAGCCAGACAGTAGGAAAAATTGTACAGCTGCGCCGGATTGGCGTACTCTACGTTTGGGGACTGCTGCTGCATGAAGTCAAACGCCTGCTGCGGTCCCTGTTCGTCCAACAGCTCCAGCGCGGTATTGAGAAGTTGTGTATAGGTCATCCTGATTCCTCCTTGAGATTGACTTGCAATGAGTTAAGTATAACAGTTTTGCACAGTTGATGCAACGCAAAGGAATCAGAAGGCAAAAGAAAAACACCCCCGAGCAACCAGGCTCGGAGGTGCTTTCAATTCATTTGAAAAGCGAAGCAGGTAATGATTATACCATGGAGTGTGGATCAAGGATCTTGTTGATCTCCTCGTCGGTGAATTTGCCGCTCTCGTGCAGCAGTTCGCGAACCGATTGACCGGTCTTGATTGCTTTCTTAGCGATGTCAGCAGCAAACTGGTAGCCTACCTGTGGGCAGATAGCGGTGATGATACCAACGGAGCCGTCAACCAGAGACTGGCAGCGGTCAGCGTTTGCGGTGATGCCGCTTACACAGTTGTCAACGAAGGTCTCAACAGCGCCAGCCAGAGCGTTGATGGACTCGAACAGCTTGTGGTACAGAACAGGCTCAGCGTAGTTAAGCTCGAGCTGACCAGCTTCAGCAGCCATGGTGATGCAAACGTCGTTGCCCATGATGCAGAAAGCAGCCTGAGACATAACTTCTGGGATAACTGGGTTTACTTTACCTGGCATGATGGAAGAACCGTTCTGTTTTGCAGGCAGGTTGATTTCCTGGAATCCGCAGCGAGGACCGGAGGACATCAGACGGAAGTCGTTTGCCATCTTGGAGCAGGAGATTGCGCAGGTCTTCAGGGAAGCGGAAACGTATGCGTAAGCATCCAGGTTCTGGGTGCCGTCAACCAGGTCGTCAGCTTTTACCAGCGGCAGACCGGTGATTTTTGCAAGTTCAGGAGCCAGAGCTTCAACATAAGCCGGGTTTGCGTTGAGTGCAGTACCAACAGCAGTACCACCCATGTTGATTGCGTACATACCTTCCATTGCTCTGTTCAGACGAACCAGGTCACGCTGGATTGCTTTGCGGTATGCACCGAATTCTGCGCCCAGACGGATCGGAACTGCGTCCTGCATCTGGGTACGACCCATTTTGATGATGTCGTGGAATTCTTTTTCTTTTTCAGCCAGAGCAGCTTCCAGACGCTCTACCTGTGCGATTGCTTTTCTGAGCAGCTTGATAGCGGTCAGTTTAGCAGCAGATGGGAAAACGTCGTTGGTGGACTGAGCGCGGTTTACATGGTCGTTTGGATGAACGATGCTGTAATCGCCCTTTACGCCGCCGAGGATTTCGATTGCGCGGTTTGCGATGACTTCGTTAGCAGTCATGTTTGCAGTGGTGCCTGCACCGCCCTGGATTGGGTCACACAGGAACTGGTCGTGCAGTTTGCCGGCAACGATTTCGTCACAAGCCTGGCAGATAGCATCTTTGATCTTTTCGTCTATTTCGCCTACCTGATAGTTGCAGATAGCGCAGGCTTTTTTGATCTCTGCCATGGAGTTGATGAACTCCGGCTGCATTTTCTGACCGGTGATGTGGAAGTTTTCACAGCCACGCATCGACTGTACGCCGTAGTAAGCGTCTACTGGAACCTGTTTTTCTCCGATGGAGTCTTTTTCAATACGATATTCCATTGATTTCAACCTTCATTTCTTTTGATCATCAGTGTCTGTAATCTAACGAATTTTGACGCAAATCTTGCATCATTTGCCTATATTATAGCAGGAGTGCAGAAAAAATCAAGTGTTTTTGCAGAATATATCGCTGAATTTAAGGTCGAAACTTTATTTTTTTGCAATTTGTCCATCATTTATGAAAAACTTTGTATGCTTTTTCTATTGCCTTTTTTTTGTATAAAATAGTAAAATATATGTATGAGCCTATGGCTCGATTTCCTTTGCCTCAATCGTGGCTAAGAATCTGTTGATAAGAAGCAATCGCGATTATCTATCATAAGGAGGATTTCTGAAATGGACGTTTATGAAAAATCCCTTGAACTGCACAGAAATGCGCAGGGCAAAATCAGAGTGGAAAGCAAAGTAGAGCTGCGTGGTGCAGAAGACCTGTCGCTGGCATATTCCCCAGGTGTAGCTCAGCCATGTCTGGAGATTCAGAAGGACTATGACAAAATTTATGAATATACCGCAAAAGGCAATCTGGTTGCTGTTGTAACCAACGGTACTGCTGTACTGGGTCTGGGCAACATCGGTGCAGGCGCAGGTATGCCGGTTATGGAAGGTAAAGCTGTTCTGTTCAAATCCTTTGCAGGCGTAGATGCTTTCCCAATCTGCCTGGATACCAAAGATCCGGACAAGATTATCGAAACTGTTAAAATGATGGAGCCAACCTTCGGCGGCGTAAACCTCGAGGACATCAAAGCTCCAGAGTGCTTCTATATTGAAAGCAAACTCAAAGAAATCTGCAACATTCCGATCTTCCATGATGACCAGCACGGTACCGCAATCGTTACTCTGGCAGGTCTTGTCAATGCTTTGAAGGTAGTTGGCAAGGACATCAAGGACGTTCACGTTGTAGTCAGCGGCGCAGGTGCAGCTGCTATCGCAATCACCAAGCTGCTGCTCACCGCAGGCATTGCAGATGCAATCCTCTGCGACAGCAAGGGTGCAATCTACGAAGGACGCGACGGTCTCAACGACGTTAAGGTTGAGATGTCCAAGATTACCAACAAAGAAAAACGCGCAGGCTCTCTGGCTGACGTTATCAGCGGTGCAGACGTATTTGTCGGCGTTTCCGCTCCTGGCGTTCTGACCCCAGAGATGGTTAAGACCATGGCAAAAGATCCAATCATCTTTGCTTGTGCAAACCCAACTCCAGAAATCGACCCTGCTCTGGCAAAAGAAGCAGGCGCTGCTGTTATCGGTACCGGTCGTTCCGACTACCCGAACCAGGTCAACAACGTTCTGGCATTCCCGGGTATCTTCCGTGGTGCTCTGGATGTTCATGCAACCAAGATCAACGAAGAGATGAAGCTGGCTGCTGCTTACGCGATCGCAAATCTGGTTTCCGCAGAGGAACTCAATGCAGAGTATGTCATCCCATCTCCATTTGATCCACGTGTTGCACCGGCTGTTGCAAGCGGCGTTGCAAAGGCTGCTATCGACACCGGCGTTGCTCAGAAAACCGACGTTACCCCGGAACAGGTTGCAGAGCACACCCGTCAGCTGGTAAACAACAAATAAGTTAAGACATCTTCATCAATGAATGAACTCCTTTCATACAAAACGGACGCCTTTCAAAAGCGTCCGTTTTGTAGTATACAGGATTTGTTTAAAGATAAACAATCGCCCGATTTTGCAGAGAAATCAGGAATTTTTTATTTTATATAAATAAAAGTGAGGTGTATTTTTATGTCGGACAAAAAGTTCGAGAAACTGGTTGCTGTAGAAGCGCTCAACCTCTTTACAGGAGCAAACGAGGAATTTGCCAAACGTGCAAAGGAATATGTCTTTTATGACGATGTTCCTTCCAGCGAGGAGGAGGTTATCCGCAGAGCCAAGGATGCCGACGGAATCCTGGTCAACCTGTCCACGCAAATTACGGCAAACATCATCGAGCATTGCCCAAAGCTGCGCTATATCGGAATGTGCTGTAGTCTGTACGATGAGAGCAGCGCCAGTGTAGACATTCGCTGTGCCCGCGAGCATGGCATCACCGTCTATGGTGTGTCCGATTATGGAGACATCGGGGTCGGGGAATATGTTGTTTCTCAGCTGATTAGCCTGCTCAACGGCTTTAATGGAAAGCGTTGGGGAGATCATCCGCTGGAGCTGACCGGTGTACCGGTGGGAATCATCGGCATGGGTGCGACCGGACGGGTCGTTACCCGCGCACTGCAATTTTTTGGAGCGGATTTGACCTACTACAACCGCAGCCGCAAGCCGGACATCGAAGAGCAGGGTGTGCAATATCTGCCGCTGGAAGAGCTGCTGAAAAAGAACATCTGTGTATGCACCTGTCTGAATAAATTTGTTACCCTGCTGCACCAGTCGGAATTCGAGGCGTTTGGCAACCACAAAATCC
The DNA here is from genome assembly GCA_000435195.1 of Clostridium sp. CAG:169. Taxonomy (GTDB): domain Bacteria; phylum Bacillota; class Clostridia; order Oscillospirales; family Ruminococcaceae; genus Negativibacillus. The sequence continues at coordinate 11,306 of FR880171.1, read as the reverse complement.
TCTTCAACACCGGTCTGACTCCGGCAAGCGATTTGGATGCGCTGAAAAAATGGCTGGCTCACGGGGACAACTACTATTTCTGCGACAACAACATGGCGTTGGGCGACCAGTCGCTGCGCGAATTTGAAAACGTCAGCTGCTTTGGCGGATTTTCGGGCGGCTCCTATCAGGCAATCATCCGTTTGACCGACAAATCCATCGCCAACGTGGACCGATTCCTTTCGCTGTAAAGAAAAAGGAACGCACCGCGGTGCGTTCCTTTTTTGCTGTTCGGATTTACCGTTTGACCTCCACCTTGCAGACGGTGAGGGTGCCTTCGCTGACGGTGAAACTGATTTCCAGATTGCCAAAGAAAAAGCCGTACACCCGCTGCGGGTCATCCTGATAGGAGGGACGTGGGTCCTGCTCCAGCACACCGGTCAGTGCATCGAGCTGGTCGGCGGGGATAGTTTGCTTTAAGTCCTCCGGGATGACGACCTTGAGCGGCTGAAGATGCAGTCCGTCGGTAAAGCCGCCCGTTGCCTGCGGATGGCTGTCGGTGAAGGGAAGATAGGGCTTGATGTCCAAAATCGGTGTGCCGTCCATCAAATCCGCACCCGACACCCGCAGCACCATGCCGTACTGCGGGTGCTTTTCAATCCCCTCCAGCTTGACCGAGGAAAGCCCGATAGCATTGGGACGGAAGGGAGAGCGGGTAGCAAAGACGCCCATCCGGCGGTTGCCGCCCAGCTTGGGTGGACGCACAGTGGGGGACCAGTCCTCGCGGACCGCCTGGGAAAACTGCCAGATCAGCCACAGGTGAGAAAATTCCTCGATACCGCGCAGCGCCTGCGGGTCGCGGTATTCCGGTTCAAAGACGACCAGCGAGTGCAGCTGCTCGACCAGACCGCTCTGACGCGGGATGCCGAATTTGGTGGGAAACAGGCTGTGCATCCGGGCAATCACCTTGACTTGATAGCGTTCTGACATAGATACCAGCTCCTTTCGTGCTTCATTTATTTTATTATACCGCAAAAGCTGCTGCTGTGCTATCCCTTTTGCAGAGGGTGCTGCAATTTTTCCTTCATCGGCTCTTGCAATCCGCCAAAGGATACTATATAATTGAGCTGTTTAAAAATTTTATTTGCGACGTATCTTCTGGAGCACCGACGAAGTCTGCGGCTCCGCCGGCGGTGCCAACAGGGAAGAACGTCAGCGAAAGGAAGAATTGAATATGAATCAGGCAACCAAAAAGACACAGGAAATGGTAAAACTGGCACTGTTTGCAGGGATTATTGTCGTGCTGGCGATGACACCGCTGGGTTATCTGCCCTTAGGCGTCCTCCGTCCGACCACCATCCACATCCCTGTCATCTTGGGCTCGATTTTACTGGGCTGGAAAAAAGGAGCTGCCCTGGGCGGCTTGTTCGGCTTGACCAGCCTGCTTGTCAACACTTTCACTCCAAACCCGACCTCCTTTGTTTTCAGTCCCTTCTACTCGCTGGGAGAAATCGGCGGCAACGGCTGGAGTCTTGTTATCTGCTTTGTTCCCCGCATTTTGGTGGGTGTTGCCCCCTACTTTGTGTACAAGGGAATGAAGAAACTCATTAAAAGTGATGCAGCCTGTCTGACGGTATCGGGCTTTGTCGGCTCGATGGTCAACACGCTGCTGGTGATGAACATGATTTACCTCTTCTTTGGGGAAAGCTGGGCTGCGGTCAAAGGGATTGCAGCGGATGTGATTTATGCTACTATCTTGGGCATCATTGCGACCAACGGCATCCCGGAGGCAATCGTAGCAGCGCTGATTACGGCGGCAGTCGGTAAGGTGCTGCTGGCAATGGAAAGAAAATAACAGAATAGAATCAAAACAGCGTGGAATGTCGCAGTACGCGGGATGTTTCACGCTGATTTTATAAAGGGAGATGGCAGAATGATTTTAGCGATTGATATTGGCAATACCAACATTGTCATCGGCGGTTTTGAAAACGACAGCATTTCCTTCACGGCAAGGGTTGCCACCGATGTTCTGCGCACCGAGGAGCAGTATGCAGTGGAAATCCACCAGATTCTGCATCTGTACGGATACAGCGCCAAAGAGATGGAAGGCTCAATCATCTCATCGGTGGTGCCGCCGCTGACCACGGTGATGAAGACCGCCCTCAAGCAAATCACCGGCAAAAAGCCGATGGTGGTTGGACCGGGACTGAAAACAGGACTCAACATCAAGCTGGACAACCCGGCTTCCCTGGGCGCCGACCGGGTGGCAGATACCGTGGCAGCGATCAGTGAATACCCGCTGCCGCTGTTGGTGGTGGATATGGGTACAGCGACCACCATGTCGGTCATCAATGAAAAGGAAGAGTTTATCGGAGGCGCCATCATGCCGGGATTGCGGCTGTCGCTGGAGGCGCTTTCCAGCAAGGCTTCGCTGCTGCCGCACATCGACCTCATCCCGCCCAAAAGCGTCATCGGGCGCAACACGGTCGATGCAATGGACAGCGGCATCATCTATGGAGCGGCTTCGATGCTCGATGGAATGATCGACCGCATCCAGCAGGAGCTGGGACAGCCGGTGCAGGTGGTCGCGACCGGAGGACTTTCCAAAAAGGTGACTCCCTACTGCCGCCATTCGATCATCCAGGACCCGAATCTTCTGCTCAAAGGGCTGCGCATCCTGTACTATAAGAATGTAAAATAGAAACGGTGTATCACCGGAAGGGAGAACGACATGAACAAAACTCATAGATGGCTCGGTTGTTTTTTGACGACCCTGC
>FR880171.1:0-8392 GCA_000435195.1 Clostridium sp. CAG:169 | reverse complement strand
GCAGACAGCATCCCGATGGAGCTGTCGATAGAAGGGGAATTTCAGGACCAGCTGCAAACCATGGCAATGCAAATCGGTGGAGAGCTGATGGGACAGCCCATTCAGACGCAGACCTACCAGAAGGACGGATTCAGCTACACCCTCGATGAAGCCAGCGGCAACTATGTCAAGATGCCAGCGGCGACTGCCGGACTGGACTACCGACAGCTGGCGACTTTCGGACAGGACAAGATGGTGGAGGTCTATGTGGAGGCGGCAAAGCAGGCACAGGACTTTGCCTTTACCGAGGAAGAGAAGGGACTGCGGGTGCAGTTTACCATGCCGCAGGAACAGTTGGACACCATGCAGCAGCAGATGAGCAGTATGATGAATGACCAACTGCTGCCGGCGATGGAACAGCAGCTGCGCACAACGGTGCAGCAGCAGGTGGACCAGATGCTTGAAAGCATGGGTGGACAGGCGCTTGAGGTGGACAAGGAGCAGCTGCAGGCGCTGATTGACCAGCAGGTGCAGATGGTTTTGGAGATGGAGCGAAAGCTGTTCGACTCGCTAAAGATTGGCTCGCTTTCCTGTGATATGCTCATTGAAGATAAGGAAATCAACGACCAGACCATCCGCATGGAGCTGGAATTTGCGCTCAAGGAGCTGGTTGCAACCTTGCAGCCGGACAGCACCGAACTGGAACAGCTGCCGGAAAGCTGCAAGCTGAGCATGGAGATTCACAGCCTGATTCAGCAGCGCAACGAGGAATTTGCTATCGAGATGCCGGACCTGTCGCAGGCGGTCAGCATCGAATAAAGGATTTGAGCAGACGCAACAGGAGGAACCGATGCGAACGATAGAATACCACATCACACCACAGCAGGAAGGAATGTCGGTGGAGCGTTACCTCAAGGGAGTACACGGCTACTCCAGCAGGACGATTGTCAAGCTCAAGCACTATGAGCAGGGGATGCGCTTAAACGGAGAACACACCCGCACCATCGACCTTCTTCGGGCGGGTGACTGCTTGCAGATTACCTTTCTGGACAGCAGAGAGCATGGGGTGGAGCACTTTATCCGCTCCAATCGCCGGGTCCCGGTGGTGTATGAGGATGAGGACCTGCTGGTTTTCAACAAGCCTGCGGATATGCCCTGCCACCAATCCTGCGGACACGCAGCGGATACACTGGCAAACGTCTTTGCTGCCCACTGCGACCGGTTGGGTGTGGACTTGATGTACCGCCCGCTCAACCGACTGGACCGCGACACCAGCGGCGCGGTGCTGGTTGCCAAAAACCGCTATGCCGCAGCGGCAGTGACCAATAATTTTCATAAGACCTATCAAGCCATCCTGCTGGGAGCGCCACCTCAGCCGCAGGGCAGGGTGGATGCCCCCATCCGTCGGGAGCAGCCCGAGCAGATGCGCCGCATTGTGGCGCCGGACGGTCAGCGGGCGGTGACCAACTATCGGGTGTTGGCGCAGGCAGAGGGCTTGAGCTTGGTCGATTTTGTGCTGGAAACCGGTCGCACCCATCAGATACGGGTGCACATGGCGCATCTGGGCTGTCCGGTTTTAGGAGACGGGATGTACGGTCAGCCAAGCGACCGGATTGCCCGACAGGCGCTGCACTGCCGCAGAATCTGCTTCCCGCATCCGCTGGATAAAAGGGAAATCACGGTGGATTGTCCGCTGCCGCAGGATATGGAGACGTTGGCAGAACAGATTTTAAAAGGATAGGACAAAGGGAGAGAGCAGTTCTCTCCTTTTTGTTTATCAAGATTTTGTAAAAGTTTTTTGGCAAATGTAGACTTATTGAAAAGGGAATGGTACACTGTTTTTGAATCAAGTGTAAAAGAGGTGGGGTCATGCAAAAGGAACAGACAGTAAAAAGCAGAAAACTTTCATGGAGCAAAGGGCTGCTTGCATTGCTTTCTCTGGCGGTGCTGGCAGCCGGGCAGCTGCTGTCGCAGTCGGTTGGTAGTTTGCTGATTTTGGCGCAGCTTCCGGTCGACCTGTGCAATCTTGCGGTCGGTGTGGTGTATGTTCTGTCGGTGCTGTACGGACTGTCCTGGGTTTGCAAAGCGCTCGGTCTGTCTCTTGCCGATTGCCGCATTCTTCCGGTTCACTTTTCTCTGCTGTGGACGGTTATTGCGCTGGCAATGCCGGGAATCGTCTGCCTGATTTTACTCAACCTGCCCGGCAGCTGGGAGGTCGCGCTGTTCTCCCACGAGCAGTTGGCTGCTTTGTTGAGCGCTGCGGTCTGTGTCATCGGGCTGGGAGCCGGTATCGTGGAGGAGGCAATTTTTCGCGGCGTTTTTCTTACGGTGCTGGAACGGCTGGTGGGACGCTGGGCGGCTGTTTTGCTCCCTTCGGTGCTGTTTGCCGCCTTGCATCTGATTGGCAGACCGATGGACTTGCCCAGTTTTTTGCAGCTGATGATAGCGGGAAGTCTGGTGGGCATCCTGTTTTCACTGGTGACACTGGAAAACAACAGCATCTGGTCGGCAGCTTTGATGCACGGGGTATGGAATCTTGTGATGGTCGGCGGTCTGCTGCACATCGGCACGGTCGCAGACAGCGACGTATGGGCGCAGTATCTGTTGGACAGCGATTCGCTGCTGCTGACCGGCGGTGACTTTGGCATCGAGGCATCCATCGTTTCTATTGTGGTTTATCTTGCCTTTGCTTGCCTCAGTCTGAGTCGATGCAGGCGAAAGGGTCTGCTGGAAGTAAGAGGATGCAAAGTTTTTGAGAGGAAGGAAAAGAGAAATTGAATATTTTATTTTTAGGGGACGTTGTCGGAAAAGCAGGCTGTCAGGCGGTCATGCGCCATCTGCGCAGCTTAAAGAAACTGTATGCCATTGACGCCTGCATCATCAACGGGGAAAATTCTGCCGAGGGCAATGGAATCACGCCGGAAAGTGCGCAGATGCTGTTCGATGCGGGCGCGGATGTCATCACCACCGGCAACCATGTCCTTAAACGAAGAGAGATTTACCCGCTGCTTGAGGAAGAAAAGGGAATCATTCGACCGGCAAACTACCACCCCAGTGTGCCCGGCAGCGGAATGTTTGTGCTGGACTGCCTGCGCTGGCAGCTGTGTGTCATCAATCTGCAGGGACAGATGGCAATGGACAACTGCGCCAACCCCTTTGAAACGGTCGACCGTCTGCTGCAAAAGGCGGGTACCAAAAATATTCTGGTGGACCTGCACGCGGAAATGACCTCCGAGAAAAAGGCGATGGGCTACTATCTGGACGGCAGGGTGTCCGCTGTGATTGGTACCCACACCCATGTACAGACGGCAGACGAACGGGTGCTGCCAAAGGGGACAGCGTATATCACCGATGCCGGGATGTGCGGCGGCAAAAACTCGGTGCTTGGGGTCAAGCAGGAAATCATCATCAAAAAGTTTATTGATAATATGCCTGCCCGCTTTGAGTATGACCCGAAGGAAATTGAACTGAACGGCGTGGTAATTTCCGTCGACCAGTCCACCGGAAAGGCGCAGAGCATCCAGCGGGTCAGCGTTGCGGATTGATGTGGAAAGATGAGAAGGAATAGAAAATGAAAGAACGATTGAATCAAAGGGCAGCGGCGGCGCTGGTCGTGCTGGGACTGCTTGCCGGCAGCCTGAGCGGATGCGGACAGGCACAGATTGGAGAAAAGCAGGCTTTTAGCCCCAATGTGACCGAACAGGAGCAGACACAGCAGGAGGAGCAACAGCACCTGGAGCAGCTGAAAATATCGGGCGACTACGACCTGTTGACCGCTTCGCCCTGGAACTGTGCGCAGCTGAACAGCCGTTCGGCAGCTACACTGCTGTATGATGCACCGGTCAGCCTTCAGACCGATTTTTCCACCCAGCCGGCGCTGGCAGAGGTTTCCGGCAGTGGGACCGAGTGGACACTGACGGTAAAAGAGGGGATTGAATTTTCGGACGGCTCACTTTTGACAGCAAAGCACATCGACGACAGCTTGACGCTGGCGTTGGCAGAAGGCTCCTACTATCGGGCACGGCTGGAAAATATCGCCAGCCACAAAGTTTCGGGGAACAGTGTGCAGGTCACACTGCATCAGCCGGATGCTTTGTTTGCCAACCTGATGACCTTTCCGGTAGCCAAGTGGGATGGCAGCCGCTATATCGGCACAGGACGGTACCGTCTGGCATCCCAGGGGGAGGACAGCGTCCTTTTGGAACGCAATCTTTCCTATTGGGGGAAGCAGCCGAGCATCCAGCGCATCGAAATGATTCCATTGAAAAAAACGGATGTAGAGACCTACAGCCTGAAGCTGGGAAAGATCGACTGCCTGTACATCGACGGCGCTTCGGCGGACATCAGCAACCTGTCGGCAGGCAACTATCCGGTGACCGCCAATCAGTTGATTTTTCTGGGTGCAAACGCCTCTCGAGGGCAAACGGCAAATGCGGAAGTCCGCAAAGCAATCAGTCGGGCAATCGACCGCGATTATCTGATGCGCACCTCGCTGACCACCTCGGGCAAGGCAAGCGACCTGCCGCTGCATCCCGACTTTTTTGCAATGGAAGGCTATACTGTTCCGGCGCAGAACATCGATGAAGCAAAGCAGATGCTGACTCAGGCAGGCGCTTTGGATGATGGAGAAATGCTGGAGCTGACCCTTTTGTACAGCACCGACGGCGCGGACCGGGCGCAGCTGGCAAACCAGCTGGCAGCACAGCTGGCACAGGTGGGAATTCAAATCACGCTGGACGGTAGAGCGAGCGAAGACTACTTTTCTGCCTTGGAATCGGGCAGCTATGACCTGTATCTGGGCGAGCTGCTGCTGGGGGACGACATGGATTTGAGCCATCTGTTCACCCGCGGGGAGCATTACGGCTACGGTGCAGCTCCTTCGCAGCAGCTGCTCTCCCTGTATCAGACCGCCTACTCCACAGGTGAGAGCTGGGATGCCTTTGCAGCGCAATTTGTGCAGGAATATCCCGTTATCCCGCTTGCTTTTCGCAGTGGCTCCTTCTGCTTTTCGCGCCAGCACACCTTGGGAGTGACCGCCCTGCGCAGCGATTTGTTTTACAATATCGACAGCTGGCAGTCCTAAAAAGGTTTGTAACGGTTGTTAAATTTTCACCTATCGACCTCTTTCTGGCAGCGGGGATTTGTAAATAAAGCATGAAATGGATGAAAATGAAATAGAAAGCCTGTTCAAAAGGCATAAAATACGGTATAATTATTTTATTGACAATTATGCCCTTAAAAAAGCGTCGGTCGGACGCATAGAAAGGAACGTGTGATTTATGATTAAATTTGAGAATCATCTTGGAGCGATCGAGATCTCACAGGATTATTTTGCAAACCTGGTCGGCCATGCTGCCTCCGAGTGCTTCGGCGTTGCCGGTATGGTAGAAAGCACGGCTTCCCAGGGACTGAGATATATTCTGAAAAAGGACGAGGCACAGGACAAGGGTGTTAAAGTGCGCACCGTTGCCGGTGGTCTTGTCATCGATCTGCACATCGCAGTTACCTACGGCGTTAATATCTCCGCCATCGTCAAGAGCATTGTCAACAAAGTACGCTACACCGTCGAGGAGGCAACCGGTCTTCAGGTGGCAAAGGTCAACGTGTTTGTTGACGATATGAAGCAGTAGCGTCATGGATGAATCTTTTGGTAAGGAGTGTATTATCGTGATAAAGGGAACTCAGCTCAGGGATGCGTTTATCTCTGGCGCAAACAGCATTTCAAATTGCAGACAGCAGGTAGACGCGCTCAATGTATTCCCTGTACCGGACGGCGACACCGGAACAAATATGTCGATGACCATCAATGCGGCAAAACGGGAGCTGGAAACCCTGCGGGATGACCCGACCGTTGAGCAGGTAGCCAAAAAGGCAGCCTCTGCTTTGCTGCGCGGCGCAAGAGGAAACTCCGGCGTCATCCTTTCTCTGCTGTTCCGTGGCTTCTCCAAAGGCTTGGAGGGCAAGGAGGAGGCAGATGCAAAGGACATTGCAAACGCATTGTCGATGGGTGTCACCGCCGCGTACAAAGCAGTTATGAAGCCGACAGAGGGTACCATCCTGACTGTAGCAAGACTGGCAGGCGAGCACGCACAGCAGCTGGCAGCGCAGGAAGAGCAGCTGACCGCAGCACAGATGTGGAAAGAAATCCTGGTCAGCGCGCAGGATGCTCTGGCACAGACACCGGAGATGCTGCCGGTGCTCAAAAAAGCCGGCGTAGTCGATGCGGGCGGACAGGGCTTTGTAGAAGTCTGGAAGGGGATGCTGTCGGTCATCGAGGGCGGCGAGATTGTTGCCTCCCTGGAGGAACAGCAGGCAGCTCCTAAGGAAAAGAAGGCACACGGCGTGGCAGCAGAATTTAACGAAGAGGACATCCACTTCTGCTACTGCACCGAGTTCATCATCAATAAAGAGGACCCGAACGCAGACCCGCTGGCTCTGCGCGCCTATCTGGAATCCATCGGCGACTGTGTCGTTGTAGTGGACGATGAGGAGATCATCAAGTGTCATGTACATACCAATGAGCCGGGCAACGCTATTCAGGCAGCGCTCAAGCTGGGCTATCTGACCAACATGAAGATCGACAACATGAAAGAGCAGCACGGCGACAACAACAAGCTGGTGGACCTGGAAGCAGAAGGCAAGCCGGCATTCCCATACAAGGCGGTAGACCCGGAGAAGGAGTACGGTTTTGTAGCGGTGGCTGCGGGTGATGGCATCAAACAGCTGTTCACCGACCTGGGTGTAGATAATGTGGTCAGCGGCGGTCAGACCATGAACCCGTCCACCGAGGACATCCTCTCTGCTATCCATGCCACAGCGGCAAAGCGGGTGTTTGTACTGCCAAACAACAAGAACATCATCATGGCAGCGGAGCAGGCAGCCAATCTGGCAGACCGCAAGGTATATGTTTTGCAGACCCGCACCGTTCCGCAGGGACTGTCCGCTATGCTGGCATTCGACCCGGAGGCAGACCGCAAGCAGAACATGATGAACATGGTCAAGGCGTATGAACGTGTCGGCACCGGTTCGGTCACCTTTGCAGCACGCGACAGCGACTATGAAGGACACAACATCAAAAAAGGCGAATTGCTGGCTCTGGAAAACGGAAAGATGGCGTTTGTAGAAACCGATCTGAAAAAGACGGTTGTCAAGCTGACCCATAATCTGATGAGAAAGACCAAGGACAGCAGCTTTGTGACCCTGATCTACGGCGAAGACGTCGCAGAAGAGCAGGCAGAGCAGATTCGGGAAGCGGTAGCGGAAAAGCTGGGCGACGATGTCGAGGTCGTTCTGATTGAAGGCAAACAGCCGGTCTACTACTTTATTATCTCGGTTGAATAAATCTTTTCAGAAGGGCTGCGTCACAGCCCTTCTTTTTTTAAAACAGAAAAATCAAAAGGAGCGCTAAAAAGCGCTCCTTTTTTAACAGTCAAAATTTAAATGGGAATCCACTCGCAGACGTCGGACAGATAGACATACATCGGCGAGTAGGAGTTGGTCAGATATTCCACCGGATTGTCGCAGAAGGTCAGCTTGGTATTTTCATCCCCTTTTAAATCGCGGGAAAGGGTGAAGCTGACAGCCGTTCCATCCGAAGAAGAAAGGATGGAAATATCACCGTCGTGGTGGTTGATAATCATCTTGCAGATGGTCAGTCCCAGTCCCAGGTGTGTGAACTGCCGGTCGTGTCGTCCGTAGGTGAAGTACGGTTCAAAGACGTGCGGCAGAGCCTCCGAAGGAATGCCGGGACCGTTGTCCGAAAAGATGAAGCGGACAGTATGATTGCTGGCAAGGACCTCGATGTGGATGTACCGCTCTTCGGTATTGTCTTGTAAAAAGGCGATGCTGTTGGACATCAGGCTGGACAGTACGATGATAAGTTTATCGGGGTCCAGATTCATCTGGATTTCCTGTTTGGGCAGCGCGTAGGTCATTTCGATGCCGGCGCGGCGAGCAAACATCTGTAAATGCCGGAAGAGGTCCTCCAAAAACAGGTTAAGAAAAACCGATTTTAAATTGAGCAGCGTCAGACCGTTGGAGTAGCCAGTATATTCCGAAAGGCTGTTGCAGGATTTGAGCATATGATAGCAGGAGTTGTTTAGCTGCTGCAACAGCTGCTCGCAGGATGCAGTATCATCCACCTCCAGACGGCGGGTCATGGAGATAATGCCGGAAAAAATCATACCGAGCGGGTCGCGCAGGGTGGTGTTGAAGTTTTGCAGCATCTGCTGCGCACGGTTGACATCACTGGGGAACATCTCGGTGGAGCTGACGGCAAAGTGAACCACTGCCGCAATGAAGACACGGTTTTCGTCGTACAGTGGAGAAAGAGTGAGGGTGGTTTGCACCATCGGCAGACGGGAGACACAGGAAACAGAGGAATCCTGGCTGCGCAGCGAAAGCAAAAGAGCGT
>FR880170.1 GCA_000435195.1 Clostridium sp. CAG:169 | reverse complement strand
GGGTAGTATTTAGGCTTGGAGGGTGGTCCCCCCATCTTCCCACAAGGTTTCACGTGTCTTGCGGTACTCTGGATACTGCTCGCTGACTTTAGTTTTCGCTTACGGGACTCTCACCCTTTCCAGTCTGCCTTCCCATGCAGTTCAGCTAACCTTTGTCAATGCTAAATGCAGTCCTAACCCTGAGAACATTGCTGCTCTCAGTTTGGCCTCTTCCGCGTTCGCTCGCCACTACTAGCGGAATCTCGTTTGATTTCTCTTCCTCGCCCTACTTAGATGTTTCAGTTCAGGCGGTTCCCCTCATACAGCTATGGATTCACTGTATGATACATAGGCGTTACCCTATGTGGATTGCTCCATTCGGACATCTGCGGATCAATGTTTGCTTGCAACTCCCCGCAGCTTTTCGCAGCTTGCCACGTCCTTCTTCGGCTCCCAGTGCCAAGGCATTCACCTTAAGCTCTTTGTAGCTTGACCATGTGTTTTGTTAATGGTTCTCTCTTTGTTTGAATTGTAGTATTTTTTACCCTTAAACGTTTTTATTTATCGTTCTAGGTTTTTTTACCTCAATTTCGCAGTTTTCATTGTTCAATTTTCAAAGTCCGATTGGTTTGCAACATATTCGTTGCTAGTGGGCTCAATGTGTCCAAGTCCACTTTCGCTTCCCCTCTCGGTTCTGCTTTGTTTCCTTTTCACATCGCCGCAGCTTTCATCCCTGCTTCGGTTAATGGTGGGCTCAAGTGGACTCGAACCACCGACCTTACGCTTATCAGGCGTACGCTCTAACCACCTGAGCTATGAGCCCATTTCGTTAGAGTGGCTTTCGGTTCTCTTCCCTCAACCCGTGGTGGAGATGAGGAGGATCGAACTCCTGACCCCCTGCGTGCAAGGCAGGTGCTCTCCCAGCTGAGCTACACCCCCATATCAGGGTTTCGGATATGCCGCTCTCACCGCTTTTGAAGATCCTCTGGACCTTCAAAATTGAACAACATGTAAGTTTTCAATCAAGTTCTGACCGGATAAAACTGCTCTCTTGAACACCCGAGTTCGAAGAGTTTGAGAATGCCCGTGTCGCCATCCCCAAGACCATCGTGCTCT
>FR880169.1 GCA_000435195.1 Clostridium sp. CAG:169 | reverse complement strand
TCCTAAACTCCAGTCTGTTCAGACCAGTGGTTGGGGTGCAGACTACAGCGACCCTGAAAACTACCTCACTCAGATGGTAAACGACAGTGATGCTGCATGGTACGCAACCTCTTTTGAAAACATCAAAGACCTCCCGGAAAAAGATTACAACAAAGAGGTAATTGCACAGTTTACTGAATTTACCAGACTGGTAAACGAAGCTGTTGTGATTACCAAGGATATGGATGCACGTTACGATGCTCTTGCAACCGCAGAAGCTTACCTGCTGGAGCACGCTCTTGTAATGCCTTCCAGCACCACTTCTTCCTTCGCACTGAGCCGCTTCAATACACAGGGCGAATGGGCAAAAGAAAAAATCAAAAACTTTGAAACCTGCAAAGATGGCTACACCTACGAAGAAATGGTCGCTATCAGAGAAGCAAGAAAAGCAAAATAATTGATTTTACTTTCTGTAACAAACGGAGCGGTTCCCAAATGGGAACCGCTCCGTTTTTCTTTCCGGCTAAATCCTCTTTCTCTGTAACAACCCTTGTGCTTGTACCGGTGTATTTTCTACCGTTATCTACATCCTTTTCAACCAACTGTTGAGCAGCCGGGTAAAAAACTATCTCCTTGCGTTATTGAAGCTTCTTTCTGTAATTGATATACTGATTAACAGAAACCGGTTTTAAAACAAAAAGGAGGTTTTTCCATGATAGATGCAGCCAAAGTAGGCAGACAGATTGCAGACCTGCGCAAAGTGAAGGGCTTGACCCAAAGCCAACTGGGAGAGCGGTTGAACATCTCCTTTCAAGCTGTTTCAAAATGGGAGCGCGGCGAAACTCTGCCGGATGTTGGGATTTTGCTGGACTTAGCCAAGGTGCTGGAAACGACCGTTGACCACATCCTCAACGGCGGTCAACGGATGATGGAATATACCCGCCGGGTATCGGTTGCCCAGATTCGAGAGGGAATTGAATGCTTTGTACACATCGGCGAATTGCTTGGTAAAGATAATCTGTTTTACATCGGAGCGATGGAAGGGATCGACCAAAAGATGAACATGGAATTTGAAAAATATCTTGCAGACCCGTACACACGTGAGGCAATGATTGCCGAGGCTCTGGTTCAAAATATCGCCGGTGGTGCTTATGTGGATTTATCTGATGTCCAACGCAGCTTTCAGCATCCGCACTGGGTCAAAACCGTTTGCGAATACGCACAAAAATACGGATTAAAGTAGGATATGCTTTCATTGAAAACACCACCGGAGGGAAGTCCTGTTAGGACTTCCCTCCGGTGGTGTTTTTTGCTTTTGATAAAGCTCCCGTTATTCCTGCGGTGTGACGCAAAGGAAATCCGGCTCCCTGCCCAGCTCAAACTGCATCGGCTGGGTGCGGGATTTTAATTGCTCCAAATCCACATACTGCACCCGCTGATTTTCATAGGAGGTCCAGTAGAATCGTTTGGACTCCGCACACATCACCGAGGTGTAGATGGTGTAGTCATACGGGATGACCTCGACGTCGTACTCGGTGAGATGACCCTCCTGGCTGACCCGAACCATTCCGTTCGGGAAGGCAGCGCTTTGGAACAGGTGCATCATATTGGCTACCCCGTGCGCCTCGTCCTGACCTTTCACGCCAAATTTTTTGAGCATGGCAAGACGGACAAAGCGGGACGGCGAGCTCCAGTCGCCGGGCAGTCCCTGCATTCCACTGCCGGAGAAGCACTGGGACAGGCGATTATCCTCCAGCTCCCATTCATCGTAGTCCAAATCACGCAGACCGACATAGTTGAGCAGGTTGGTGCGGTGCCACGGGTAGCCGGGACTGTTGGTCATGACGCCGACGGTGCTGCGGTAGATGTGCAGACCATCCACATCCGGCTCGATGACCGCCATCTCGCCGGTACTGTCGGAAAATGCCCAGTGCAGCGACGGAACGGTTCCCAGCATCGGCTCGTGCAGCAAAGTGACCTGCTGCTGCAAGGTATCCACCACCTGCTGCACGCTGTCGCACTGTGCCAGCATATGGTAGACCACAAAAGGAGGCAACAGAGCGGTCGTTCCTTCCCGCACCTGCTGTTCAAAATGGGCAAATTCGCGGTAATACAGCTGACCGCCCATCAGTCCCTTCTCGTTGATGCCCTCATACAGCACCGGTGTGGAGGGAATCATCAAAAATCCGGTTCCTACTGCCGCATAGGCAGAGGTTCGCCGCTCCTGCTCACGCAGGTTATTTTCCATTGTCGTGCCGCGCATATAATAGCTGGTGCCGCGCGGGATAAAGCTGATTTTGCTGCCCTGCGCCAGCCGGTTGAAGTCCATATTCCTTCCCCACAGATGCTTGCCGTCCTGTGTCTTCCAACTCAAAGCGCTGCATCCGGCGTTCATCATCGACATCAGCTGTTGTAGCTGTTCCATAGGATCTCTCCTTTATTCAAAATGGAGCGGTTGTCCGCAGCACCTTACTTCGGGTTGTACTCGGTGTCGTGCGGGTTGAGCTGCTCTTTGTCCTGCGGATAGAATTTGTTGTGATAATATCCCTGTGCCAGATAAACCGGAGCCAGTGGATTGTGTCCGGTGACCCTGTCTTTGACTGCCAGCGCGGTAATCGGTGCATCGGAATATTTGATGAACAGGGTGTCATGTCCGACACACAGACCGAGCATCAGATTGAAGTCGGTCTTCTGCTGATTCAAAAACAGCGCCTGTCCGATCGGATTGCACATCGTTTCGGTTTTGCAGCTGCCTCTAACCGCCTGCTCGTCGGTGATTCCCAAAAAGTCCTTGGTGATCGACCCGTTCTTGCAGATAATCGACACCACTTCAAAGCCATTATACTCCAGGATGTTGACGACCTCCTGCGTTTCCTTGAACAGTCCGGTGCAGAAGGCAATTCCAATCTTATGATAGCCGCCGCGATGCAGGAATTTGATGATTTCAATGAGTCTGGTGTCCTGACAATAGCCTCCTGCCTCGGTGAGCGCCGCACAATAGGCGATGCGGTGGTTTTCCGGTTCGTTATACAGCTGTTTTGCCTGCTCCTTGACCTGTTCGTCCTTACTTGGGCAGTCCGGCAGGGTCTTGGTCATATCCTGCTTGGTACAGCCTCTCTGAAAACATTTTGCACAATTATACATCTTTCATACCTCCCTGATTTTTTCTTCTATCCCTCGGCTCGTTTCCTCTGTTCTCATTATAGTACATTCTGCTAAAATGTCCAGCCCGTCATATTTTGGTTTTCCGGCACATAATTTTTATCAAACCGGATGAGGAGGGGTATTATGCTCGAAAATCTTCTGGACCGGGCGGTGCAGCTGTTGTGGGGACGCGGGACCATCGCCTTCACCCTGCTGTGCGGGCTTTATTTTACTGTCTTTACACACTTTCTTCCGCTGCGGAAGATCGGTCTTGTCACACAAAAGACGCTCGGTTCGCTGTTTTGCAAAAAAGAATCCAAGGACAGCGTTTCTCCCTTTGCTGCTGTCAGTACCGCACTGGGCGGTACGATGGGGGTCGGCAACATCATCGGCGTGGGTGCAGCGCTGGCGCTGGGTGGCGCGGGCAGCATCTTCTGGATGTGGGTCGGCGCGCTGCTCGGGATGATGACCAAATATATGGAGGTCTTTCTGGCGGTCCGATGGCGGGTGCGCCGTCCCGGTTCCCGCTCCTTCTGCGGCGGTCCGATGTATTACTGCGCGCGCGGCATCCCACATCCCATCGGCAAGCTGTTGGCGGTGCTGTTTTGCATCTTCTGTATCCTCTCGAGCCTGTCCAGCGGCAGCATGGTCCAGACCAACGCCATCGCCCAGTCGATGCAGCAGAGCTTTTCGGTTTCCCCTTCCCTGTGCGCTGTGGTATTGGTGCTGGTGTGCGGGTGGGTGCTGCACGGCGGCTGTGACCGTGCGGTGCAGACCTGCTCAGCTTTAGTCCCATGGATGTCCGCCCTCTACCTGTTTGGCTGCGGGATCATCCTCTTTCATTTCCGGCAGAATATCCCGTCTGCCTTTTCTCAGATTTTGACACAGGCGTTTTCCTCCGGCGGCATCGCCGGTGCGGCGGGCAGCGGGGTCGGATTTTTCACCTGTGTGCGGGTCGGCATCTCCCGCGGCATCTTCACCCATGAGGCGGGATTGGGCAGCGCCTCCATCGCTCACGCCTGCAGCGGTGCGGACAGTCCGGTCGAACAGGGCTTCTGGGGAATTTTTGAGGTGTTCTGCGACACCATCCTGGTCTGCACCATCACAGCACTTTCGATTTTGGCAAGCGGTGTCCCTCTGGGTGCCTCCGGTGCCTATCAGGCATTTTGCAGTGTGATGGGAAAAACCGGCGGCAGATTGCTGGGGATCTCTCTTTCGCTGTTTGCCTTTGCTTCGGTCATCAGCTTTTGTCTGTACGGTCAGCGCTGTGTGGAATATCTGTTCGGCGACAGCCGCCACGCACTTTTCCTTTATCGCTGTATCTTTCTGGTCGGGTGTGCCGCCGGCTGCTTTGCCCGTCTGCCGGTGGTTTTTGCGCTGGCGGACCTGCTGAATGCCTGCCTGCTGCTGCCGAATCTGATTGTTCTGCTGATTTTGTCCCCACAGGTCTTTTCTGCCACCAGAGAATATTGTCTGAAAGGAGCCACCCACCTATGTTCGTCTGTTCATTCAAACCTCGTTCCCTCTTCAAAAAGCTGCTGTGCGCAGCGGCAATCCTCGCAGCGGTCCTGCTGATTGCTTTGACGCTGCACCCTTTTGAGTCGTCTGCTCCGGTGCAGCCTGCCGCCCAGCATGACACCTGCGTTCCCAATGGGCTGGCGCAGGTGCGATTTCTGCAAAGCTACGGCTGGGAGGTAAACGAACAGCCCTGTGAGATGGTGCAGGTGGTGATCCCCGAAACCTTTGGAGATGTTTATGAAAACTACAATGAGATTCAAAAGCAGCAGGGCTTTGACCTGAGCCGTTTTCGAGGAAAGCAGGTCAGCCGATGCAGCTATGAAGTGCTCAACTACCCCGGACAAAAGGAGTATATCCGAGCCAATCTTTTGATTTATAATCACGAAGTTATCGGCGGGGACATCTGCTCGATTTATGCGGAGAACGGCTTTATGCACGGCTTCTCTCTGCTGGAGCAGGAGCTGTGAGCTTTCGTCTGCTGTTGACCCAGAAAAATAACCCGATGCCTTAGACGGGTGTTCATAAAAAGGTTAAAGGTCGAGTATCTGAATGTTAGATACTCGACCTTTTCTTTTTATTATGCTTTGACTGCATGACAATCCCTCCGTCACGGCTGCGCCGTGCCACCTCCCTTTACACAAGGGAGGCTTTGGTGTGGTGCAGCCCCGCACATCGCACAACACACCCAAAGGTGTATAGAAGTGCGCCCTTAATCAGTTCGATAAACTGAAATTTGCAGAATTGAATCATTACACGCAAGGATTAAAAATTGCTGCAGCTCCATAATGGCTATCCGTATCTACAATTTGAATTTCAATCTTATTCCAAGCATCGGTTCCTTCAACTTGAATCAAATAAGCTGTCATTTCCCTATCAGCAGCCAATTCTGCGACCGTATTCTTTGCAATGATAGCGGTTTCTTCCCCATCAACTTTCACATGGATGGAAATATCATCTGGTGCTATGTTTTCATTTCCCTGCTGAAATTTCACCAAACTCATAGGTCTAAAGTATATCATAAGACCATTTCCTGCGCCTTTGACAGAAAAAACATGTAATCCGTATATCTCCAATGTATCAAAACTAATATCCAACGAAGTGTTTTCTGAAAGCGGAATGTTTTGACACCAATACTCCAAATAGTTTACCGCATAGCCTTTTACTGCAGTTAAAAAAGGATACTTCCCCTCGGGAATATCGAATTGATAGTATCCATCTTCGTTACTTTCTGCACAGTAGATAGTAGCAAAACTGTTGTTCTTTATTTCAATCTTAGCTCCAGCAATAGGAGTATTGTTCTTGCTTTTCACATATCCATCTAAAAGCATTGCCTTATCTCCTCATCAAATTCTGATTTGTTGAACTATTTGTACTCTATCATAAACACCTTGAAAATGCAATATTCGGCACAGCGACCACAATCGCTGTGCCGAATAACTGTTTTATGACCACCGATGCCTTTGGCATCGGGTTATTTTTCTGGGTCCGATTTTTCCTGCGCAGCCGGGTAGCTCTCCCGCACAATCACCTGTTCGCTCCAGCTAATCTGTTGCTGCTGCGGCGTCTTTACAAACCGCTCCGGCTGCTTTTCCAACAGGTCAAACAGCTTGCAGCCTTGATTGCGGGCGTAGTTTACCGTCTGCGCTGTCCCGCTGCGGGTAGCGTTGACCATATAATAGGCGCATGCTCTGCTGCGATCCACCATAAAATAATTTCGTTTTTTCATACAGACAGCAGAATATTCCATGTTGACCAGATACACCCGGTCGGCGTGTTCCTTAATTTGCTCGTACAGCAGCCGATCGGTGCGGCTCCAGCGCTTCGCCTGCTCCGGGTAGGGCAGCGCAAGGTGCAGCCGCAGCTGTGGCAGTCGGCTTTTTAGCTCCAGCACCATCATCGCCGCCATCGTATCGAATCCCAATGCGCCGCCGGTGTAAAAGGTAGTGATGCCTTGCTGTGCCAAATCACAGATGAGCCGCCGCAAATTCTGCCGCAGCTCTGCCAGCCGGTCCGGGTCGGACGGAAGCGACCGATGACCGGTCAGACAACAGCAGTTCTGCCGCTGCTCGAGCGCTTCATTTTGCTGTCCTTCCATTCTGCTCTCCCTCCCTGTACTTCACTGAAAGACAAGGGCTTTTAGTATCCACAAAGCGATACAAATAATCCTTTGCTTCCTGTGCATAGTCGATGTTGATGCGCGGGGTGGCAGCAATCTGCTGCTGTGGCAGCTCCACTCCTTCGCAGATAAACAGCTCATCTCCGCAAAGCGACAGACCGTTTTGTTCGCGGGTAATGGCAAGCGCATCGCACAGCCGCCCGGGACCGGACAGCAGTGTGTTCTCCTTTAAGCTCTTGATAGGCTTTTTGCTCTGCCGCAGCTGCATCATCCGCTCGATTCCCTCTACCGGAGATGCCGCACGAATCAGCACCGCCTCCGGCACACCTTCTTCCCGCGTGGTGACATTCAGACAGCTGTACATTCCGTAGATCAGATAGACATACGCCTTTCCACCTACTTCGAACATAACGCGGGTGCGCGGTGAGCTGCCCTTATAGGAGTGACACGCCTTGTCCGAAAAGCCGGTGTACGCCTCGGTTTCGCAGATGATGGCGGAGAGGGTCTGCCCTTCTACCCTGCGGACCAGCAGCTTGCCAATCAGCTGGCGGGCAACCTGTACGGTATCCTGCAAATAAAACTCCGGCGGCAGTTTTTTGCCCGGCAAGCCGTTATCCATCCCTTGCTTCCCCCTCACAAAAAAGCGCTGCCGTCCTGCTGCGTCGGAGGATTTCCTCCCGCAGTCGACGGGTTTGCTGCGCAAGCTGCTGTGGGGTCGGCAGAAAAACGTCGTTCCACATCTCCTCCCGCGGCAGCCACCAGACCGGACCCGGCTGCGGGGTATCGCCCGCCACCCGTGGGAAAAGGTGCCAGTGCAGATGGGTGTCCCCATTGCCCAGCAGCTCAACGTTCATCTTGTCCGGGTGGTAGACAGCAGCCACCGCCTCTGCCACCAGCGACATCTCCTGCAAAAAGCGCGTCCGAATTTCCCAGGGCAGATGGTACAGCTCGGTGACGTGCTGCTTTGACAAAAACAGCGTATAACCCTGAAAGCGCTGGTGATCTCCCAGCACCACATAGCCGGTCGAAAGCTCGCAGACAAAGTACGGGGTTTCTCCCCGCTTGATCTGCTCGATTCTTTCGCAGATGAGGCATCCCATCGGCTATTCCTCCTCCCGAGAAGCCACCAGGCGCAGCTCCTCTTCACTCAATTCCCGACATTCTCCTTCCGGCAGCTGCGGGTCCAGCGGCAGTTTTCCCATCTGTACCCGCTTTAATTCCAAAACTTTTAAGCCGTACACTCCAAACATCCGCTTGATTTGATGGTACAGCCCTTCTTTGAGGATGACCTCTCCCCAATCCCCCTGTGGGGTGGAGGAGAGTTTTTTCAGCGACGCCGGCAGGGTGAAGTCCTCGCCGATGCGGACTCCCTTGGCAAAATCCGCCTCCATCCGCTCGGTGATGGCGCCGTCCACCAGCGCGTGATAGGTCTTTGGGATGTGCTTTTTCGGGGAAAGGATGTCGTGGGCAAACTCTCCGTCGTCGGTAATCAGCACAAAGCCGGTGGTGTCCTTGTCCAGCCTGCCCGCAGGGAAAAGTCCCTTGCGCCACAGGTTTTGCGGCACCAGGTCCACGACAGTGGGCTGATTTTTGTCCTCGCTTGCGCTGACCACTCCTTTGGGTTTATTGAGCATCAGATACAGGTGCATCCGCAGGCAGAGCGGCTTGCCCTGCACCTGCACTGTGTCGCTGTCAAAGTCCACTCCAAAATCCGCCGCCTTTACCACCTGTCCGTTGACAGTGACCGCTCCCTTTCGGATGAGCGTTTTGACCTCGCTGCGGGAAAGGTTGCCCTGCATCGAGATTGCTTTATCCAACCGTTGTTTTTTTGCCATTGTATTTCTCCGTATCCTGTTTGTGATGGTCTTTTCGTCTACTGTGGTTCTACCCTATTGTATCACAAGATGGTATCACAAGGAAAGCCTTTCAAAAAGCAAAAGCGCCAAAAGAAGGGCGGTATTTTCCGCTTCCTTTGGCGCTTGGCTTCTGTTGTTTTGGACTGCTGTTTAGCCCGGAATATCTCCCACTCCGTTGAGGATCAGTCTTGGACGGTATGGGAACAGCTTGACTGTTTCTCTGGTGGATACGCCGGACAAAACCAGCACGGTATCCAGACCGCTTTCGATGCCGGTTACGATGTCGGTATCCATTCGGTCACCAATCATCACCGCCTCGCTCGAGTGTACCCCGAGCATATTCAGTCCGGTGCGCATCATCAGCGGGTTGGGCTTGCCGATGTAGTAGGCTTCCTTGCCGGTGACCAGCTCGATGGGTTTGACAAAGGCGCGGCAGGCAGGCATGATTCCCTGCTCGGTCGGTCCAGTCAAATCGTAGTTGGTACCAATCAGGCGCGCGCCCTTCTGCACCAGCTGGACGGCCTTGCAGATGTTGTCGTAGTTATAGTTGGGGGATTCTCCAATTACCACATAATCGGGATTGGTGTCGTCGAGGGTGATGCCCTTTTCATACAGTGCGTTGTACAGTCCCGGCTCTCCAATCACAAAGGCGTGTGCACCGGGACTTTGGCGGGAGATAAATTCTGCTGTTGCCAGCGCGCTGGTGTAAAAGTGATGCTCGTCCACATCCAGTCCCATGCGGGCTAATTTTTCCTGTAATTCCTTCGGGGTTTTGCCGCTGTTGTTGGTCAAAAACAAAAACTGTTTGTTCTCCCGATACAACCATTCCACAAATTCCTTGACCCCGGGTAAAATCTTGTTTCCATGATAGATAACTCCATCCATATCGCAGATGAAGCCTTTTGCATTGCGAAGCTGTTCCATCAATAGCTTCTCCTTTCTCTTCTTTTCTCTTTCATTTCATCCTCTTTATTGTAACATGAGCCTTTACGAAATTCAATTCCATAATTTGCGAAAAAGAAAAACCACCTACCGTAAAAAAAATGTGCATCCTTTTGTTAAATCATAAAAACAAGGCAGCCAAAAGGCTGCCTTGTTTTTTATAGGTGAATCTATTTCAGGTCGGATGATTTTTGAATCAGCTGCGGCAGCTGCTGATGATAGTATTCCCAGAGGTAATTTAAATAGCGGGTCTGGGTCAGTCGGCTGTTGAGGGGTTCATTAAAATATCGTTCTGGCGGGATTTTTCCTGCCTGATATTCTTCCTGTGTCTGATAATAGCTGCGCTCCACTTCCTGTGCGATCCGTTCCGGCACGGTTCCCTCTGGATAGAGCATCGGGTACAGGTCATAGATGATAACATCCTGATTCTGAAAAATCTGATATTGCTCCCAATCGGAAACGGCAATTTCGCCGGAAGGCAGCTTGATTTTTGTTGTATTGGCTGGCACCGCCTGCAAAAAAGCAACCGGATATGCGTCAGAGCCTAAATAATCGTGCCAGTATACCCCAACCGCCGTAAAATCTCCAGAAAGCTCTGGACAATAGAAGGTCTCCTGATTTAAAAAGACCGAATCCTCCATCACCACCTGCGGAATCTGCTGCTGGTCGATGGTATAGCCCAGCTGCTCCGGGGAAGTAGGTGCGCTGACCTGATTCTGATTTGAGGTGCAGCCGCTCAGGGACAGCACCGGCAACAAAAGGACCAGGGAACCTGCAACCAGTCGGGAAATCAAACGCTGTTTTTTCATAGGATCTTTCTTCCTTTTTCGATTTGGTTATATTGCCCATTTTGTAGGAACTCTTCTTCTCCATTATACTGTATCGGATTCTAAAAGTCAAGAGTCTCTTCGGGATTTATTCTATTTTTTTCGTCTGGTGTATATTTTGTGTGGATAAAGCTATAAAACATACTGTATCTTTTTGGGGTTGCCGATGTGGATAAACTGCTCTTCGACCTTTACCTCTGTCTCGCTGACTCCGCATTTTTGGCAGACTGCCGGATAAAGGACCAGTCTGACCTGCTTCTCATCCTTATATGAATCTCCGCCACCCTCGTGGACGCAAGCAACCTCTCCCGCATAATTCCACTTGCCATAGCGGGTTTCCTCCTGCTGCACCGCTTCTGCACCGCAGCTTTTACATACGCTGTATTGAAGGATGGGCTTTTCCGAAGCGACAGCCGGAGAAACGCTTGTCGCGGCTGCACTCATCGACAGGACTGCGGTTAAAAAAAGGGCTGCAAAAAATCTTTTTGTCATAACAATTCCTCCTTTTAAAAGATTGCTGTTTGTATTTTACTGAAAAGAATTTTGCAAAAAGGACAGCCGAAGGGCTGTCCTTTTTTTATGTGGGTGAACCTTAAATAAAAGGGGTTATTCTGCTTCAAAATTATTTTACTCCTTTCGGAGTTCTTGTCCTTATCATACACGATTTGATTCTAAAAAGCAAGAGTTTTTTGAAATAAATTTGTTTTTTGTGAAAATAGGACAGCAAATGCTGTCCTATTTTGTGTGAATGAACCTATAAAAATGGTTTGACAAAATCATGTGAATTGTCATCTTGTTTTTAAACCAACATTATCTGCAAATGAGTAAAGGCAATCATCAATAATCCCCATCAATGCATGAGAACGCGAAATCGCTTCTTCTGCCTTAAAATAATCTTTCAGCGGCACGGATATTCTCGCAACACCTTCGGGGATACTTTCATCCATATCATGGTCAAGATACTCATATTCAATCCCAAAGAACTGCAACGGCGGACCATACAGTTCTATTTCGATTGGCTGAATATCCTGAAACGGAACCTTGATACGAAGAATAAAAAATGCCGAAACGAGGAGAACAATCAGAATCGGGATGATAATAATTGCTTTCTTTTTTTTCGTTTTCGCTTTTTCCATTTTCATTCCCCTTTATAAAGTATACTGACTTTTAGGAAACGGTTTTGATGCTGTATGTAACAGTAGCATCGGCGGTTGGGTAGAATTCAATAGAGTAGTTTCCATCCTCCCAGTCAGCATCAAATGTGTACTGGTCATCAATTCCCATCCAACGGTCTATGTAGATAACGCCACTCTTCTTGACACGAACGCGAAGCTGATCTACTCCGTTGAGATTAAGAATCTTAATCATAATATCCTCGTAATTTTCCAGATTTTCTCTGGCAACGGTTGTCCAGGTACGACCTCTAAATTTTTTAGTCGCGCTGACACTGATTCTGCTTTCTGGAGCCGACTCAAGAACAATAACATCCTCATCCGAAAAATACGGAACATTATCTAAATTGTCTGCAAAAGCACCAGTGCTCATGCTTGCCAGCATTGCAACAGCCATAACAGATGCCAATAACTTTTTCATATTGTTCTCCTTTCTATATATACCGTTTTCTTACTTCTCAAAATACTGCATCGGGTCTACGGTTTTTCCATCTCGAATCACTTCAAAATGGAGCTGTGGGAAATCAGCTGCGCCGGTATCACCCACTGTTCCGATGGTCTGTCCTTTGGCAACAGTGTCTCCTTTAGAAACCGATTCGCTTGCCAGATGGGCGTAGCGTGTAAACAGCCCGTTTTCATGGGCGATGATGATGCTGACACCATATCCCTGTTCGGACTTTTCGGAAGTCACATCCACCACCTTGCCATCTGCGGCAGCGACCACATCGCTGTTTGCAATCTCTGCATCACTGATGTCGATTCCCATGTGAAAATCCGAATGGTCATAGCGAGAGCCATAGACAGAAGAAATTTCAAAATGTTCGGGCGCCGGCCACTCCATCCTTGCCTGGTCGGCAGAGGTATTGAGTGCGCCAAGACAGGGAACTGTAATCAGCACCGCTGCAAATGCAGCCGCTGCTAAATATCTTTTGGGTTTATCTGTTGGTTTGAACATTTATAGCACTCCTATTCCAGTTCTCTTACAGAACCTCCTGTTGGGCAGCGACCACAAGAGTTTTTGGTGTTGGTCTGTGTTTCCAAACCACAGGAGCAGCGACGAACAACCCAAGTACCGATATGGGTTCCTCCGGTTGCCCAGCAGTAGTCCTCGGAGGTATATCTTTCGACAACCTTAAAGTTGTGGGTGTGTGCTGCCGGTGCGTAATCCGCAAATGCTCCCAAGCCCATGCTTGCCAGCATTGCAATAGCCATGACAGATACCATCATTTTTTTCATAGTAAATTTCTCCTTTACAAAATCATTTTGTTTTTTTAGGAGCTCCTTGCCTACATCATAAACTATCAGCTTACAAAAGTCAACGTAGCATTTTACGACACATAGTTATGTGTCGTAAAACGCTACATTGACAAAAAGCTAAAAGTATGCTTTTCTTAAACTGTAGCTACGAATCAATTCAGAAAGGAAGTTTGTTATGAAAAAATTACTGATTGCCTTATTGGCTGCTTTGACCCTGCTCGCCGCTGTTCCACAGGTCAGCTTTGCTGACGATGACCTGCCCACCCCGCCGCCGGTAGAGGATGGTGAGGACGAAAAGGGTGACGACAACCAGACCCCACCGCCGGACGGCAATGTGAAGCCTGTTATAAAGCCTAACCATATTGATGGTCCTGTCGGTGAATGCTAGGTCTTTATTCTAAAATTATATCATATTTTCCCTTTGCATAATTTGCAACAAGCGCACAGCTTTTCTTATTATTTATCAACCGATAGGCATAGTACGAATCAATCAATTTTTCTTTGCTTTCTTCATCCCTTCCAAGCTCATGTAATGCACAACCCATATTCAAAAGCAATCCTCCCAACAACCTTGCTTTGTCATATTTGAGAGAGATGTCATAACCGTATTGGGCTATCTCCAGTTCCTCCTCGTAGCGCCGCTCTCTTCCCAATAAACGAGAAAAGTTGTAGCACAGCATGGGTGTCACTGTTAGCAACGCTTCGTTATTGAAGAGCCGATTGCGCGGGTATTTCATCAGCTGTTCATAGATACGGATGGCAAAACGTCTATCGCCGGTCTCCGAATAGGTGATGGCAATTTGATTGAGACTTTTCATGTCCTCGATACTCAGCAGACAGCGTTCGATTTTCTCCAAATCAAAATTGGGGTGTGTCATGTCGAGCGCCTGCATCAGCATCTGCCGCTGGGTCGGATAGTCATACGGGCAGCGCTTTCCATCGCACTCATAGCCTGCCAGCGCTTTGGCGCGCAGGATGAACTGCTGTGCCAGCTTGTCCTGTGGTACGACTAGGGTTTCCAGCCGGGCGATTTTTTCCAATGCTTCGGCAAATCTGCTTTGTGCGTTGAGCGAAATGATTTCCTTTTGCAGATTGGAGATTTCAAAATCCTGCGGTCCAAGCGGCAGCAGAAAGCTGCTTTCGTCCAGTCCCAGCCGTTGCAGCAGCTGGCTGGCAACAAACAGACCGGGCTGCTGTTCCCCGCTTTCGATTCGGTGAAGGGTCGAGCGGCTGCACAGTCCCTCATAAAGTACTTCCTGGCAAATTCCTCTTTCCTTTCGGATTCGTCTGATATAATAACCGATGTTGTAACCTTGCATCTGTTTTCCCTCCCCCGCTTTTTTATTCCTATTATATCACACCCTTCCGGCATATTCTACAACTTTCCCGCTGTTTTGCGCAATCTCTTTTACAGCCATCTGAGGACAAAAAAACCGGCTCGGAAAATTTTCCGAGC
>FR880168.1 GCA_000435195.1 Clostridium sp. CAG:169 | reverse complement strand
AAGCCACGGCAGTCGCTCAAGCCGATGCGCTTTGCCAGCAGGTCGTTCACACCGCCCTGTGCGATGTCCAGGTTGGTGTGCGCGCTGATGACGGCGATGTCGCTGCGCAGCAGATGGTAAACCAGCGAATCCTCGTTGACCCGCTTGATTGGATGAAAGATAATGGGATGGTGGGTAATAATCAACTGTGCGCCCAGCTCCTTTGCCTGGCGCAGCACCTCCTTAGTGCAGTCCAACGCCAGCAGCGCACGCTCCACCTTCTTCTGGCGATCACCCACCAGGATGCCGGTGTTATCAAAATCCATCGACAGGGAAAAGGGCGCCAGCCGGTCGATTGCTTCATAGATTTGCAAAACCGTAGACATTCAGGTTCCTCCTTTGCATTGCAATTAAAGATAAAAGCTTCCAATCAGCGACAGGATTTCGCCGGAGGTTTGCAGATATTCGGCAGCAAGCGCCGCTTCCCCCTCCTGGAACAACCCTTTTGAACGCTCCGCCAGATGGCAGGCAGTCATCCGCAGTTTTTCACACGCCTGCGGTGTGCAGTTGTCGGTCAGCTTTCCGCAGAATTTTTCCATCAAAGAAAGGCTGCGGCAACAGCCGGTGTATTCTGCCACCATGACCACATAGAGGTATTTCCCGGAAGACACCACCTCTTCTTCTATCACAGCAAATCCGTTGTTTGCCAGAAAATCCCGCAGGACCTGCTCTCTTGTCTGCGGTTGCAGCACCAGACGGATTCCCTCCTGCTGTAAAAAAGGAGCGCGCTCCAAAATCCCGCTGATAACTTCTCCCCCGATGCCGGCAATGACCACATCGGTCACTCCGCTTTGCTCCATACCGGCAAGTCCATCGGTCAGCACCGTCTGCACCCGCTCGGCAAAGCCTGCCTTTTCCAGATTGCGCTTTGCCGCCTGCAACGGTCCTTCCTTGATGTCACAGGCAAAGCCTCGCTGTGCGCCGCGCCGCATCAGCTCCACCGACAGATGTCCGTGGTCGCAGCCAACATCGGCAAACAATGCACCCGGTCGTACAAAGTCTGCTACCCGTTCCAGACGCGGGTCCAGCTGCGCCATGCGTTTTTCTTCCATCATCGTTTCCTCCTTTTCTGTCATTGCTTTCATTTTTACATTAGTATAACACATGATATTTCTTTGAACAAGAAAAAACTCCCCGAACCGCGCGATTCGGAGAGAAAGACATGAAAAAGAAAAACAAGAAAATGAAAAATGAAAAAGATACAACCATATTATAGCGTTTAGATTACGCCTTTGTAAAGGGAAAACTTTACCAAAAATAAACAAAATTTTAGTTTCTGTATAAAAATTTCTGGTGATAAAATAGGCAGTTATTCCATTTTTTTCGTTAAAGTGCGGAGTAAGCCCTATAGAAACCTAAGCAAATCTCATAGCTTTTCTACACCGACAGCTCCAAGCCAACCGGACAATGGTCGCTTCCCAAAACCTCTGTATAGATTTTGGTAGAGGTCACCTGCGGCATCAGGCGGTCAGAAACCAGGAAGTAGTCGATTCTCCATCCTGCATTTTTTGCACGCGCCTGAAAACGGTAGCTCCACCAGGAGTAAACGCCGGTGGTTTCCGGGTTTTGCGCTCTCCATGTGTCGGTAAAACCGCTTTCCAGCAGCTGGGTCATCTTCTGCCGCTCCTCGTCGGTAAAGCCGGCATTTTTGCGGTTGGTCTTGGGGTTCTTCAGGTCGATTTCCTGATGTGCCACATTCATATCGCCGCAGATTACCACCGGTTTTTTCTGGTCGAGCGCACAGACATAGGCTCGAAAGTCATCCTCCCACTTCATTCGGTAATCCAGGCGTGCCAGCTCATTCTGTGAATTGGGCACATAGACGTTGACCAGATAAAAGGACTCAAACTCCAACGTCAGTACCCGCCCTTCGTGGTCGTGTTCGTCGATGCCCAGTCCATACGCCACCGACAGCGGCTGGTGTTTGGTAAAGACCGCTACCCCCGAATAACCCTTCTTTTCTGCGCTGTTCCAGTACGGATAATACCCTTCAAAGGAAAAATCCGCCTGTTCCGGCTGCATCTTGGTTTCACCCAGACAGAAGATGTCGGCATCCTCCTCCTTAAAAAAGTCAAAAAAGCCCTTGCCCACGCAGGCGCGCAAGCCGTTGACGTTCCATGAAATCAGTTTCATTGTAAGCCTCCTTTTGTAAAAGCCGCTGCTCCTGCATTGAGGTCTTCTGTGCGGCTGATTCGTTTTTTATAATGCAGATGATGATTCCTCTGGGAATCGGGCGGCAAACAGCCTGCGCAGCAGCAGGACGCTCAGCAGCAGGGTCAATCCCTCGCAAACCGGAACGGTTGCCCAGATGCCGTTGACACCAAACACCTCTCCCAACAAAAACAGCGCCGGCACCAAAAATATCAGACCCCTTGCCAGCGAGATGAGTGTCGCTTCCCGGAAGGATTCCAACGACTGGTGGAAGGTGGAGGTGATGATGTTGATTCCCATTGGCAGATAGGCGATGAAGTAGATGCGGATTGCATAAACCGCCATGCTGACTACCTGTGGTGTCGGCTCGGTAAAGATGCCCACAATCACCCTGGGGAACAGTTCCCCTACCAGCACAAACAATCCCGATGCCACCAGCACCGTCTTAACTCCCAGGTGAAAGAATTGGCGCACCCTTTGATAACATCCGGCTCCCAGATTGACACTGCAAAGCGGTTGGAGGGTGGCACTGGCTCCGTTGTACACTGCCAAAAACAGATATGCAATGTTGGAGATAATGCTATAACAGGTCACAGCTGTTACACCGCCCTTGTTCATCAGCTGGATATTAAACAGCAGAATAATCAATCCTGCGGAACACTCTGCAATCAGGCTGGAAACACCGTTCTGGCAGATGCGCTTTAAGCGGGAAAACAGCTGCAAATCCGAAAAGCACAGATGCAGCCGACAGCTTTTGCTTTTAAAATGGGTCAGCATAATCAGGATGCTGATAAATCCCGAAAAAGCAGTTGCTCCGGCAGCGCCTGCCATCCCCCAGTCCAGCAGAAAGATGCAGACATAGTCAAGCAGGATATTGAAAAGGCAGCTGATAATACCTGCTGCCATCACCCGCTGCGGATCTCCGTCATTGCGGACAAAGACACCCAGAAAATTGTTGACCACAAACAGAACGGCACCACCGTTGAGGATGCGCAGATAATCGCCCACCAGTTCCACAATCGACGGGTCTGCTCCACCCAGCACGGCAATCGGGCGCCAGAATATGCCGCCCAAAATACCGACGATGGTGGACACAACCACCACGGTACACACCGCTACCGTAAAATATCGGTTTCCTTCCTTCTCTTCTCCCTTGCCGCGGCAGATGGAAAGAGCCGTTGCTCCCCCCATGCCCATCATCTGTGCAAAGCCAATCTCCAGCGAGTAGCAAGGCAAGGTGATATTCAAAGCAGCCAAACCCTGGCTGCCGATTCCCCAGCCGATAAAGATGGTGTCGAACAAAACATACACCGCCAGCATCAGTGAGGAAACCAGATTGCTGCGAAAATATCGGAAAAAAAGGCTGCGCACCGGCTGTTGTAGCAGCTGTGCGGATTCACAGGGTTGGCTCATCCTTTTCTCCTCCCGTCCGTGCTGCACTCCTGCAGCAAAAATATATTCTTTCTCATGCTTTTACTTCTCTTTTCTCAACAGATCCATCCTGATTATACTACAAAATCCCTATGGTGTCACATTCTGCTGCACAGAGAATTTGCAGCCTGTTCAAAAAAGAACCGTTGACATCCCGAAAAGATTCGTTATCATAAAAGAAGAGGTTCGTTAGACGACCTTATCTGCACAGGAGGAAACACAAATGAAAAAAGATTTGCCAGCCAAAGGCTCCGAGCGGGTCAGGCTGATTTTATCAATATTGGTGCTGCTGGCGTTTGTGCCGCTGTCCCTCTATGCCATCCCAAAGGTGATGGCTCTTGGAGATGCCCAGACCCGCGCCGCGCTTCAGCAGCAGATGCAGTCGCAGGGAATCGGCGGCTGGTTTGTATTTTTAGGGATACAGGTCTTGCAGGTGGTGGTCGCAATGATTCCGGGCGAGCCGGTGGAAATCTTTGCCGGACTGATGTATGGTCCTCTGTGGGGAACCCTCAGCTGTATGCTGGGCATCTTTTTGGGCTCGATGATTGTCTATCTGCTGGTTCGGCGGCTGGGCATGCCAATCGTTTCTATCTTCATGGACCCGAAAAAGTTTCAGAACCTGCGGTTTTTACAGGACAAAAAGCGATTTGAGCGCATCTCCTTCCTGCTGTTTTTTATCCCCGGCACTCCAAAGGATTTGCTGACCTGGGCAGCAGGCTTTATCAACATCCGTCCGCTGCGCTTTTTTGCCATCTCTACCGTTGCACGTCTGCCCTCCATCCTCAGCTCCACGTTGGCAGGTGCTTCGCTGATTTCCGGCGATTTTACCACCACCGTTTTCATCTTCATCCTGACCGGAGCCGTCAGTCTGGTGGGAATGTGGCTGCACAACAAGCTCGAACAACACTCTGCCGACTCCAAGGGAAACGAACAAACCGAATAAAACAAGCATAGAAAAAAGGCTGTTTTTTTGAGTAAAAAAACAGCCTTTTTTCTAAAGTTAAGGTTTATATGAGAGTTTGAAGATGGCAAAGGGAAGGGCACTGTACCCATCAGGGTCAATGCCCACGTTTTGACCGGTTGGGATCAAGACGATTAAGGAAAATGTAAGAATAATGATTGCTCTGGTTTTAATTATAGTATATACTTCCATAAAAGTCCAATCGTTGTTTTTAATCTCTTTCTGGAACGGGATTGATTTTTCCTATTCTGCCATACATTCCTGCGCCAGATAATTTCCGATGGCATCCCCTGCCAGCTGCGCGGTGGTCAGCACCTGTTCCAATGTGTTTCCGTGTGAACCCAGCTCCAGCAGCAGCGAGCCGGTGGTCAAATCCTGGTTGTATTTTCGGTAACAGAAAAAAATCGGTCTGGTCAATCCCTGCCAGCGACTTTCGATGGCATCCTGAATTCCTGCGGCAAAGCGCAGATTTTTTCCCCAGTTTGGCATCTCCATCGTTCCGTCGTCGCAGCCGGCAATAATCATCATCTGCGCCGCTTTTTTGCCGTTGATCTGTGTAATCGGCTTGACCAGCGTGCTGTCCCGCTGTACCGCATCCCGATGGACATCCAGCACCACCTTGATGCTGGGATATTTTGCAAGATACTCCTTTACTGTTTCTGCGCTGCGCTCGTAGGAACCGTTGTAGGAAGGGTAGTCATGCTGGGTGTCGTCATGCAGCACCTCGATGCCGTGCGACCGAATCGCCTGTGCCATCACCTCTCCTGCCGCCACGATGTTTTCGCTGTTGTCGGTCGAACGCCAGGTGTGGCGGGTGTCGTAAATTTCGCTGTCATACGGCTCAAAGCTTTCGGTGGCGTGGGTGTGCATAATCAGCACCTGAGGTCCCTGCCGGTCCAGCAAAAACGGCTGCGGCTGCGCAAGATACTCCTCCACCTGCTGCTCAGAAAGAGAGGTGGCATTTTTGATTCTGCCGCTGCCAAAGCAAAGGCTGCTGCCGGCTGCCGCCAGGTCCTCCTCGACCACCGTTCCGCGGTACTCCTCTGGAATCTCAACCGGCTCGGGTGGCGGCTGTGTTTTTGTCGGCGGCGGCTGTTCCTCCTGCCTCTGCGGCGGGATGAGCGGCTGCTGCGCTTTCTCTTGCTCCTGTTCAGGCTGCTGCGGGTCAGACGGCTGCGCAAACCGCTCCCGCAGCTGTTCGAAGGCGCGGTCGGGCACGGTATACATCGCGGAAAGGACAGCGGTATCGGCTGCCAAGCCATCCCATGACTGCCGCACATGGTCGTATAAAACCGCCGTAGACAGCACCCCCGGCACCGCTGCTGCAATCAAAATTCCCCATACCAAACTTTTTTTGAAGGCGGCGGTGCGCCTGATGTACCGCCTTTTTTTACTGTGTCGTCCCATCTTTTGACCTCCTGCGCAAAGCCTTGATCTGCTATTTAGATAGGTATGCGCAAGGACCCCAAAATAGAAGGGAAGGCTGCTGCTCAGGCGCACAGAAAGCCGATTTCCTCCAGCGACAGCTCGGGGTACAGCGCTTTATTGATTGCAAGGGCGATAAATTTTGCAGAATGTCCAATCAGCCGGTCGATCTCCCGCGGGGTGACCATCGCCGTCTGATGCGCCTGCTCGCATGAACTGCCTGTCAGCTGTGCGGCAAGGGTCGCCGCATCAATGACGGTCGGTACCCCGATGGAAAGCACCGGGATGCCCAGTGTACGCCGACTCAGCTCCTTGCGGCTGTTCTGGACACCGGAACCGGGTGCAATCCCGCTGTCGGAAATCTGGATGGTGCACCCTAATCGCCCATAATCCTGCGCTGCCAGCGCATCAACCACGATGACGGCGCTCGGCTGGATAAAATTGACCAGTGCTGCCGTCAGCTCTCCGCTTTCCACACCGGTCTGTCCTAAAACGCCGGGGATGAGCGCCGCTGTTTTGCGCAGAGAACCCATCCCAAGGCTGCGGGCAAGCTCTTCGGTCAGATGGCGGGTGACCAGGATATGCTGCGCCACCTGCGGTCCCAGCGCGTCCGGCGTGATGCTGCTATTTCCCAGCCCGACCACCAGCACCGTTCCCTCCTGCGGCAGCAGAGAGCGGATGCAGTCGGCTGCCGCGTCGATCTCCTGCTGCGGGTCCAGCAGGCTGTTCCACAAGGGTGGGGTCTGGATGGTGATGTATCTGCCGCAGGGCTTTTGCAGCTGCTGAGAAGCTTTGGGAGAGCCAATCTGCACGCAGGTGATTTCCACCGCTCCGTGCGTTTGAGTGTGTACCTTGAGTCCTTCCGGCAATTTTTCCGCTTCCAACAGCGGCTGCGCCAGCTCGATAGCAAGGTCGGTGCGCGCAATCTTCTGGTTTTCTTTCATCATCAAAACTCCTTTTGGGTCGGTTTTATTTTGTCTTTTTCAAAGCTTAACCTTGCCCGCACCGCTGCCGCTTATACATCTTTGTAAAAAAACGCATATTTCTGCGAGATAGTAGCTGAATATTTCTCCCCTTTACCCTTTACAAATAGGCATAATTTACAAATCATATTGCAGATGGTTGATTTTTAGTGAAATCGGTGATAAAATAGAGTGTACTGTCAAGATGGAATAGGAGGTGTTTAGAATGGCTAACATTAAATCTGCTAAGAAGAGAATCCTCGTTCAGGCAAAACG
Source organism: Clostridium sp. CAG:169 (assembly GCA_000435195.1). Lineage (GTDB taxonomy): Bacteria > Bacillota > Clostridia > Oscillospirales > Ruminococcaceae > Negativibacillus. The sequence continues at coordinate 4,293 of FR880168.1, read as the reverse complement.
CGAGGCTCAGAACAAAGCTTTCAGAACCAACCTGAAGACCGTCATCAAACGCGCTAATGCTGCTATCGCTGCTAACGCAGAGGATAAAGACGTTCTGGTTAAGGCTGCTGTTAAGAAGATCGACCAGGCTTGTGCAAAGGGAATCATCCACAAAAACTGCGCAGCTAGAAAGAAATCCACTCTGGTTTCTCTGGCAAAATAGTTTTCCTGCTTTCGAGATTCGCTTTGAAGCAAAATAAAATTATCCGGATAATTTTATTCCAAAATCCACAGACCTTTTCGGTCTGTGGATTTTGTTTTATTGCAAAAAGGAGGGCAAAGACGATGGCACATACTGAAACAACACTGAACAGCCAGACTATCTTCAGCGGACGCATCATCGAGGTCAAAAAGGACGACATCCAGCTGGAGAATGGAAAGAAGAGCATCCGCGAAGTGGTGGTCCACCACGGCGGCGTGTGCGTTGCCGCAATCGACCAGGAGGACCGTCTGCTGCTGGTCAGACAGTTCCGCTACCCCTACGGCAAAGAGCTGCTGGAGCTGCCCGCCGGAAAAATCGAGCTGGGCGAAGACCCGCGCGAATGTGGCATTCGGGAATTACAGGAGGAATGTGGCTGTACTGCCGACCGCTTTGAAAAATTAGCGCAGCTGTATCCCACCCCTGCCTATTGCACCGAGGTCATCCACATCTACCGCGCAAGCGGTCTGCACGAGAGTGTGCAGAAGCTGGACGACGGAGAATTTCTGGATGTGCTGCGCATTCCCTTTGCGCAGGCAGTGCAGATGGTGATGGACGGGGAAATCTCCGACGCCAAAACACAAATCGGCATCCTCAAGCTCCACCTGCTGCGCCAGGCGGAGGGCAAGTAATAAACACTCAACCTTAAAAAGCTCCACACCGGTCTGTAACGCCCGGTGCAGAGCTTTTTTATCTTCCATGCTCTTCTTACTTTTCTGCGGAACGAAACAGCAGACCGGCTGTCAGGGCGGCTACGATTGCTGCTGTGATTCCGCCGGCGCTGGCGCTCAAGCCTCCGGTCAGTGCGCCAAACCATCCCTTCTGTGCCACCGCTTCCCGAACCCCTTTAGCAAGGGTGGCGCCGAATCCGGTCAGCGGGACGGTTGCGCCCGCTCCGGCAAATTCAATCAGCGGCTGGTACAGTCCCAGCCCGCCTAAAATCACGCCGAGTACCACGAAAGAAACCAGGATGCGCGCCGGTGTCAGCTTGGTGTAATCAATCAACAGCTGACCGATCGCACAGATACCTCCGCCCACCAAAAAGGCTTTTATCAACATCGAAACTTCCATCAGCGCACCTCCTCCTCTTTCCCTGCAAAGGCAGACAAATGCAGCAGATGGGCAATGCCCGGGATGCTTTCTCCCTGCTGCACGCTGGTCGGGCTCATCAAAGCGCCGGTAGCCATGAAGAGGACGTTTTTGAGCCGCTGGCAGGCAATCTGCGGAAGGATGAAGGAACACAGCACCGAAGCCGCACAACCGCATCCAGAGCCGCCTGCGTGTACATCCTGCCGCAGCCGGTCATAAATCATCAGCCCGCAGTCGTTGTGCCGTCCTGCAATCGGACAGCCCTGTGCCTGCATCAATCTTTCAAACAGCCGGCTCCCCACAAATCCTAAATCTCCGGTGAGAATCAAATCAAAATCCTCCGGCTGGGCTGCGGTGTCGTTGAAAAACTGACAGAGGGTCTTTGCCGCTGCCGGAGCCATCGCCGCACCCATGTTGTTGATGTCGGTGATGCCCAGGTCCTCCACCGTTCCAACCGTGGCTGCGCGCAGGTAGGGCGGGCGGTCCTTGCCTGCTACAACGCAGGCTCCCGAGCCGGTCACCGTCCACTGAGCGGTCGGGGTTCTCTGCCCACCATATTCCAGCGGAAAGCGGAACTGCCGCTCAGCCGAGCAGAAGTGGGAGGAGGTCACTGCAAGGCAGCGGGAGGCGAGCTTTGTGTCCACAAACATCCCTGCCAGACACAAACTTTCTGCCATGGTGGAGCAGGCGCCGTACAGCCCGAAGAAGGGCAGCTGCAGCTCACGGGAGGCATACGCCGAGCTGATACACTGGTTGAGCAGATCACCCGCAAACAGAAAATCAATCTGTTCCTTTTGGATGCCTCCTTTTTGCAAAGCAAGCTCGATTGCCTTTTTCTGCATCAGCGTTTCCGCCTTTTCCCAGGTTTTTTCGCCGAAGGAGGAATCCTCCGACAGGTAATCGAAGTAATCTGCCAGCGGCCCTTCCTTTTCCTTCTTTGCACCTACCGCCGCAAAACCCACAATGCTGGGCGCATGGTTCAGCTGGATGGTCCTGCTGCCGATACGAACTGCCATCTTTTCTCCCCCTATCCAATCATCATCAGGATTAGCCCATAGAGCACCGAGGCGCTGATGCCATAGACAATCACCGGACCTGCGATGGAAAACATCTTGGCTCCCAAGCCCAAAATGTAGCCTTCGGTTTTAAATTCCATCGCCGCGCTGACCATCGAATTGGCAAATCCGGTAATGGGTACCAGGGTACCGGCTCCGGCGTGTTTGGCAATCCGGTCGTAGACATTCAGAGCTGTCAGCAATGCAGAAAGCACAATCAGGCAGAGGGAGGCAAAAACCGGTGCATTTTCTCCCGCACCACGGTTCTGGAAAAAGAAAATCAGCAGCTGCCCGAGCAGGCAGACAACTCCTCCCGACACAAACGCCTTGAGGATGTTGAGCGGTCCGTTGGAGCGCGGGCTTTCCTGCCGGCTCCATTGGGCATATTCCTGTTTTGTCATCCTGTTTTCTCCTTTCGATTTCTATTTCGTGTTTACAAAAAATGATTGTTTCTTTTGTTGTATTCGTGTATAGTTATAGTATGTGCCAATTTTGCACACCTTTAAACAAAAGGAAAAAATTGGAGCGTTGTCCCTGTTTCAAAAGGGATTCCACCTACATTCCACAAGCATCTAACGGACAGGAGGAAAGATCATGGTAGATTTTCTTCGGCGCAGCTGGGCAGTTGTTGACCTGGACTGCATCGACCACAATATTCGTTCCATCAAGGAAAAACTCAAACCCGGCTGCATGATTATGGGAGTTGTCAAAGCCGACGCCTACGGTCACGGGGACAAATATATTGCCGACGAGCTGGTACGACTGGGTGTAAACTGGTTTGCCGTCTCCAATCTAACCGAAGCGATGTCTCTACGCAACCAGGGGATCTACCATCCTATCCTGATTTTGGGCACCACTCCTCCCAACAAAGCCAAGACCCTGTGCGAATACAACATCACACAAGCTGTTTTTTCACTGGAGTACGCCAAAAAACTACAACAGCAGGCGCAGCGCGCCGGCGTCACCGTTGCCTGCCACATCAAGGTTGACACCGGTATGGGACGCATCGGGTTTGAAGCCGAGCAGGATTTAAACAGCGCAGTGGAAGAGATTGCACAGGTCTGCCAGTTTCCCAATCTGCGCTGTGACGGCATCTTCACCCACTTTTCCAGTGCAGACGAGTACAACGAGGCTTCCATCCAATACACCCGAAAGCAATACGACTGTTTTATGCAGGTATGCGACCGTCTTCAGCGGTTGGGAGTACATTTTACCTTGCGGCACTGCTGCAACAGCGGTGGAATCGTCAACTATCCCGAATACCACCTGGACATGGTGCGCGCCGGTGTCCTGATTTACGGGCTGGTGCCGGACAAAGCCTGCGAAGGAAAAATCGACCTGAAGCCTGCCATGCAGCTGCACTCGGTCATTTCGATGATCAAAGAGGTCAAGGCGGGGACCAAGCTCAGCTACGGGAGGACCTTTACCACCCAGCAGGATATGCGCATTGCCACCGTTCCCATTGGATACGCAGATGGATACCACCGCAGTCTTTCCAATCGCGGTCGTATGCTGGTAAACGGGCAATTTGCAAATATTGTCGGCAGAATCTGCATGGATCAGCTGATGCTGGATGTCACCGGAATCCCCAATCTGAGCGACGGAATGCAAATTACCATCGTTGGGGAAGAAAACGGCAAACGAATCACGATGGATGAGATTGCTTCCATGACCGATACCGTTCATTATGAAATCATGTGCGTCATCGGAAAGAGGGTTCCACGGGTTTACCGCCGCAATGGAAAGGACATCGGCGCTGTTGATTATGTCCGACATATGGTAGAGTAAATTTATGACACAAAAAAGGGTATACCATTTTGGTATACCCTTTTTTACAGAAAAATAGCAGACAAAAGAAAAAGGACATACCAAATGGTATGTCCTTTTTGGCTCCCCCTGTCTGGCTCGAAC
>FR880167.1 GCA_000435195.1 Clostridium sp. CAG:169 | reverse complement strand
TAAACTCATTTGGCTGCAAATCTCTGGTTTCGGTGGCTCCTTCGATGATTTCCTCCAGTGTCATATCGCTAAAGCTTTTTTCGAACAGCAGGCAGAACGCCTCCTGACGGGATTGATGTCTTGTCATCATATTTTGTCCTTTCCGGCTTCATGCCGGTGGCACAAAACCTGATTATTTCTTTGTCAAATTGCAAAAAGGGTTACTGCTCTGCGCCGGATGGCACAACAGCCGGAGCGGTCTGTGGGAAAACGATTCCGGCAACGTGTACGTTGACCTTGGATACGGTGATGCCGGTCATGTTCTGCACCGCATCCTTAACGGTCTTTTGCAGGGTTTCGGCAACCTCCGGGATGTTGGCTCCGTACTTGAGATTGACGCTGATGTCGATGACCGCTACGTCGTCATTGAGGCTGATCTGGATGGGGCGTGCAATGCTGCCCTTCTTCAGAAAATTCTTGATAGGGGTGTAGGTATTTGCCAGGGAAACGACTCCGTCAATCTCCTCCGAGGCAAAGTTTGCGATGGTCGCCAAAACCTCCTGAGAAATTTTCAGGCTGCCTGCCGGCTGTTTATTATGTTCTACGTTCATAGTGATTCCTCCTGTGATCAAGATACCGGAACGCTGCCAAAAGGAAAAAAGCGTCCCTTTCGGAAAATCATTTTCTGATACATAACACATTATATCACATTCTGCAAATCTTTACAACCGATAGTCCCCCGCTGATTTTGAATTTCCTTTTAACAAAATCCGTTTTATG
>FR880166.1 GCA_000435195.1 Clostridium sp. CAG:169 | reverse complement strand
TTACCTCTTAAATTCATACCACAACTCGACCTATTTTACAAGAACAAATTCCCTATTTGCAGTATATTTTATCAGAGTTGCACAAAATATCGCGCAATCTTATGGAAAATGGGCGGATTGTATTCAAATTTAAAATATGATAATATTTACTTTATAAAGAGTGTTGTTTCCATCCTGCAACCGCAGAATGTACGAAACAGCCATTTTTTTATAGTATTTTCATACAATTTAAGGAGGGATTTTATGAAGCATCGCATCGTTTCTGTCACCGACCCAACCAGTAATCCCGTCTCCGTCATCGTCACGCTGGCGTGGCCGATTTTTATCGAGCAAATTCTGGTATCGCTGGTTCAATCGATTGATACCGCGATGGTCGGCTCTCTGGGAGCAAATGCTACCGCTTCGGTCGCCATCAGCCAAAACCCAATCAACCTGATTAACTCGGTCATTCTGGCTTTGGGCGTCGGATTTACCACCATGATTGCCCGTGCTGTGGGTGCGAAGGAATATGACTATGCACGGCTGCTCATTCGGCAATCGATTGTTGTTGTATTTTCTCTGGGCATCCCGCTTTCGGCGCTTTGCTTTGCCCTGTCCCGTAAGATTCCTATTTGGATGGGCGCTGCTCCCGAAATCCTGGATGACGCACAGAGCTACATCCGCATCATCGCCTTCTCCATGCTGTTCCGCGGGCTGATGATGGTCCTGACAGCAATCTACCGAGGGTTCGGGGATACCCAGACCCCAATGATCATTAACATCGCCATCAACCTGACCAACGTTGTCGGCAACTTCCTGTTGATTTATTCTCCGCGGCAAATCACTCTGTTCGGTACCACCTTCCCGATGTGGGGAGCCGGTATGGGCGTCGCCGGTGCTGCACTTGCAACCACCTTCTCTCAGGTGATGGGCTCTCTGGCACTGCTTGCCATCTGCTTTACCCAGCGTTCCGGTCCAATGCGCATCTCCCTGAAAGAGAGCTTCCGTCCCAGCCGCGATACATTGCGGGAGGTTTTCCATGTCAGCCTGCCGGTCATGTTTGAGCGTTTCACCATGTCCAGCGCCTTTGTTGTCACCTCCAGCATCATTGCCACTCTGGGTACCGTTTCGCTGGCTGCCAACTCTCTGGCAGGTCAGGCAGAATCGCTGAGCTTTATGCCCGGATTTGCCTTTGGTACGGCAGCGACCACCCTGGTCGGTCAATCGCTGGGCGCCGGCAATGAGGAGCAGGCGCGCCGCTATGTCCGCATCACCGGTCTGATGGGCGCTGGCGTCATGTTCTTTATGAGCTGTGTGCTTTTCTTCCTGTCCGACCGCATCATTGCCCTGTTCACTCCCGACCCTGCCGTCATCGAACTGGGCGGCAAGCTGCTGAAGATCCTGGCGTTCATCCAGGTTCCGCAGATGTATGCAATGGTCTACTCCGGTGCGCTCAAAGGTGCCGGTGACACCCGCAGTCCCTTCCTCATCACCCTCTGTTCGATGTGGGGTGTGCGTATTCTGGGTTCCTTCATTCTGATTCGGCTGCTGCACAAGGACCTCCCCTGGATGTGTGCCGCCATGTGCTTGGACAACGTCGTTCGTTTCTTCCTGTATCTGCACTGCTACCGCAAAGGAAAATGGGTGCATGCTTACGAAAAGCACGAATCCCGCAGCAAACAGCATTCCAAGGAGCAGGCTGCCGCCGAATAACACCCGTCTCTCCGGCGTTCTGTGTTATAAAAACACAGAACGCCTTTTTATTGCGCAAACAGCCGCTGCTTAATCTGTTCGGATATGCGCTCGAGGGGGTCGATTTCCTGCTGCCAGTTTTGTTCCAGCTCCTGAGGACTGACCTTGAGCGCCTGACACAGCCGCTGCATCGGTCCAAACAACGGCAGCCTTTTGCCCTCTTCATACGCCTCAATGCTGCTGACCGATAACTGGGACAGCTCTGCCAGCTGTCGTTGTGTATAGCCTTTCTGGCGCCGGATGGCGCTTAAATTTTCTGCAAACATCTTCTGCTTCCATCCATCCCTTCCATCGAGTATGATTGGTTTTTTGCCAGCCTTATTATAACATATTTTGTGTATTTTTACAAGTTGAATTCCACACAATCATCTGATATACTATTTAAAAACACACAATTTATTTGATATTAAGGAGGCTTTTTATGCGCAACCAGATTCCCAGCGACAAAATCGACCACTATCCCGATCTGCTCAGCTGCTTTCGCGGCGGAAGCAACCAACGGCAGCGGGAGGAATATCGCCGGTTTTTATACCGAGCCATCAAAACGCAGTTGACCCAGCGGCAGAAGCAGGTCGTTATGATGCACTTTTTTGACGGGCTTACCCTGACCGAAATCGCCAAACAGATGTGCGTAAACAAGTCTACTGTTTCCCGAACATTATCACGGGCACTCGACCGGCTGACCGACCTTGCACGATTGTACTTCGAATTAAAATAAAAACACAGCAGGAGGGCGGCATCTGTACAGATG
>FR880165.1 GCA_000435195.1 Clostridium sp. CAG:169 | reverse complement strand
GCATCCAGATAATGGCGGGCAAGCAGCAGATGCCCGCTGTGGACCGGATTGAAGGTGCCGCCGAAGATACCGATGCGTTCCATCCTGCCTTCCCTCCCCTTTGTGTCCGATTACAGGACGATTTTCGGGTCCTTCGGGTTTTTGCGGTAGAGGACAAAGCGGGTGCCGATGACCTGCACCACCTCGGAGTTGGTCTGCTCTGCCAGCTCCTGTGCGATCTCCCGTGCAAATGCCGGAGCGGTTTCCAGCACGCGCATTTTGATCAGCTCTCTGGCGCGCAGTGCGTCGTCCACCTGTTTGACCAGCTGTTCACCGATGCCGGCTTTGCCTACCTGAAGGATGGTGTCCAGCGGATTTGCCAATGTTCTGAGCTTTGCTCTTTCTTTACTTGTCAACATATCGTATATTCCTTTCCGGTTCTAATTTTCCTGAAGTTTCTTGAGTTGTTCATACAGCTTTGCAAGCGCCTTGCCGCGGTGGCTGACCGCATCCTTTGCCTCTCCGTCCAGCTGGGCAAAGCTTTTGTCCCCTACATAAAAGATGGGGTCGTAGCCAAATCCGCCTTCTCCTGCGGGAGCCAAGCCGATGGTGCCTTCACAGACCCCTTCGCAGTCGAGAATCTGCTCGGGAGAAAGCACACAGGTGATGTGTGCCACAAAGCGGGCGGTGCGTTTTTCCTGCGGCAGCCCTTCCAGCTGCGAAAGGATATAGCGGTTTTTTTCGGTGTACGGGGTATCTTCGCCGTAGTAGCGGGCAGAGTAGACCCCCGGCTGACCGTCGAGCGCGTCGATGCACAGCCCGCTGTCGTCCGCTATCGTCGGCAACCCGGTCGCCTGATAGACCGCCATCGCCTTGATGCGGGCGTTTTCGGCAAAGGTGGTGCCGTTTTCCTCCGGCTGCACCTGCACGCCTGCCTGCTGCTGGGTCAGAAGAGAGATGCCCAGCGGCTCGAGGATGCGGGCAAACTCCCGGACCTTTCCCATGTTGTTGGTTGCAAGCACCAGTTTCATTATGCTTCCTCCTGTTCGTTTCTGTCCTTGTCTTCGGTATTCTGGAACAGGGCATTGGCAAATTCCACCGGGTCAAACGGGCGCAGGTCGTCGATCTGCTCGCCCACACCGATGTACTTGATCGGGATGTCCAGCTCCTCGCGGATGCCGATGACCACGCCGCCGCGCGCAGTGCCGTCGAGCTTGGTGAGCACCAGTCCGGTCAAGCCTGCCGCCTCACGGAACAGCTTTGCCTGGTTGAGCGCATTCTGACCGGTGGTGGCATCCAGCACCAGCAGCACCTCTTTGGCACAGCCGGGCGCTTCCCGTTCGATGACTCGGGCAATCTTGGACAGCTCATCCATCAGGTTCTTTTTGTTGTGCAGTCTGCCCGCGGTGTCACAGATGACCACATCGCAGCCGCGTGCGGTGCCGGCGTTGATGGCATCAAATACCACCGCTGCCGGGTCGGAGCCTTCCTCGTGGCGCACCAGATCCACCTGCGCACGGTCTGCCCAGATCTGCAACTGGTCGATGGCAGCTGCACGGAAGGTATCTGCCGCTGCCAGCAGCACCTTTTTACCCTGCTGGCGCAGGTTGTTGGCAAGCTTGCCGATGGTGGTGGTCTTGCCCACCCCGTTTACTCCGATGACCAGAATCACGCTGGGTTTGGTGGAAAGGTCCAGCTCGCTGGGACCTTCCAGCATCTGAGAGATGATTTGTTTTAAGCCGCTGCGCACCTGGTCCGGGCTGGCAAGTCCCTCCTCCTTGACCTTTTTGCGCAGCCGGTCGCAGATGCGCGCCGCGGTCACAGCGCCCACATCTGCCATGATGAGGTTTTCCTCCAGCTCCTCAAAAAAGTCTTCATCTATCTTGGTAAAGGAATTGAGCAGGGCGTCCACCTTGCCCATCATCGAATCCCTTGTCTTTTTGAGTCCTTGTGCGATTTTATTAAAAAAGCCCATTGCTGATGCCTCCTGTAAAAAAATTTATGAGCGGATACCCAATCGGCTTTCCAGCTGAGAGACATCCAGCTGGAGCAGACGGGAAACCCCCTTCTCCTGCATAGTCACGCCGTACAGGATGTCCGCTTCCTCCATGGTGCCGCGGCGGTGGGTGATGGCAATAAACTGTGTCTTGTCCGACAAGGTTTTTAAGTACCGCGCATAGCGGGTGACGTTGACCTCGTCGAGCGCCGCTTCGATCTCGTCCAGCATACAGAAGGGCGAGGGCTTGACCTTGAGGATGGCAAAGTAGATGGCGATGGCGACAAACGCCTTTTCTCCGCCGGAAAGCGCCGAAAGGTTTTTGATAATTTTGCCCGGCGGCTGCACGTGGATCTCGATGCCCGACTCCAGGATGTTGTCCGGGTCGGTCAGCACCAGATTTCCCTGTCCGCCGACAAACAGCTCGGTGAAAATCTGCCGGAAATTCTGGTTGATCTTCTCAAAGCTTTCGGAGAACAGCTGGCGCATCTGTGCGGTCAGTTCGCGGATAAGTCCCAGCAGCTCGGTGCGGGAGCGCTCCACATCGTCCGATTGCACCTTCAAAAAGCGGTATCTGCCCTCCACCTCGCCATATTCCTCGATGGCAGCAAGGTTGACCGTACCCAGTGCGCGTATCTTGTTGCGCAGCTCGGTCAGACGGTTCTGCCAGCGCTGTTCGTCCTCGATCGGCTTTGCCTGTGCCAGCGCATCGCTGCGGGTCATATTGTATTCGTCCCACAGCTTTGCAATCAGCTTGTCGTACTCAGTTTGCAGGGCGGTCCTGCGCTCCTCGCTGCGGGAGAGCTTTGCTGCGGCGCGTTCCCGCTTGGCAATCTGCTCCTTTTCGGTCGCGCGCAGTCCGGTCAGATGCTGCTCTGCCTGTGCCTGCTGCTGGCGCGCCTGCTGAATCTGCTCGGTCTGCTCGGTAATCTGCTGTGTCAGCAGCTGTTTTTCTTCCAAAAGCTGCTGCTTTTTCTTTTCCAGCAGCCTGCCGTTGTTTTGCAGGGAGTTGATTTTGTCCACCAGACCCTGCACATGGCTGTTCTGCTGG
>FR880164.1 GCA_000435195.1 Clostridium sp. CAG:169 | reverse complement strand
AGGCTTTTCATAATGCTCTCTTTTACGAACTTCGTTGAGAACGCCAGCGCGTGCGCACTGTCTTTTAAATCTTCTCAGAGCACTATCCAAAGACTCATTATCTTTTACACGAATTTCTGCCATACTTTATCCCTCCTTACGCCAACGGGCAGGAGTTTTCAAGTTACCTCTACCGTGAGCGTTTTAGGCTCTGCCTATCCGCTAACGGATATGAGAAACCTGTAACAAAAGATATTATACTACACATCATCAGCGTATGTCAAGCCTTTTTCATCGCTCCCGCAAAAAAATCGCACAGGATTTTCCTGCTATTTGGCGACGATGTTGACCAGCTTGCCGGGTACCACAATCTCCTTGACGATGGTCTTGCCTTCCAGAATCGAGTGGATGATGCTGTCCTGTTTTGCCAGCTCCAGCAGCTGCTGCTTGTCTGCATCCGCCGGAACATTGATGCGCGCTTTGATCTTGCCGCTGATCTGAACGGCAATCTCGACGGTGGCATCCACGCATTTTGCAGGGTCATACTCCGGCCAGCTCTGCTGGTTGAGCATTCCTGCAAAGCCCTGTGCTTCCCAAATCTCCTCGGTGATGTGCGGAGCAAATGGGTTGAGCAGCAGCAGGAAGGTGCGCAGCTCCTGACGGGTGATCTGCTTGTTGTCGGCAATATCGTTGATCAGCGCCATCAAAGCGGCGATGGCGGTGTTGAATTTCATCTCCTCGATGTCCTCGCTGACCTTCTTGATGGTCTTGTGGAAGGCGCTTTCCAGCTGGGAGGAATATTCCTCGTCGGCACAGAGGATGTCCTGCAGCGCCCAGACCCTATCCAGGAAGCGTTTGCAGCCTTTGATGGAGGAGGTGGACCACGGTGCGCTCTTTTCAAAGTCGCCGATGAACATTTCGTACAGACGCATGGTGTCCGCACCGTAGTCACGAACGATGTCGTCCGGGTTGACCACGTTGCCGCGGGACTTGCTCATCTTTTCGCCGTTTTCACCCAAAATCATGCCGTGGCTGGTGCGCTTTGCATACGGTTCCGGTGTGCTGACCACACCGATGTCGTACAGGAACTTGTGCCAGAAGCGGGAATAGAGCAGATGCAAGGTGGTGTGCTCCATACCGCCGTTATACCAGTCGACCGGCAGCCAGTAGTCCAGCGCCTCTTTGGAAGCCAGACACTCATCGTTGTGCGGGTCGCAGTAGCGCAGGAAGTACCAGGAGGAACCAGCCCA
>FR880163.1:24651-26588 GCA_000435195.1 Clostridium sp. CAG:169 | reverse complement strand
CTGGACGCAGTTCGCGTTCGGACTCTTTCTTTTTATCAAAATGAACAGCGCGCGTGCCGCGATTTTTCACAGAGGGCTTTCCCCCTATAATGAGTGTGCGCTCTTTTTCCTCTGCTAAAATAGCTATCCCAAACTTTTGGATGAAACGGAGGTTTTCCCATGATTTTGCAAACCGAACGCCTGCTCCTGCGGGAGATGACCCAGGAGGATTTTCCTGCCCTGTGCTGTATCCTTCAGGACGAACAGACGATGTACGCCTACGAAGGTGCCTTCAGTGACAGCGAAGCGCAGGTATGGCTGGACCGCCAGCTGGAGCGATACCGTCAGCTCGGCTTTGGTCTTTGGGCGGTCATCCTCAAACAAACCGGCGAAATGATTGGTCAATGCGGCTTGACCATGCAGCCGTGGAAGGGTCAGGAGCTTCTGGAAATTGGGTACCTCTTCAACCGCTCCTACTGGCACTGCGGCTATGCCACCGAAGCGGCGCAGGCGTGCAGGCAGTACGCCTTTGAAACCCTTGGGGCAGATGAGGTTTGCTCCATCATTCGGGACACCAACACCGCCTCTCAGCAGGTTGCCCTGCGAAACGGGATGCATAAGGCAGATCGGATGGTCAAGCACTACCGCGGAGTGGATATGCCGCACGACCGCTATGTGGTGTTCCACACATCTCTTCTGGAGAAACAATAAAAGCATAAAAAAAGACAGCCCCTGTCGGTCCTTTGACCGCAAGGGCTGTCTTTTTTTGGGATCATATAAGGGGGAAAGGGCGGTGTCCCCAAAAGCCGCAAGGGACGCTTCGCCCCCCTCAAAAAGGAGAATACGAATTGATTGCAGGCATTTGCTTTATTAAATCAAACAGCAGCTGCCTTTCATATCCCTATACTAATCCACCTCACCCGTTTTGTCAAGCTATTTTATAGTAAACGCTTTATTTTCTGCATTTTCCCCAAACAAATCTCCACTTTCCTGTGGATAAGGCAATATCCCTTTGGAAAGATTCTCCTCCCAAAAGTGGACAAACAGACACAGTGCCAACAAATCTGCACAGCCTCCCGGACTGATGTTCCGCTCAATCATCCGAGCATCCAGCTCCTGCAACAGATGATGGTCCAGACGCTCTTTTTGCAGCATACTGTCTGCCTGCTGCTGCATCCATTTTAATGTCTGTAAATCCGAGCGGGTCAACACGTTGGTGTCCTCGACGGAGGTCATCAACTGCAACAGCGCATACAGCGCCGCATCGTTGCAGCCCTCTCCTCGTTTGAGTGCAGCTTGCAGGGCGGGCAATCCCAGCTGCATCACCGAAGGGAAGCCACGCTCGGCTTCTCCCCGAATCCCGACGATACCATACTGACAGTACAAGTGCTCCCCGTAGGAACGAGGTGGGCGGAGTCCCCGGTCAAGCTGTACAAAATCATCGCACAAGCCCTTGCACAAAGCCGCACAGCCCTCCACCAGTCTTGTGCGGGAGTATCCTCCCTCTCTCAGGAAAGCTGCTGCCGTCGCTGCACAGAAAATCCCCATCGAGAAGATGGCTCCCTTGTGTGTGTTGACTCCGCCGGTCGCCTGACGCATCCGCTGTTCGGCTTGCTTGCCCTTCCAACGCAGTTTTTGGAAGGTGTCGCTGTTGCTGCCGTACTGCGCACCCAACAACGCCGCCTGACGAAAATATGGATAGAGGGCGCAACTGCTGTCAAAGAAGGTCGTTTCCTGCATATCGCTGTGTGCGCCGCTGTTCTCCCTGTCGACCAGTCCCGGCTTGGGTGCGGTGTGGACCTCATACAGCAGCGCACGGCAGGCGGTGGAGGCGATGTCATCTGCGCAGCGACCCATCAGCTGCTCGCAGATAATCTGCACGGTGCGGCTTTGCAGCTGCCGGATGTCATGCGCCTGGCTTCTTGCACAAACTGCCGCCTGCTGCTCACACAGCAGAC
>FR880163.1:24233-24626 GCA_000435195.1 Clostridium sp. CAG:169 | reverse complement strand
CGTCTGGGCGGCAGACCCAGCTGCTGCCGCGAAATTTTGGGGGATTCGGCGGTCATCACGTCGATGTCAAACAGCCTGCCCAGCGCACCATCCTCCTCGATTTGGGTCATCAGGCGTTTTACCTCCAGCGGCTCCAAATCGGTCAGCAGGCAAAGCTCGTCCCCTGTCGGTTGATGGACCTCCTCCTGCTGCAAAACTTCTGCGCCTGCAAATTGCAGCTGAAGCAGGATGCTCTCCTTTCCCAGCGCAAAGGCGTAGGAAAACAGCGGAAAGCTTTTGACACCGCCTGCAATATTTAAGGTAAAGCTGATGAGGGTACCCTCCTGCTGCATCATCCGCTGCTGGCGAAGCACCCGCGCTTCCTTTGCGTCCAGCAGCTGCTGCAACGAAATC
>FR880163.1:0-24209 GCA_000435195.1 Clostridium sp. CAG:169 | reverse complement strand
AAATCGGCTGGCAGGCGCGCAGCTGCCGTAAATAATACTGCTCCATCCTCTACCGTCCCTGTCTCAAGCGTTCTGCGATTTCCCTGCCCTGCTCGGACAGCAGGAAATCCATCGTCGTCTGCGGGACCATCCGGCGAATGGCATCATAGTCCCCTGCCTTCATCCGCTCCCGCACGCTGGAGGCACTGATTTCCACCCCATCCAGCTGGCGTCGTGGAATCTCTACCACCTCGATTCCATATTCTCCCAGCACCTGTTTCATGGCGCGGTTGTAGGCGCCGGTCACCGGGCAAAACGGTTCGGTCCCCACAAAGCGGCGGGTGATGCCCAGCTCTTTAGCAAAGTATTCGCAGAAGATGCGCAGATCAAGCTCGCAGTTTGCCTGCTCTGCTCGGGTTTTCTCCTTGATAAAATAGGTCGGAAAAACTGCGGAGGAAATCAGGTAATCGGAGGTATGGTGCAGCACCACGTTGCCGATGTCCGACACCCCCTGCTTGACCAGCTCATAGCGCACCTGCGCCGGAAAGGCACTTCGGTCCTCCGACAGGACAAACAGGTGCAGCAGCTCACACTGGGAAGCTGCTGTTTCCACCAGATACCGATGTCCGTTGGTGAATGGATTGCAGTTCATCACCGCTGCACCAATCACGCCGCCGTTGTCCTTTGGATGCTGCAAGCTGCGGACATATCTGCCGATGCCGTCCCGCACATTTTCCATGAACAGCACGTCCTCTGTCTGGATAATGGGGAAAAATCCAAGGTCGGAAAACATCGCAATATTCTTCGGTTTGGTAAAGACAAACAGATGGCTGTTGCCCTGTTCGATGGCGTGGTTCATCAGCAGGGTGACCACCCGCGAGGAAAGTCCTTCTCCCTGATGGCGGTCGTCCACCGCCACACATTTGATGACGTTCTGCTGTAAGGAACCGGTCGCTGCAATCTCTCCCTGTGCATCGACCAAATTGACAGTATATTCCACCCCCTGGTCGTACGAAAGCTGCATTGACTCCAAAAATGCCTGCAATCGTTTCAGCTTTCTTCCGCTGAACGGCTGCCCATATTCCTCATAAAACTGGCTGTATTCCATCTGAACGGACGCTCCTCTCCTGTGACAAACACTTTTTGTACTATCATACCCTATCCCCTCCTGAAAAACAAGTGGCAGGCAAAGCGGATGCTTTGCCTGCCATCTGTTCTATCAAAGGATTGGCTTATTTTACGCTGTGGATGACATCCAGCAGGGTGCCGTCGCGGTAGATGACGTTGGCAACGACCTTGTCGCCCATCTGTACCGGCTTCGGTACGCCCGCAATCTCCTCTGCCATCCGTTTGAGGTCTGCAATCTCAACGACCGGCAGTTTTGCCTCTTTGAGCTTCTCTTTCAGCTCAACGTTCTTGCCGCCTTCGGTGTTGACTGCAATTCCTCTCTGGGTAACGACCACATCGACCGTCTTGCCCGGAGTGGAGATGCACAGGCATCTGTCTACCACCAGCGGCAGTCTTGCACGGGTCAGCGGAGCGATGATGATTGCCAGTTTTGCACCGGCAGCAGTATCACAGTGACCGCCGGAACCGCCCATGATGTAGCCGTTGGAATCGGTGTGTACATTGACGTTAAAGTCAAGGTCCACCTGGGTTGCACCCAGCAGAACAACGTCCAGGCTGTCTACGCCGGCGCTCTTGCCGCTGACACCTGCATACTGGGTTGCAGAAACTTCCATATGTTTTGGATTGGAGCGGATGGATTCAACTGCCTTCAGGTCGAAGCACTGTACGTCCAGCAGCGCTTTGAAGCAGCCTGCCTCCAGCATATCGACCATGTAGCCGGTGATACCGCCCATGCCAAAGCTGCCCTGGATGCCCTTTTCGAGCATCATGTCTTTGACATATTTTGCAGTAGCCAGGGTCGCACCGCCTGCACCGGTCTGGAAGGAGAAGCCATCCTTGAGCAGACCGGAGGCTTCGATGACCTTTGCAGCATAGCTTGCCATCTTTAGACCAACCGGGTCACGGGTGATCTTGGTGGTACCCGAAACGATACCGGCAGGGTTGCCGATCTGGTCTACCGCTACCACATAGTCAACATAGACCTCCGGGATGGAGAAGTCTACCAGCGGATATTCTACCAGGTTATCGGTGATGACAACAACCTTTTTCGCATTCATTGCATCGGCAAAAGCATAGCCGATGGAGCCGCAGGCGGATTTGCCCACCTTGCCGGTGCAGTTGCCCATGTCGTCCGCAGTAGGAGCTGCGATGAAGGCAACGTCGATGACCGAGGTCCCCTTTTCCATGTCGGAAGCTCTGCCGCCGTGGCTGCGGAAGATGACCGGTTTGTCCATGATTCCTTCGGAGATGGCTTTGCCGACCTTGCCGCCCATGTAGTTGCACTCGATGCCGGTGACAACGCCGTTTTTGATGTGACCGATGATTGGCTCGTGCACGTCAAAAACAGAGCTTGCGTTGACCGTCAGGTCCTTGATGCCCATTTTTGCGATCTCATCCAGCACCATGTTCAGCACATAGTCGCCGTTTCTCATGTGGTGGTGGAAGGAAATGGTCATTCCATCCCTGAGTTCGCATTTTTCAATCGCTTCTTTAATCGATGCCAGTAACTTACTCATCGTCTTCCACCTCTCCAAACATTGCTTTTTCCATCTCGATGACCTGTCTTGCGCGCTCTACGATCGGTGCGTCGATCATCTTGCCGCGCAGAGAAACAACGCCCTTGCCCTGTTCCTTTGCGATGCGGATGGTTTCCATGACCTCATGCGCATAGTCGATCTCTGCCTGTGTTGGGCTGAAGACCTCGTTGATGCCTTCGACGTGTCTTGGAGAGATGGATGCTTTGCCGGAGAAGCCCAGGCTCTTTGCAAAGCTGGCGTCGGCATACAGTCCTTCGATGTCGTCCACGTCGGTGAATGGGGTGTCGTATACGTCGATGCCGCAGGCGCGGGCAGCGCATACCAGACGGGTGCGGGCATAGAAGATTTCGTTGCCCTCTTTGGTTCTCTTGCAGCGCAGGTCCGCAGTCAGGTCCTCGCCGCCCAGGAACATGGCAGCTACTCTTTCGTCTGCACTGGCAATCTGGAAGGCATTCTCCACACCCATTGCGGTTTCAATCAGAGGGATCAGCTTAACGGTGTTCTTTTCAAATCCGCATTTTTCCTCCAGCTTGGCGATGTACTCGGAAACGGTTTTTACATCCTGTGCGCCGCTGACCTTTGGAGGCATAATCATATTGGGTTTGAGCGGGATGATTTCATCCAGGTCCTTCATCCAGTAATCGGTTTCTACCGGATTGATACGGATGATGATTTCACAACCTTTGTAATGCAGCGATTTGAGCGCGTTGCGCACCAGAATCCTTGCGGAATCCTTTTCTGCCGGAGATACTGCGTCCTCCAGGTCCAGGATAATGCTGTCAGCGCCCAGAACGTCGCCGTTCATCAGCAGGTTCGGGGTGTTTCCTGGAATAAACAACATCGATCTTCTCATCAGTTTTCCCCTCCTGCTCTCTTGATTGCGGTTTCAACGCGCGCTTTGATGACGCAGTCGATGGCTCCCTTGTCGTTGACCGAGATTTTGCCGGACTCTACGCCCAGCTCCCGAGTCACTTCGCGGACACTCTGCTCGATCTGCTGAGCAAACTGGTTATAAACAACCGATTCAATCTCAATTTCCAACCGTTCGCAGGGTTCTACCTTTACATAGACATCGCTGGATTCCAGTGTGCCTGCAACGGCGCTTGTTTTGATATTCATGGTTTTCTTCCCCTCTCTGTTGCTTAAAGGAAAATCTAAGGTACATCTAAAGCGGATTCGCCCTATTCCTCGATGCCTTTGCGGCATGGCATACCCAAATCAAAGGGATGTTTCTCTTTGACAAATTTGGTCACATAGTCCGCCCGGTCGGTCAATGCGCTGATGTCCATTCCGTACTGATGTCCGGTGATGACCAGCTCGGTGCCCTCGGGGCGTTTATCCATCATTTCCAGCAGCTGTTCCTTTTGAATGGTGCCCAGATTGTAAGCGTCAATCACTTCATCTAACACCACCAGGTCATAGTTGCCGGTAAAATATTTTTCTCTGACTTCATCAAACTTCTTCTGGAATTTTTCCTTATAAAATTCCTGCTGCTCGGGAGTCAGATTGAACATGAAGGGGATTGGTCCTTCATTTTCAATATAATCCACACCCGGCAGCGAACGGATGATGCTGACCTCTCCGCTGTTCGGTTCCTTCAAAAACTGGTATACCAGCACCTTGAAGCCATGTCCTACACAACGAACGATCTGTCCCATGGCAGCGGTGGTTTTTCCCTTGCCGTCCCCATAGTAAAGCTGTGTACAACCTTTCTGCATCTGTATGTCCTCCCTTCCAAGTGCGCGGTCCTTCCCGAAAAGAAAAGCTGCACCTTGCCTGTGCAGCCTTTCGGGTAAACGGACAGGCGCAACGGATACCCTTTAGTAAATCCGCTCGATCTTATCAATGTCCGAGCCGATCTTCGGAGCTTCCTTCTGCCCAACCAGACCGACGATGAGGTAGCATTTGCGCACCGGGTCATACGGAATATCCTTAATCAGGGTAAAGCCTTCGATCTCTCCGGCGCTGCGAACATGGTTGCGCGGCGCAGTGCATCGGTAGATAACATCTCCAATGCTGATGTGCTCCTCATCATGGAACGAAATCGGAACATCCTGTTCGATGACCGCCCGCACCTTTTTTTCAATCGTATCCAACGAAACGATTGGTTTATCTTTAAAGCACAGGACAAAGCCGTGCTTTACTTCTGCGTGTTCATAATCCTCTGGATGACCGTGCGACAGAAAATATCCGGTGATATCCTCTGCCGAATGAATCATCTTTCTGTATCGGATGGATTTAAAAACAATGTTGGCAATATCCTGCGGGATGGGACCAAACAGGTCCGGGCGGGTCACAATGACCTCCTCCCCCACGCCGATCATCACATCTGCGTTGACCGGCAGGTCACTGCCTTCCCGTTTTAAAAACGGATAAATCAAATCAAAGTGCTCTACCACCACCCGCTTGCCTTTTTCGATAGCTGCCATGATGGCGCGTGCAAGCTCGGGACACTGAGTAAAGCCCTGCTCAAAGCGGATATCCAGATGGTAGGTGTGCGGGGTGGCAAACAGAGAAAAGCCTCTCTTGCTGATTCCCATGCCCAGCGGATCATCCAGCATCTCCAGAATCGGCAGCGGACGAACGTTGACCCCCTCGTCGTCATTAGTCAACTCCAGTCCGGGGAACATCCCCTTGACCAGCATACTTTTACCGGAACCTGCATCACCGATGATCCCGATCAGCTTATCCATCGGGCGCAGATACTGCTGTGCAATCTGCATTCCCAGTTCCGCCATTCGCTCGTTTCCTCTTGGTGCAAAATAGATGCTGTACAGATGACTGATATACGACATACAACGCCTCCCTTCCTGCATTGCGCAGATATACCGATAGGGATTCCTTTGCAGAATCCCTATCGGCTTTGCTTATTTTGCCGGACCGTTAAAAACGGTTAGCATTTTTTTGCGTTTCTCAGAGCGATTACTCTGTTCATTTCGTTGTAAACGATCATGAAGCCTTCGTCAACGCCCATACCTGGTTTTGCAAGGATCTGGTCTGGCTGGGTAGCCATTGCGCAGTCTACACATACCTGGCAGGAACGGTCGGTCTCGTTGCAGGTACCGCCCTGGTATGCACCGAAGCCATGCTCTTTGCAGTACAGAACTGCTTCGATGGTGTTGTTGATACCACCCAGGTCAGGAGTTTTGATCTGAGCCATGTGACCTGCTTTGTTGTCGCAGAAGTAGATAACGTCTTCCAGGGTGTTGCACCACTCGTCAGCTACCAGCTCAACATTGATGCCGCGGCGATCCAGCTCTTCTCTCAGACCTTTCATGCACAGCATCTGTTTTTCTCTTTCGCCAGCGTCCATTGGACCTTCGATGCGCAGGTGGAATGGTTTTGCAGCCTCTTCCAACTCTGCCAGGTAATCAGCCATAACGGTGTAGTTGTCATCGCCGAATGCCTGACCGATGGTTCCGTATACGTCGATATGGAAAACAGGGCAGTAGGACTCATCTGTGCGCAGCTGCAGGATGCGGTCACGCAGCCAGCAAACGTACTCTTTGAGCTTGGAGCCGTCGCGACCCAGTTTGGTCTCTACGTTGTTGATCAGAGCGTGTGGCAGGATAGCAGCGCCTTTGAGGATCATCTTGTCTGCGTTTTCGTAACGGTTGTCGCCGGACTGGGTGAAGATTGGAATTGGCTTTTCGGATACGGTGGTGCCGTACTCGTCAGCAACAACTTCGCTCATCAGACGTTTGCTGGATTTTGCTACTGCATCCAGGATTGCCTGGGAAACACCGTAACGAATAGCGGTATGCAGTCTCTTGCCGTCAACTTCGATTGCTTCCATCATCTTGGTCAGTTCTCTGAAGCTGTCTGCTTCTTTGCCTACCAGAGCAGGTTTGATGTATTTATCGATAACCGGGATGAAGTCCTCAGCCAGGAACAGCGGGTCACGGCCGCCTGCACCGGAATACTGAACAGCTGCACAGTCGCCCCATGCGATCTGTCCGTCTTCCAGAACCAGCATAACCGAGATGGACTCGCCTGCCTGACGGATGGATTTAAAACCGGAGGTTACAGGCTGACCGATGTAAGCCGCACCGTCGGATTTTGCACCGCTTTTGATTGCTTTCTGGTCGTCAAAGAAGAAACCTGTACGGCCTGGAGCGCATACTACGTTTACGATTTTCATTTTAAAAATCTCCCTTCTTGATTAAAACAAAAGCCGCCGGGCAGCGGGGCTTTTTTCCGCCGCCCGCTTTGGCTTTTAAGATGCAGTAAAATTAAAAATTAATATCTTGGTCTGCCTACCAGACGACCCTTGCTGATTGCATATACGTCGTCGATAACCATCTGGAAGGAAACCTCGCGGTTTTCTGCCTTGCCGCGTTCTGCCAGTTTTTCTTTGTGGAACTTCTTGAGGTCGTCGGTGAATGGCAGGTTGCCGACTTCCAGGATTCTGACAGCACCGGTGTTGTCACGGGCTGGCAGCATGATGCCTGCGTTGCATTTTGCCGGACCGAACGGGATGTCGATGACACCTGCGTTGATACCGGCGATTGCGCCCAGGATGATGTCGCCATGACCCAGAGCGATACATTTATCCACGATGCAGCGGGTCTCTGCTTTGATGATTTCTTTTTCATGCTCCATACGGGAACCGATGGTAACCTGGTCAACCAGCATATTGGTCAACTGTTTGGTGCAGCGCAGACCCTGTGCGTTTGCTTCCTTGGTTGGTACGCCGGCAGCCTCGTGTGGGGTCTTTACGATAACCTTGGTTGCCTTGGACAGTGCTGCACAGGCAGCACCCCAGGAGATAACGCCGAATGCTTTTGCTTCGTCAGCCGGGAAACCGCCCATCCACTGATGGAATACGGTGGTAACGTTGACATCGTTGTAGCCGAATTTGTGCAGGTACTCTTCGGTCAGCTCTTCCAGGGTGCGGATTGCTGCAACGTCCTGGATCTGGTTGCCCAGCTGACCGTAACCAACGGTGATGTTCTTAACGCCCTGCTCTGCTGCTGCCAAAGCTTCGATGATAGCAACCGAGTGGGAGATACATGGTGGAACCAGGGTGCCGGTCAAAGGACCGTATGGCTCACGGTTGATCTGTACGCCGGCTTCTTCATAGATACCGGTCAGACGGTCAACGTACTGCCAATCCTTCATGGTCTGCTCGATCGGAATGTTCTTTGCATATGGAATGTTGTAGGAGATACCGCCGCCTTCGTAGGAGGTAAAGCCGCCTGCGTAGGTGATTTCGGTCAGCAGTCTTGCATCCGGTGTACCGTGTCTGACCTGAAGAGGGGTATCCAGCGCTTCTACAACCTGACGGCAGCCCTTTACACCATGGTTAACTGCCGGGAAGCCGTTGAGGTATGGATGGAATTTGCCGCTTGCCATGCTCTCTTTTTCACGTCTGATACCCTCAGCACAGTTTTCATACTGGTTCTGGCGGGTATAGGAGTCGATGGTGCTTGGCAGCAGGTCTGCTCCGCCTTCGTCCTGAAGGTGTTTGAGCAGCTCGATATGGTTTTCAATCAGACCAACACCAGCTCTTGGCTGTACCAGGGTAACGCCCTCTTTTTTTGCTTTGTTGAGCTTGTTGGAGAAGATTTTGTGTTCCGGCAGGGATTTGTGGTAAGCGATGGCCTCGTCGAGGTCTACTTCCTTACCGGTTTCCCAGGTAGCGAGGATCTCTTTACGAACTTTATAAAATTCGTCGTCGGACCATTTTTTATTTTTGATATCAATGGTTTCCATCTTTTACTAACTCCTTTTTCATGATTCTCAATGCCGTCTGTGGATATTCGGTACTGAGGATGCCCATGGCCGCCAGAATATACTTGCGGTCCACCAGCACCTGCGCCTCCTTCGGTTTTAAGGAGAACGCATCGAGTGGATTAAATAATGCATGGGAAGCAATCTGCGCGGTGCGTTTGGTGTGAATCAGCGCACCTCCGGTGACGATGACCGTCTTGACGGCAGTTAAATCCTTGCCTATCTGCATATAGCTGATACCCATTGGGGAATAATACTGCTCCAGATGTCCTGCATGGCGGGTAACCGCTACCTCGATGGCAAGGGAAGCCAGCGCATAATCCAGCGCCTCCAGCTCATCGTCGTCATCCTTCGGTACCACATCGGTATGAACCGAAAGGTAGTCAATCAGCTCTTTGCAGCGCTGTTCACTCAAGCCGGACAGCTCCGATACACGGGCGATGTCGGTAGCATCCACAATGCCGTGGATGCTGTAACGCATACCGATGTCGCCTTCTACCGTTCTCTTTGCATACTCTTCCCGCAGACCCTTGAGGGCTGTCATGCCGGTGGTCGGCAGACCGAAGGACATCGAATAAATATCGGTGGTCGCTCCGCCCAAATCCACTCCAACCAGATCTCCGATGCCGTCTTCTCCCTCACATCCCTTTGCCAGCAGCTTCATCGCTGTCAGCATAGCAGAAGGGGTTGGCATCAGAATGCCCTGTACCAGCTGTTGTGCGCGGCTGAGTCCCTTTGCCTTAACAATCTGCTCCAGGAAGATTTCGCGAATCTTCTTCTGGACCGGCTCTACATTCGGGATGTCCAGTCGCGGCATAACGTTTTCGCAGACATAGGTCTGTTTTTCCTTCAGGATTTCCTGACACTGGTCGGCGCAGTTGCGGTTGCCGGCGATGATGATTGGAAAAGGATTTTTCGCTTTAGCAAGCATCCGTGCGTTAAAGACGATATTTTCCTTGTTGCCTCCATCGGTGCCGCCGGTCAACAGACAGATGTCAGGATTGATGCGGTCGATTTCCTCCAAATCCCCTTCTGTCAGCTCATAGGAGTAGGTTTTGATAACCTTTGCTCCCGCGCCCAGCGATGCCTGTCTTGCCGCTTTTGCGGTCAGCTCGGGAACCAGACCGATGGCAACCATCCGCAAGCCGCCGGCAGCAGAGGAGCAGGCGTACTGTTCCTCAAACTGGATGTCCCCGATTTTTTCCTTTAAAATTGCAAGTGCGTTGTTCAAGCCGTTGATAATGTCCGTTTCGATGGTGGTATAGCTCTGTGCCGTACCCAAAATTTTCTCTTCATCCACATCGACTGCGGTAATCTTGGTATAGGTGCTTCCAAAATCAATCAGCAAAACAGCCTTCATTGCCTTCACCCTCTTTATCTAGACTCAAATCGTTATTCGCTTTTGAGGGTTTTTTATGCGATGCCCAGGTCCTCTTTCAGACAAGCGATGGTTACCTGTGGGTCGGTGCCTGGACCAAATGCTCTGTCAAAGCCCATTGCTTTATAACGTCTTTCGATTTCTTCTACCGGAACTTTACCTACAACCAGGTTGCCGCCTGCATACAGCAGAATTCCTTTTAAGCCTGCCTCGTCGCATTTTTCTCTCATACCGGTGCAGTCGATCTCGCCCTGTCCATACAGAGAAGAAACACAGATGGCATCTGCGCCTACCTCGACAGCTGCTTTGATAAACTCATCCTGTGGTACCAGTACGCCCAGGTTGGTAACGTCAAAGCCTGCGTCCAGAAATGCACGGTTGAGGATGGCGTTTCCGACTGCATGAACGTCCGCACCGATAACGCCGATAACCAGTTTTTTCTTTTCCATTATTGTTTGCACCTCTTGTCAATATTTTCGGTCACTGCCCGCTGTTAGCGCAGCGATTCAAGATACTCTTTTGGACCTTTTTCGTACAGGTTGTTGCCTTCGCTGTCGATGATGACAAATGCCGGCAGGTCTTCAACCTCCAGACGTCTGAGTGCCTCTGCACCCAGGTCCTCGTATGCGATAACCTCAGCCTTTTTGATGCAGCGGGACAGCAGAGCGCCTGCGCCGCCGATTGCTCCAAAGTAAACTGCGCCATGTTTCTTCATCGCTTCAATTACCTCAGGGCTTCTCTTACCTTTGCCGATCATGCCGCGCTGACCCAGCTCGATCATGGTCGGGGAATAAGCGTCCATACGGTAGCTGGTGGTAGGACCTGCGGAACCAATCACCTGGTCGCCCTTTGCCGGAGCCGGACCTACATAATAGATAACGGCATCCTTTGGATCAAACGGCAGCTCCTTGCCCTGTGCTACCAGTTCGCAAAGACGTTTGTGAGCAGCGTCCCTTGCTGTGTAAATAACTCCCGAAATCAGTACACTATCTCCACATTTTAAGTCTTTTACCTGCTCCAAGGTAAGTGGAGTTGTTATTCTCTTTTCCATAACCTTCTCCTCTTATAACTCAACAGTTTTATGACGGGTAACATGGCAGTTGATGTTGACTGCGATTGGCAGACCTGCAATGTGGGTCGGCATCTTTTCGATGTTGACTGCCAGAGCGGTGGTCTTGCCGCCTACGCCCTGTGGACCGATGCCCAGAGCATTGATCTTCTCCAGCATCTCTTCTTCCAGCTGTGCATAGAACGGATCTGCATTGCGGACGTTGGTGTTTCTCATCAGCGCTTTCTTTGCCAGCAAAGCTGCCTTATCAAAGGTGCCGCCGATACCTACGCCGACTACGATTGGCGGACATGGGTTCGGTCCTGCATCCTCAACGACCTTCATGATAAATGCCTTGACGCCTTCCAACCCGTCAGAAGGTTTGAGCATTTTGATCTGGCTCATGTTCTCACTGCCAAATCCTTTTGGAGCAACGGTCAGCTTAAAGCCGTCTCCAGGAACGATATCATAGTAGATCATAGCCGGGGTGTTGTCGGTGGTATTGACCCTGTCCAGTGGGTCACGGACGACCGATTTACGCAGGCAGCCTTCTGTATATCCCTGACGTACACCTTCGTTGACTGCTTCCTCCAGGTTGCCGTCGATGTGAACGTCCTGACCGATCTCCATGAATACACACGCCACGCCGGTATCCTGGCAAACCGGAACATAAGCCTTTTCTGCAATCAGGTAGTTTTCATGAATGATGCCCAGGATGTTCTTTGCCAGATCCCATGGCTCAGCCTGTTCACATGCGTTGATCTTCTCCTTGATATCCTCAGGAAGATAGGAGTTTGCTTCCATGCAAAGACGTTTTACCTGTGCGGTAATGTCTTTGGCACTAATCTCTCTCATCGTGTTTTCCCTCCCGTTTGGTCTTTCAGTATTTACCGAAAAATGCAGCCCGTGTCACCACCGGCTGTTTTTTATTGATAAGCGCTTGCCAGCGCTGATATCCGACTGTTTTTTCAGGGCAGACAGAAGATGCCCCGCTCTAATTTATCACCATTGTCCCATCTTTGCAAGTTTTCTTTCAAAAAAGTTGATTTTGATTTTTTTCGTGCAATGTACAGAAGCGACAAAAAAAACTTCTCATTTTAATAACGATGACTAAAGTACGGCTGAACCTGCGAAAGTTCCTTTCAAAAATAGGGCAAACTGACAATAAAGTTCAATCTTTTTCGTGTGTTTTGATAAAGCCAAAAGGTTGCTATACGCAACCTTTCCCTCTTTAAATAAATATACCACAAATTTGCGCTATTTAAAAGGCTTTTCTAGGACTATTTTCCAAAAAATTATGCGCATTTTCTTTCTATCATTCTTTCATGTGCTTAGAAAATTCATATCTCTGCCACACAATTTTTTCTCTATTCCGTGAACAAAAAGATGCAAAAAAATCCAGATGGAGGTCAGTCCCCCATCTGGATATAACGAAAACCTTCTCCGTGGACCTCATTTGATTCCAGCACCACCATAAAGGAGGCAGGGTCCACCGCCTTCACCGCCTGCTGCACCTGGTACATCTGTTTGTCGCTGCACGCGCACATAACCACCTGTTTATCCTCCTGCTTGTAGCCGCCGGCAGCCTTGAGGATGGTCGTGCCTCGCTTACAGGTCGCATCAATCGTATCGCAGACCAACTTGCCATGCTCGGTAACAATCAGTGTCAGCTTGCCCGCGTTTGCACCGTACATCACCTTGTCGATGACCACCGAGAAGATGAAGCTGACAATCATACCATAGATGATGCCGTCCACATCTCGGAACAAAAATCCACCTGCCAGCACGATGACCACGTCGGTGATAAATGCCAGCCTGCCCAGCGACAGGTGCGGGCGCACCGCCTTGAGCGCCATGACCACAAAATCCGCACCGCCGGTGGAGGAGTTCTGCATATAAATCAGACCGTATCCCAAACCCATCGTCACGCCGGTACACAGCGCCGCCAGCAGCCGGTCGCCGTCGTATGCCGGCAGCATCGGTCCTATATAATCAATAAAGATGGAGGAAATTATCATACAGCGGATTGAGCGCAGGAAAAATCCCTTGCCCAACAGCTTATAGCACAAAAAGGCAAGCGGAATATTCAGTAAAATGATAGTCACACCGATGGGCATTCCCCACAGTCGGTTAAAAATCAGCGCGATGCCCGAAAATCCGGTCAGTGGAAATCCTGCATTGACCGCAAAACTGTCCAGCGACACCGCCACCAAAAATCCGCCCAACGTTTCCATAAAGAAGGAGATGAGCCACCCCTTCCAGCGTTCCTTGTCCATTGTTTGTTTCATTTTTCTTTTTCCCTCCTGCATAAAATCATTCCCGTTTTCCCGCTCTGCAAAAAAGAGCATCCGCAGACCGCTCGATATGATCCGCAAATGCTCTTTTCTATTTTAGAATAACATACAATTTTTACAAAGTCAAGCGTTGGATTTTTATTCTATTTTACTAAAAAATATTCGTTTTTCGCCCCTTGTCCACCCCTTCTGTTTTATGATACACTGTGAAAAACACACCCTTATAAACCATATAGAGAGGACAGTTTTATGAAGCACATCTTTTGTTTATGCCTGACCGCCCTCTTGTGCTGCCTGCTGTATACCGGATGTAAGCAGCAACCAGCCAGCTTTGTTCAAAGCGCCCAACTCAGTCAAAACGAGCAGGCGCTGCTCCAACTGCTGGAGATTGAGCAGCCGCAGCTGTTCGATTTTTCGGTCCAGGGAGCAAAAAGCCTTTCGCTCGAGCTGTTCACCCTGGAAAACGGCAGCTGGAAGCCCGCCGGCTCCTTTTCGGGAAATATCGACCAGCCCTCCTGCACCGGTCGCATCCTCTGCCGGACCGACCCGGACACCCACCAAATCAGCTCACTGGCGGTGGAGAACCTTGGCTCCATCCAGCGCATCCAGCCACAGATGGAGTCGCTGCCTGCTGCCACCGGCTACGGACAAAGCGCCATCTCCGGGCGCACCGACATCACCTTGGAGCAGCCGGTCGCGCTGTGCGTGCTCTACCTCAACCGGCAGCAAAAGGATGCTTACACCCACTATCTGCCCGACTATGCGCTGGAAAATCCGCAGGAAATCGAAAGCGATGCCGCACAGCTGGTCACCCTCACCTTTTCTGCGCAGCCGCTTGCCTGATTTTTGTGTTGCACAAGCTGTCAAATCTGGAAAAAACGGGTCGGATGTGGTATAATGCACTGGGTATCCCCAAACTGTATGTGAGGTGAAAACGATGACAGAAAAACAACGTTCCGATGCCGGTTTGCCCTACTTTCCGGGCGATGAGGAGCTGCGCGCGCTGCGTGCCCGCTGCAAGCAGCTGTGCTATGCCTTCAACACAACCGAACATCAGCAGCGGGAGGAACGAATCAATCTGCTGCGCCAACTGTTGGGCAGCACCAATGGACGCTTTCTGATTGAGCCGAGCTTCTGGTGCGATTACGGCTACAACATCCATCTGGGCAAAAATTTTTACGCCAACCACAACTGCGTCATCCTCGACTGTGCCAAGGTCACCTTTGGCGACCACGTGATGGTCGGTCCCAACTGCGGCTTTTATACTGCCTGTCATCCCATTGACCCGCAGCAGCGCCGCGAGGGCGTTGAGTTTGCCCGTCCCATCACGGTAGGAAACGATGTCTGGTTTGGCGGCAGCTGTACCGTCCTGCCGGGTGTGACCATCGGGGACGGCTGTGTTATCGGTGCAGGCAGCGTGGTCACCCGCGACATCCCTGCAAACACCGTTGCCGCGGGCAATCCCTGTCGTGTGCTGCGCTCCATCTCGGAAGCGGACCGGATGGACTTGATGCGATGACAGTTCCCCTGTTGTCATACGGCACCCATTTTTCATTTTGAGGAGGATATGTTATGAAACACAACACCAAAAAGCTGGTCCTGTCGGGTCTTTTCCTTGCAATCGGACTGGTGCTCCCCTTTCTGACCGGTCAAATCCCTGAAATCGGCAATATGATCAGCCCGATGCACTTTCCCGTCCTGTTGTGCGGCTTCATCTGCGGCGCTCCCTACGGCGCTTTGGTGGGATTGATTCTGCCGCCGGTGCGTTTCCTGCTGTTCCAGATGCCTCCGCTGTACCCGGTGGGTCTTGCTATGGCGTTTGAGATGGCAACCTACGGTCTGGTCAGCGGCTTGGTCTACTCCCGCGTCCAGCACAACATCAAAGGCATCTACCTCAGCCTGGTCCCTGCCATGGTAGTCGGACGCATCGTCTGGGGAATCGCTCAGGTCATCCTGATGGGACTTTCCGGCGGCAGCTTCACCTTCCAGGCATTCATTGCAGGCGCACTCATCAATGCCGTTCCTGCTATCGTTTTGCAGCTCATTTTGATTCCTCTCATCATCACTGCCCTGCAAAAGGCAAAGATTCTTAAATAAACGCACCCTGTATTTTGCAAGCAAGCCCTCTGCTTTCACCGCTTACAATCGAAAGCAGAGGGTATTTTTCTGGGAAAATCGCAGATTTTATTAACTTATCGTATAAAATATGATGTTTATTAACTAAAAGTAAATATTAGCACTTACCTATTGACAGTGCTAATATTGCGAGCTATACTAGGTTCAGAACAAAAGAAAAAGACCTCCAGGCACGCAGGAGATTCCAGAAGGAGCCTCCCGCAGCAAACCGTTGAAAGCCTCTTCCTGATGTTCCAACGAACAAAACAAAATGGATTGAAAACGGAGGAATGATTTATGTTACTGCCTAGCATCTTTGGTGAAAATTTGTTTGATGATATGATGAACTTCGATTTCGATAAGGAATTCGAACGGATGGGCCGCCCGCTGTACGGCAAACACGCTCAGAACATGATGAAGACCGATGTCCGCGAAGGTGAAAAGAGCTACGAGCTGGACATCGACCTGCCGGGCTTTTCCAAGGATGAAATCACCGTCCAGCTGGAAAACGGCTACCTGAGCATCAGCGCCGCAAAAGGTTTGGACAAAGACCAGGAGAATAAGGATGGCAAATATATCCGCCGCGAGCGCTATGCCGGCAGCATGAGCCGTACCTTCTATGTCGGCGACCAGCTGACCGAGCAGGACATTCAGGCGAAATTTGAAAACGGCATCCTGCAGCTGACCGTTCCAAAGAAGGAAGCTAAACAGGTAGAAGGACACAAATACATCGCAATCGAGTAAACTTTTCCCTCTTATCAATGATGTGCATCAAGCCCAAGGGTCAAGACAATGCCTTGACCCCTGGGCTTTTTTCTGCTATATTCAATTCATAAATATTCTAATGATTATAATATGCGGAGGGTAAGGGTCCATGTTTCTTTTTTTCAATCATTTTGACACGATTGCCGGTCATCCTCTAACGTTAAAAATCATAGAGAAAAATCCCGGTGACCAGCAGGCAATTCCTTTTTATTACTACAACATCCTTTTAAGCGGCTCTGACCAGCCCATTGGAAAAATCAGTCTGCGGGTCGGTCACAACTTTCATTCTTACTACAACGGCAACATCGGCTATGAAATCGACCTGGCACATCGTGGGCATCACTATGCTGCCGCCGCCTGTCAAATGCTTTTCCCATTGGCAAAAGCGCATGGAATGGAGTATCTGGACATCACCTGCGATGAAGACAATATCGCCTCCTACAAAACTCTCGAACGCCTTGGCGTAGAATTGCTCGAAATCTGCACGCCTCCCCAAAGCTATTGCTATTGGAACGAAACCATCCAGCCGCATCGCATCTACCGTCTAAAGCTGCAATAAATAGAAGGACCTCGCTTTTGCGAGGTCCTTCTATTTATTGCAAAAGTTTTCTTACTTTGCTGCTTCGGCGGCTTCCAGCTCCGCCTTTTTCTGGGCATACAGCTTGGCAATCATCTCCAGCTTATCTGGAATCGCAATCATCTGCGGACATTTTGTGGTGCATGCCATGCAGCGGACACAATGCTCCGCACCGTTTCCATGCTCGACCACCTCTTCATAGTCCTGAACAAACGCTTTCTCCTTGCCAAAAATCTTGTACTGGGAGTAGATGGAGAAAATCTCCGGGATGTCCACACCCATCGGGCAGTCCATGCAGTACCGACAGCCGGTGCAGGGGATTTCGTTGACCTTGCGAATCTCCTCGACCACCCGGTCGATAGCTGCCAGCTCCTGCTCGTTCATCGGCTCAAAGTGGGTCATTGTGGCAACGTTGTCCTCCAGCTGCTGCAAATCGCTCATACCGCTGAGCACAACAGCGACCTGTGGCAGCGATTCCACCCAACGGATTGCCCAGCTGGCAATCGAGCGCTGTGGCTCCAGCTCCAAAAATGGTTTGGCACGCTCGCTGTCGATGGTCGCCAGATAGCCGCCGCGCACCGGCTCCATGACCATGACCGGCAGGTTGCGTCTTTCCAGCTCACGATACAGCTGCTCTGCACCCTGGTTGTGCCAGTCGAGGTAGTTGAGCTGAATCTGTACAAAATCCCAGGTATAATCATTCAAAATCTGGGTGAACACCTGATAGGTGTCATGGAAGGAAAAGCCCAGGTGTTTGATTTTGCCCTCCTGCTTCATCTGCTGCAAAAATTCCACGCAGTGCAGGTCCTTTACCTTTTTATAGTGGTTGCGGTTGAGGCTGTGTACCAGATAGAAATCGATGTAGTCAGTCTTCAAGGTTTTGAGCTGGTTGTAGAAGCGGGCTTTCATGTCCTCTTCGTCGCTGCACAGCCAGATGCTCATTTTATCTGCGATCAGATAGCTGTCCCTCGGATACGGCTCAAACGCCTTGCCAAAGATTTTTTCCGATTCTCCCTTGTGGTAGACCATCGCGGTGTCGAAATAGTTGATGCCCATTTCGTACGCTTTTCTCAGCAGCTGCACCGCTGCATCCACGTCCACCTCATCGCCGTTTTTCGGAAAACGCATTCCTCCGTAACCCAGACGGGAGATTTCCTTTCCCAAAGCAGGAATCATTCTGCGATCGATCATTTTCTATCCTCTCCTTCTCATAGTCCGGTTCCTGTCCGCGCGACAGGAATTTTGTATTTTTATACTACCACAAAAACGCTGCTGTGTAAAACCCCCTCTGTCAAACTTTTCAAATCCCTTTCGTATGCCCATTGAATGTAAACAAACCAAAAATTTATCCTATCATCAGACCTCTTGCGCCGATAAACGATTGACCTTTTATGACAGTTGGTTTAAAATAAAATGGTATTCTTCTGCCATTCGGCAGAGCAAATCTTACTTTTTGGAAAGGTCGTGCCCTTTATGATAAAGATTTCCCCTTCGATTTTGTCCGCAGATTTTTCTCAGCTGGGTCAGGAAGCCCGCAAAATGCAGCAGGCAGGCGCTCCGTGGCTGCACATCGATGTCATGGACGGACATTTTGTTCCCAACATCTCCTTCGGCGCACCGGTTATGAAGTGCATCCGCAAGGATTTTGACGGCATCTTCGACGTACACCTGATGATCAGCGAGCCGCTGCGCTATGCCAAAGACTTTGCCAAAGCAGGGGCAGACATCATCACCTTCCACCTTGAATCGGACAGCGACCCGGATGCCACCATCCAGGAAATCCATCAGCTGGGCTGCAAAGCCGGCATCTCCATCAAGCCGAACACCCCGGCAGAGCTGGTTAAACCCTACCTCGACCAGGTGGAGATGGTGCTGGTGATGACCGTAGAGCCGGGATTCGGCGGACAGAAATTTATGACCGATATGATGGACAAGGTGCGCTCCATCCGCAGCTGGATTGAGCAGAGCGGACGCGAGATTGACCTCCAGGTGGACGGCGGTGTCAACCAGGAAACCGCCAAAACCTGCATCGAAGCCGGAGCCAACGTTTTGGTTGCCGGTTCCTACCTCTTCTCGAAAGAGGATTACGCCGCAGCCATGCGCACCCTGCTGCCGGCTGACTAAGACTTTTTCTGCACAGGACCCTTTAGCCGGAGCGCCCAAAGCTTTCTGCAATGCGCTCCACCGCCTTTTTCTGCACCAAACAAACCGCGCGCTCGGCAAGCACCCCCTGTGCCAGCAGCGGGTGCTTTGCCTTTTGTGCATATTCCAGCAGGATGCACTCCGCTTTTTTCTCCCATGTGGACGGCAGATTCAAACTCAAACAATAAAAGCTGCTCGGACCTTCTTTCCCTGTCATTGCGTACAGACTGCTTTCCATCGGCGACTCTTTCGTCCGATGGCATAGCTGCCGATGCAGGCAGATACACCCTTGTATCATCTGCTCGCTTTCCCAAAAGCGCCACACCTGCCGCTGCCCTTGCGCTGCACCCAGCCTTGTCAGGGTAATTTCCATCTCCTGTTCCCGGCTGCATACCGAAACGGAAAATTCCCCTTTTGGGATAGACCGTCCGCTGCTCACCGCTGCCCGCCGGAGCAGGCGGCTTAAATTCTCACAAACCTTCGGGTCGTTGCAGTCCGGCTGCGAACACAACGAAAGCTGTGCTGCTTCCTTTTGGCTCAGCAGCATCCGAACGGTATCACGATCCACAAAAAACTGCATGGCTGCATCCTCCTTTGCACACTGTCTTCACCCCTTGCCTTGTATTTATCGAAAGGAGTTTTTTCTTTCATGTCATTTTTTCATTGGCTGACGACCGGTTCCTCCAACGGCATCCTTTTGGAGCAAGAGAAGGAACCTGCCATTTCCAAGCCTTTTCTGCCGTTTTACAGCGCCACTACCCTGCAAGCGCCGACATTTGAACACGGCTGCGACCTGTCCCGTCCGCTCAGCTGGCAGCAGCTGGCGGACATTGCCCGCCGCGCCAACATCATCGACGAACACGACGGCAAACCGCTGGCGGATAAGATTGAACAGTCCGCCCGGCAGAAAATCACAACCATCTGCATCGACGCCATCGATGACGAGCCGTATGTTTCCAGCCAGATCAATCCCATGCTCTTCTGCCGCAACCAGATTGTCCAATCGGCAAACTGGCTGGCTTCTGCGCTGGAAGCAACCGACCGCTTCGTCGCTGTATATAAAAATATGTCGCTGACAGACATAAGAATTCCATCCTTCATCGAATCGGTGGAGGTACGCCAGATGTCGGGACGTTACCCGATGGAAACCCGCGCCTTCCGCAGTCTGGGCAAACAGACCTTTATCGCCGGAGCCGCTTCTCTGCTGCACCTGCACCGCGCCATCACCGAGGGCAAGGTGCAGACAACCTCCTTTGTCACCGTTGCCGGAAACTGTGTAACCAACCCGCGTAACTTTGAGGTCAGCATCGGGACCTCGGTTTCCTCTTTACTCGAGCGCTGCGGTCTGCTGCGGGAGCCGTCCTATATTCTGGAGGGCGGAGCAATGCACGGTATCCGCATCAGCGACCCTGACCACACCCTCATCCGCGCCAGCACCAGCTCCATCCTTGCCTTTCGCGTGGACCGTCAGGAGCAGCTGTACAGCTGCATCGGCTGCGGACGGTGCATCGAGGCGTGCCCATCGGGACTCAACCCGCACAAGCTGTACCAGTGTATCACCACCAACCATTCGCAAAAAGCGATCTCCCTTGGGCTGCACAGCTGCATCGGCTGCTCCAGCTGCAGCTACATCTGTCCTTCCCGGCTGGACCTTGCGCACACCATCATCGGTGCCAAAGACCGGCTTACCGGCGAAAGCAAGCAGTAGACTGCCTTGCTTTCAGCCTTTTTTGAAAGGAGACTTTCGATTTGAATTCATCACTACACCACGCACCCTACATCCGGCACCCCGAATCCTGCCGCACCATCATGGGCGACACTCTGATTTCGTTGCTGCCGCTGTACTTTATGTCCTATTTCTACTACGGTCCCCGCGTACTGGTGATTGGCGCGGTCGCTGTTCTGACCTGCCTTGCTGCCGACTGGCTGTGCAGCTACCTGACCTATCGTCGGGTCAACCTGCGCGATTTGAGCGCAGCGGTCACCGGTGTCATCATCTCGATGTTGATGCCGCCTGCCATCGACCTGACGGTCATTGTGGTCGCCTCGCTGTTTGCCATCCTGGTGTGCAAGGCGCCCTTTGGCGGAACCGGTCACAACATCTTTAATCCGGCAGCAGCAGGTGTCGCCTTTGCCATCATCTGTTGGAATCCCCAGATGTTTGCCTACACCCAGCCGCTGCAAAGGCTGCCTGTCACCATCGACCAGACGGTCACCCTGCTTCAGGGTCCCACTGCCACGCTGAAATTGGGCGGCATCCCCCGACTGGGCTTGACCGAGCTTTTCCTGGGCAATTTCCCCGGTCCGCTCGGCTCCACCTACACTTTGATTATCTTTGCCGGTCTGGTCTATCTGATTGCCCGCAACCTTGCAAAGTGGTACACCACCCTCAGCTTCCTGCTGCCGATTGCCGTCCTTTCTGCCATCAACCATCCGTATGGTGTCAGCCCTCTGGAATCGATTGCCAACGAAGTCTTTGCCGGTTCCCTCTTCTTTGTCGCAGTGTACATCATCAACGACCCGGTCACTACCCCCAAGTACCGCATCGCGCGGGTCATCTACGGTCTGTGTGCCGGACTGCTGACAATGGTCTTCCGCTACTACAGTCCTCTGGAATTCAGCGCTGTCTTTGCTGTACTGCTGATGAACGCATTGGCTCCGGCATTCGATACCCTGTGTGAATTCCTCATTCCCTGGATGAACCAGCAGGAACAGCTGCCGGACAACCGCACCGAACAAGGAGGCAAGCAAGGATGAATCTAACCTATGTCCGTAAATATCAGCGCTTTTTGCGCAAGACGCAGGGCATCTTCTATAAAAATCCCCTGCTGAGTCTGGGACTTGCTCTGCCGCTGGTGGTCATCCCTTCCTACGGATTGACCGGCACCACCGCTATTTCGGCAGTTATGCTCGTCTGCTTTATTCCCACCGTCTTGATTGCCAGCCTGCTGCGAAAAAAGGTCCCGCAGCCCTGGCGCGCGGTTTTGTACCCGCTGATTTCCTGCCTGCTGCTGATTCCATCGCGCATGATGGTGAAAAACGTATCGCCTTTGATCTTTGATTCGCTGGGTGTTTACTTTTCCCTGATCTGCGTCAACTCGTTGCTCATCTACACAGTGGAAAAGGTGCAGCTGCAAAAGCCGTCACAGGCGCTCGGCTTTGCCCTGCGTCAGTGGCTGGGTGCAACGCTGGTCGCCTTTGTCTGCGGCGCTATCCGCGAGCTTTCTGCCACCGGCAGCCTTTGGGGATTCCCCGTTTTGCAAAATACGCCCCGCATCCCCACTGCGCAGATGGCTTTGGGAGGATTTTTGCTCCTTGGCTTTTTTGCCGCCTTCTGCCGGCTGGTCCACCGCGTCGTCCTGTATTTTACCATGAAAGCCGGCGAGAACGCCGCACAAGCATCTGCACCGCAGGGAGGTGAGCAGAAATGATTTACTTAACCGAAGTGATGGCGGCTTTTCTGACCGCATTTGCTCTGGAAAACCTGCTGTTCACCCGCGCTGTCGACATCCCGGGACTGTATGAAAAGCGCTCGCTGCGCCAGCTGCTCACCGTCGGCGGTCTGCTGACGCTGGTCACAGCGCTCTCCTCGATTCCCGCTTATCTGTTTAATGCCTTTTTCCGGGCAAAGGTGCTGTACACCGGACTGAAAATCGGTTTTCTGCCGCTGACCAGCCTCTCTACCCTGGGGATGCTGCTGATTAACGGCGCTGTGATGCTGCTGGTCTATTATCTGGTCAAACACCTGCGCCCACAGCTGTTTATGCAGGTCAAGGACGCTTTACCCTTCTATGGCATCAACAGCGTTACCTTAGGCAGCCTGCTGATTGCCTCGCGCATGAGCACCACCTCCCAGTTTTTCTCCTTCTTTGGCTACTGTCTGGGTGCGGGAGTAGGCTTTACCGCCGCTCTGTTGATTCTTTGGTCGGTGCGCAGCCGCCTGTCCCTCACCCGCATTCCCAAAATCTTCCGCGGGTTCCCCATCACCTTCTTGTGCCTTGGCATCCTGTCCTTGGCGCTGTTCGGTCTGTTGGGCAACCAGCTTCCCGCTTAAATCACCACTTTGTTTAGGGAGGATTCCGTAAATGGCAAGACCTTATAAAATCAAACGTCACAAGAGGATCTACCGGCGGTCGGCAGGTAGCATCCTTGCGCGGGCAGCCGCGATTATTGCTGCTGTTGTCGTCCTGTTTGGCTTGGGCTGGGCATTATATGGTCCTGTCAGCGATTGGATTTCACAAAAGCAGAATGGACCCACCGAGCAACAGGAGATGGTCCCCGGCGTTTCTGAGCCTGCTGCACAGCCGCAGCAACAGGAGGCTGCCCCACCGGCTGACGAGCCGGAAAAACCGTCCGAGCCGTCCGAGCTGACCGCCTCCAAAACCGCCTACCTGGATAACCAGACGGTCGCAGACCCACAGGCGTTTTCCCAAGCCCTTCAGCAGGCAGTTGAGCAGGGATATGACAGCATCCTGTTCGACTTAAAATCGCAGGACGGCACGGTGCATTATTCCATCGACTACAATGAGACGGTGAATGCCCGCGTGACTGCCGAGCATCCCATCGACCTGCAACAGACTGCCCAACAGATTTTGGATGCGGGACTGATGCCGGTCGCCTCCATCTATACCTTCCACGACAACATCTACCCGCTGGCGGACAACAGCGCCTCCACCTATTATATGGACTCGGATGTACTGTGGGTGGACGATGCCCCCGACAAAGGCGGCAAACCCTGGATTGACCCGTTCACCCAGTCGGGTCAGGATTATATCCGCCACATCATTGACGATGCCATCAAGGCAGGCTTCCAGAAAATCATCCTGCAGGAGGTCCAGTTCCCGGAAGGCTACTCGCTGGACATGATTGACTACGGCGCACACGCCTCGGACGACAAGCACGCCTTCCTGGCACAATATATCGAACAGATGACCGCATACGCTGCCGAGCAGGGTGTCGAGCTGTCTGCCATGTTCCCTTCTTCCCGCCTGCTGGGTGCAAATACCGCCATGTACTTTGGCGACCCGGCTGCTTTAGTGGGTGAGCGTGCGGTGGCAGACCTGCGCATCCAGAGCTTTGGCAACGGCTTCACCACCGAAGCGGTGTCCATCCCGAATCCGGCTGATAACCCGGAAAACACCCTGCAAACTGCCAGTGCAGCTTTGGTGCAGAAGATGGACGGCTGTCAGCTGACCGCCGTCATCGACGCAGAGGGACTGACGCAGGAACAGCTGAATGCCCGCATCCGGCTGCTGGAGCAAAACGGCATCTCCGCCTGCATCGTGGCTTCCCCCGCTCTTTCTTAATCAATATTTAAAAAGCGCAAAGAGGCTAAGGAAAATTTCCTTAGCCTCTTTCCTTATTTTACAGCAGGAAGACACCCGAGCGCTTCCTCCTGACAGTTTTATCCTATGCGCTCTCCTCCTCTTTCGGAAGGGTCGTCCGATATTGTCAAAGACCGGTTCGCTCTTCTGTCGACGCTTTTCCAGAAAAAACAGCTGGGCAGCTGCAC
>FR880162.1 GCA_000435195.1 Clostridium sp. CAG:169 | reverse complement strand
CACTGTAAGGTATACATCAGCTCGCTGGAGGGTATGGAGAAGGCAAAGGAAGCGGCAAAGGGACTGAACAATGCAAACGGCTTCATCAAGCATGAGGTGAACAGCCGCATCAAGATGCGCCGCATCCCGGATTTCCACTTTATCGCAGACGATTCCACCGAATACAGCGCAGGCATCGCAAAAATCCTCAACAGCCTGGACATCCGCCACGACGACGAGGAAGGTACGGAAGAAGAATAAACCTTCAGGGAAAAAGGAGGGTCAGCCCATGTCAGAGATGATTGATACTGCGGCAGCGGTTCGCCTGCTGCAAGGGATGGAGGACGTTGCCATCCTCTGCCACAAATCTCCCGACGGGGACACACTGGGCTGCGGTTTTGCACTGCTGTATGCTTTGCAGAAGCTGGGCAAACGCGTGGTGGTCCTGTGCAAGGACCCGCTGCCCGACCGGTATGCCTACCTGGGCGAAGGAACGCACACCGAACCACCCTTTGTCCCAAAGGCGGTGGTGGCAGTCGATACCGCATCGGATGCCCTGCTGGGCGAACCTTTGCAGCTATATGCCGACCGGGTGGACCTGTGCATCGACCACCATCCGTCCAACACCGGCTATGCAAAGCGCCTGCTGCTGCGTCCGACCGCTGCTGCCGCCTGCGAGCTGATGACCGACCTGCTCACCGAACTGAGCGGCTTGGACGAACGGATGGCAGATTGCCTGTACACAGGGCTGGTGACCGATACCGGCTGCTTTAAGCATCCGTCGGTCACGGTGGACACCCACCGCATTGCACAGCAGCTGCTGCTGGCAGGCGCACAGATGCAGAAGATTCACCGGATGTACGACAGCATGACCAAAGGAAAGGCGGCGCTGACTGCCTATGCGCTGGAGCATCTGCGCTATGAGCTGGACGGCAGGTGTGCGCTGGTGGTGCTGCCGCGGGATGTGATCAATCTTCATCAGGTCACCGATGACCAGTTGGAGGGCATTTCCTCCCTGCCGCGCCAAATCGAAGGGGTGTTGGTCGGGGTGACTCTGCGCCAGTATAAGAACTGCAAGGGATACAAGCTTTCGGTGCGCACCGACGGCATCATCGACGCCAGTGCGATCTGTGCGCGGCTGGGCGGCGGCGGACACCGGGGAGCTGCCGGCTGCAACGTGGAGGATACACCGGTCGAACAGGTTTACCAACAGATATTACACAGCGTACAGCAGCAGCTGGACGCACAGGGATGAGGGAAAAGGATGCAGAAAAACGACGGGATCATCATTATGGACAAGCCGCAGGGCTTTACCTCCTTTGATATGGTGGCAAAGATGCGCGGAATGTTGGGTACCCGCAAGGTGGGACACGCAGGCACACTCGACCCGATGGCGACCGGCGTGCTGCCCATCTTTGTCGGACGGGCGACCAAGTGCTGCGACCTGCTGCCCGACCAGGATAAAAGCTACACAGCCACCTTTGAGCTGGGATATACCACCGATACGCTGGATGCCACCGGCAAGCTGCTCTCCAGGCAGCCGGTCAC
Organism: Clostridium sp. CAG:169; assembly: GCA_000435195.1. Taxonomy (GTDB): domain Bacteria; phylum Bacillota; class Clostridia; order Oscillospirales; family Ruminococcaceae; genus Negativibacillus. Next base: position 4,813 of record FR880162.1, on the reverse strand, counting down.
AGCAGGAGAGGAGCAGGTGCGAGCAGTACTGGAACGGTTCCGCGGACCGATCAGCCAGCTGCCTCCCATGTATTCTGCCATCTCCATCGGCGGTAAGCGGCTGTATGACCTTGCACGTCAGGGCATCGAGGTGGAGCGGGAGCGCAGACCGGTTACCATCCACTCGCTGGAGCTGACCGCTGCGCAGCCGCAGGAAAACCGCTATACCATCGAGGTAAACTGCTCGAAGGGGACCTATATCAGAACCCTCTGCGCCGATATTGGAGAAGCGCTGGGCTGTGGAGCGACCATGACCGCCCTGCGCCGTACCTGTGCTGCCGGTTTTTCGCTGGAGGATGCTTTGACACTGGAGCAGGCGCAGCAGCTTGCCGAACAGGGAGCGCTCAGAGAACGGATGCTGCCGATTGAGCGGGTGTTTTCCTCACTGCCGAGGTTGCATCTGGGCGGAAAGCAGGAGCAGATGTACCGCAACGGCGTTCGTCTGGACCTTGCCCGGCTGGAAGGCACACAGAACTTTGCCGGCTGGCAGGGGGACGTGGCTGTCTTTGGAGAAGGCGGCGTCTTTTTGGGATTGAGCTGCCCGGACTGGGAAAGCCAAGAGCTGCGCCTGCACAAGCTGTTTGCCATCTAACAGCTGTGAAGTTCCCCCTCAGCTGATTGTGCCGGAACGTCTCCCCTTAACAAAGGGAGATGACACGACAGCGATGCTGTCGTCTCAGAGGGGTTAGATGACAGCTGCCAGAGATTACCCCTCAGTTGATTGCATCAGCAGCTCCCCTACACAGGGGAGCCTTGGGGAAGGTGAGCAAATCAGCAGTTCCCCGAATAGGGGAGCCTGGGGGGAAGATGGGAGCAGAAGTTTTCGTTAAAAGATAATCAAACAAAATCGGGCAAATTGCCTTGCAAATTGTTTGAATTTTGTCTATAATGTTACTGGAAAATATTGAAGAAACGGGGAAAAGGGATTTGAAAGTGGTAAGGGATTTTGTAAGACCACCTTCCGGGAAGGGCGCGTCGGTTGCGTTGGGTCTGTTCGATGGGCTGCATATCGGACACCGGCAGGTGCTGGAAGCGGCGCTGCACAGCGGGGAGCTTGCTCCCTGCGTTTTTACCTATACCATCTCTTCCCAAATCCCGCAGAATAAAAAGAATTACTCTACCTTGATGCCCGATGAACAAAAGTGCGCTCTGCTCGAGCAAATGGGCTTCGAGATGGTGGTGATGCCGGAGTTTGACAGCTTTAAGGATGTGGAACCCCGCGAATTTGTGGAAAGGATGCTGATCGAAGGAATGGGAGCCAGAGAACTCAGCTGCGGTTACGATTTTACCTTTGGAAAGAAGGGAGCGGGGGACACCCGTCTGCTGTCCCAGGTGGCAGCGGAGCATGGAGTGGGACTCAACATCATCCAGCCGGTGCTGCTCGACGGCAAGCCGGTCAGCTCTACCCGCATCCGTCAGGCAATCCTGGACGGCAGGATGGACGACGCAAGCCGGATGCTCGGCAGACGCTTCTGCATCCGTCTAAAGGTGGAACACGGCAACCAGATTGGCAGGATGCTCGACTTTCCAACCATCAACCAGGTCTTTCCGCGCTTTCATATCGTGCCGCGCTACGGGGTTTATTCGACCATCGTCAACATCGACGGCAAGCTGTACGGCGGGGTGACCAACGTCGGTGTCAAACCGACAGTAGGGTCGGACGGTCCGCTGGCAGAAACTTATATTTTGGATTTCAGCGGCGATTTATACGGCAAGACCGTCGAGGTCTATTTCTTCCGCTTTGTCCGCCCGGAGCGGCGCTTCGAAAGCATCGACCGCCTGCGTGAGCAGATTGCTGCGGACAAGTGCAGCGTGCAGGAGGAGGTTGCACAGAACATCGAACAGATGCTGTTTGTGGATAGTCTGGTGCAGCCCGATTAGCTTGTACAAAAAAAGGCAAAATGCCCCTTTACAAAAGGAGTTTGCCGTGTTATAATAGTCTGGTGAGTGAACGCTCACAACATCATTGCCATGACCCAGTTCGAGGATACCGCCGCGTAGATTTTTTGGAGGGCAGAGTTTTGCAGCCAGAAAACAATCGGGCATCTTCACCAGCCTCGTACCCAGTCACCGGCGAAATATTTTTATGAGGTGAATGTAACCATGATGAGAAAAGAAGAAAAAACTCAGGTAATCGAACAGAACAGACTGCATGACACCGACACCGGTTCCGCAGAGGTACAGATCGCAATCCTCACCAAGAGAATCAACGACCTGACCGAGCACTTCAAAGCAAACAAGAACGACCATCACTCCAGACGCGGTCTGCTCAAGATGGTTGGTCGTCGCCGCAACATGCTCAACTACCTCAAGAAAAAAGACATCAACCGTTATCGTGCAATCATCGAAAAGCTTGGCCTGAGAAAGTAATTTCATTTTGTGTCAAGAGGGCGGAAGTATCTCGGAGAAATCCGCGGTACTTTCGCCTTTTGAGTATATCCACAACCCAAACGGTCTACGGGCTGGTAGGGAGGACTGTTTTTAGCATCAAATCGAACGTCGCTGCATCGTGTAAACGGCGCTGGATTTTTTGCTAAAAGAGTAATATCCCGCCTGCCCGCGCCGAAGATGTATGATCGTCAAGGAGGCTGCGACAAATGTTTGAAAACTTTAGAGTGTTTGAAACCGAGCTTGCCGGCAAAAAGATCAGCTTTGAAACAGGCAAGATGGCTTGTCTTGCAAACGGCTCGGTATTGGTTCGCTACGGCGATACCACAGTAATGGTCAATGTGACCGCTTCCCAGAAACCGCGTGAAGGGGTAGACTTTTTCCCTCTGTCGGTCGATTTTGAAGAAAAACTGTATGCGGTAGGTAAAATCCCCGGCTCTTTCATCAAGCGTGAGAGCCGTCCTTCCCAGAAGGCAATCCTGACCTCCCGTCTGGTGGACCGCCCAATCCGTCCGCTGTTCCCGAAGGATATGCGCAACGACGTTTCGGTTGTTATGACCGTTCTGTCGGTTGATCAGGACTACTCCCCGGAGGTTGCCGGTATGCTGGGTACCTCCTTTGCGCTGTCCATCTCGGATATTCCGTGGAACGGTCCAATCGGCGGTGTGCAGGTTGGTCTGGTGGATGGTGAAATCATCATCTGCCCGAACGAGGAGCAGAGAAAGCATTCCGACCTTCAGCTGACCGTTGCCGGTACCCGCGAGAAGATCGTTATGATCGAAGCAGGCGCCAACGAGGTGGACAACGAAACCATGCTCGAAGCGATTGCAAAGGGTCATGAGGAAATTAAGAAGATTGCACAGTTCATCGCAGATGTACAGGCAGAAATCGGCAAACCGAAATTTACCTTCGAATCGCAGGAGGTAGACCCTGCCATGTTCGAGGCAATCAAAGAATTCGCTATCGACAAGGTAAAATTTGCTCTGGACACCGACGACAAAAACGTTCGTGAAGAGCGCCTGGCTCCGGTCATCGAGGAAATCCATGCACAGTTCGACGAGCAGTATCCAGAGGAAACAGCAAAGATCGACGAGTGCATCTATAAATTGCAGAAATTCGTTGTCAGAAGATGGCTGCTCGACGAGGGCAAACGTGTGGATGGTCGTGGCATCGACGAAATCCGTCCGCTGGCAGCTGAAGTTGGTCTGATTCCAAGGGTGCATGGCTCGGCAATGTTCACCCGCGGTCAGACACAGGTTATGACCATTACCACCCTTGGTCCTCTGTCCGATGCACAGATTCTGGATGGCATCGACAATGAGGAAAGCAAGCGCTATATGCACCAGTACAACTTCCCGTCCTACTCGGTCGGCGAAACCAAGCCTTCCAGAGGTCCCGGTCGCCGCGAGATTGGTCACGGGGCACTGGCAGAGCGCGCACTCGAGCCGGTCATCCCGCCGGTAGAGGAGTTCCCATACGCTTACCGTCTGGTTTCTGAGGTGCTTTCCTCCAATGGTTCTACCTCCCAGGGCTCCATCTGCGCTTCCACCCTGTCGCTGATGGACGCAGGCGTTCCGATCAAAGCGCCGGTAGCAGGTATCTCCTGTGGTCTGATCACCGAAGGCGACCGCTGGATGACCATGGTGGACATTCAGGGTCTGGAAGACTTCTTCGGCGATATGGACTTCAAGGTAGGCGGTACTCATAAGGGTATCACCGCTATCCAGGTGGACATCAAGATCGACGGTCTAACCTTGGACATCATCCGCGAAGCCTTTGAAAAGACCCGCAAGGCAAGAATCTACATCCTGGATGAAATCATGCTCAAAGCCCTGCCTCGTCCAAGAGAAGAGGTCAGCGAGTATGCACCGAAGATGACCAGCCTGAAGATTCCGGTAGACAAGATTCGTGAAGTTATCGGTTCGGGCGGCAAGGTTATCCAGAAGATTTGTGCAGAGTGCGATGTTAAGATTGACATTGAGGAGAACGGTGACGTATTCGTTTCCGGTATCCAGAAGGACAACGTTGCCCGCGCAGTCAGCATGATTGAAACCATCGCGCATGACCCGGAGGTCGGTGCTTTCTATAAAGGAAGAGTTACCCGTCTGATGAACTTCGGCGCCTTTGTTGAAATTGCTCCCGGCAAGGAAGGTCTGGTACATATCTCCAAACTGGACACCAAACGTGTAGAGCGCGTAGAGGATGTCGTCAATGTTGATGACGAGATTCTGGTCAAGGTAACTGACATCGACAGCCAGGGCAGAATCAACCTTTCCCGCAAGGATGCCCTGATTGCAATGGAAAATAAACAGAAGAAAAACCAGTAGGGAATCATAAAACCGCCCGAGTACACCATTGTGGTGCGCTCGGGCGGTTCTTTTATTGC
>FR880161.1 GCA_000435195.1 Clostridium sp. CAG:169 | reverse complement strand
GCGGAGTCTTTTGTACAAAAGACTCCGCGTTTGTTTTGAGGGAAATTTTGATAAGAGAGAAATTTGAAAAGAGAGCATTCAAATTAAAAAGAAGCAGTTTGTGGTTTGGTTTTCATCCGGCAAGGGGGAGCCGAATGAAAATTCTCGATTATTCTGCCAGACTTTTTCCCAGTGCAGCACATTGTTCTAAGTCCGCTGCCTCTGGTGTGAGGTGGACGATCAAGCCTTCGGCAGCAGCCAATTTTGCGCCCGCTGCTTCGGTGCGCTGCTGCCAGTCCCGCATCCACTGTCCATCTCCCCAGTCATAGGAGCCGAACAGCGCGACCTTCTTGCCGGACAGCTTGCCTTCCAATTCAGAAAAGAAAGGCTCAAATTCCGATTCCTCCAGCACCTCTCCACCCATAGCCGGGCAGCCCAGCGCCAGCGCATCATAGGAGGAGGCAGCGGCAGCATCGGTGTCCGATACCGACAGCAAGGTTACCTCGGCTCCGGCATCCTTGGCGCCCTGTGCAACAGCCTCTGCCATCATTTGGGTGTTTCCGGTTCCAGACCAGTAGATTACAGCAATTCGATTCATCGACAAAACCTCCTGTAAAAAATATCGTTTCTAAAAATCATTCAGGCAGCAAATTCGGGAGCGGACACCAGCTGTTCCAGAGGGGAGCCGGACAGCAGGCGGGCGTACAGTGCATCGCGGCAGCGGTCAAAGGCGGCAAAGCACTGTTTTGCATG
>FR880160.1 GCA_000435195.1 Clostridium sp. CAG:169 | reverse complement strand
ACTGTCCAATATGTTTGACAAACCTACACGTTTGGGGATTTTTCTTTTTTATCCCTTACAAATTTGCCCTTTATAAGCCAAATCTTGCCGGAGCGTCCGCTGGTATTTTCCTCTGATTTATGCTAGTATAAAGCTGCATCCACAAAAGCAAGGTGATTCCAAAAGCATTTCTATTGATCAGCCAAAATTATCACAACCAATCAAGGAGGATTCTTTAGATGGAATTTCGCAAGATCGACCGCTCCAACTATTGGGAATGTATGGAGCTGACGATCGATGACAGTCAAAAGGATTTTGTTGCCGACAACAAGCAGTCGCTGGTGGAGGCTGCCTACGAGGAAAATCTGTACACCTTAGGGATCTACTGTCAGGATACCATGGTCGGATTCATTCTGTATGACTATGATGACCAAATCCCCGGCTGGTCGATGAGCCGCTTTATGATTGGCAAACAGTACCAGGGAAAAGGATATGGCAAACAGGCGGCGCTGGAATTTCTGGATGATTTTCACCGCAGCCACAGCGACGACCCTCTTTTCATCAGCGTATCCCTTGAAAATACCGTTGCACGCAAAATGTATAGCGACATCGGATTTCAGGAGGTCAAAGAGGTGGAGTATTTCTTTTTGGGCAAGGTCTGCCGCGAGATACAGATGCGCAAAGATTGGTAAATCAATCCCTGTATCCTAAAAACGCCCTGCTGCCCAAAATCTTGCGGCAGCAGGGCGTTTCTTTTATTTGATTAAGATTCCACCGGATGTTTCATCTCGGGTCTGGACCCAGCCGTCCTTGATGCTGACGGTCCATCTGCTGACCTCCTGCTCGTAGGTGAAGCCGTTTTCATCCTGCACCCGCATCACCATCGAAATCACATCGTCCTCCTTGAGGTTCTGGATTTGACCGTTCCACAGATAGCTGCCCGGCTCCTCGTTGTTGTATACCTTTTTGACCGAGCCATCCTCCTGTTTATAGCTGACCGTCGGTTGACCCTCTTCGGTCTCTTCTCCCAGCTGGCGGGTCAGCAGCTCCTCCCCGTTGAGGTAGAGGCTGACCGAAGCGCCGGTCATCTTGGGACCTCTCATCACACCGCCTGCGTCATAGCTGTTCATCAGGTCGATGTTGGCATAGGCTTCATAGTCGATGCTGGTCTTATCGGAGGCGCTTGCCTTGTAGTAATCGAAGCCGCCCTCCATCTGCGGATGTAGCAGCTCCAATCCCCACGCCGTATACTGGTCCTCCAACTTTTCCTGGCGCACCGTCTGTCCTTCCTGTACCTCTGCACTCAAGCTCACACAGTCCACCAGCGGAATGGTGATGCTCGCCTCATACACGCCCGACTCCACCCGAGCCGCCGATGCGCTTTGCTCGTCAAAGCCTTCGGTGTCAAAGACCATATCATAGCCCTCTCCCTTGAGTGAATAGCCGCTGTACCGGACCCGCACCTGGGTGTCGTCGCTGAACTCCTTTGGCATGATGCGCACCGTCATCTGCATGGTCTTCTCCTTTTGGCTGCACTCTCCCCATACAACCTTGTAGTCGGACACGATGCTCGCCTGTTTTTCCGCCGTCTGGGTGATGGTGGTGATGGCGGTGTTGAGGGTGGAGTTGATGTCGCTGTCGATGCTGGTCACCGAGTTTTGCACCTGCGACAGATTGCTTTCCAGCTTTTTAAGCCTTGCCAGTGTCACCGCCGAAAAACTGACCGACAGCACAGCTACCGTACAAAGGCAGGCGATTGCTGCCGTCTTCCATTTTTTATCCATAGGAGTCCCTCCTTGCACACAATTTCCTATTATTTCCCCATAAAAAGTTTTCCGTTTCCCGTTTGGATGCTTTCAGTATATCTGATTTTAAGATTTATTGCAAGTTGCATTTGCCTGCCATAGATTTCCATAGTATAATGGTTTTGTAAACTTTTTAAATTCGTAAAAGGAGGCTTGCCCTATGCAGCCACGCAGCGGTCTTGTGCAAAGCGCAGACGCACAAATTTTTTATCTGGAATACCCCTCTCCCCACCCGCACGCGCAGACGCTCATCCTGCTGCACGGCAACGGTGAGGACCACCGCTACTTTGCCCGACAGATTGCAGCCTTCTCCGCCCGCTTCCGCCTGGTGCTGATGGACACCAGAGGGCAGGGACGGTCGAGCGCCGGTCGCGGCAAGCTGAATTTTTCTGTTTTTGCACAGGACCTGCTGCGGCTGATGGATGCCCTGCACATTCCCAAAGCTCACCTGCTCGGCTTTTCGGACGGCGGTAATCTGGCGCTGACCTTCGCTCTTGCCCACCCGCAGCGGGTGCGCTCGCTCATCCTCAATGGTGCAAACCTTGCGCCTCAGGGGATGCGTCCTCTTGTCCAGCTGCCTGTTGTGGCAGAATATCACCTGTGCGGTCTGCTCTCTCCCTTTTCGCAGAACTTTCGTCAAAAGCAGCAGATCCTGGGTCTGATGGTCAACCATCCGCACATCTCTCCGCACCAGCTTGCGGCGCTGACGATGCCCGCTCTGGTCATCGTCGGGCAGCACGACATGATCCGCCATCAGCACAGCCTGCTGATTGCCCACTCGCTGCCGCGCTCCCGCTTTGTCTGCCTTCCCGGCGCCGACCACTTCTGCGCTGCCAAACAGCCCGAAGCTTTTAATCGGGAGGTCCTCTCCTTTTTGTCCGCTCTGTAAGCCGTTTGGTGCTCAACCCTCCTTTGCCCGCATAAACTGGGGACAAAGGAGGGATTTTCATTTCTATGAAGACTTTTGTTTTTCGTGCAGGAGGCTCGCTGAAAGCCGCTCTTTGCTGTGCAGTCGCTCTTGCACTGGTCGGATTCACCGCTGCGTTTGCCTGCGACAGCCTGTTTCTGCCGCCCAAACAGGCATTCTGTGCTTCCAACGGGCGCAGTCTGCCCATCTACTCGGTGCAAACGTCGGAGAAAAAAGCTGCCATCGGCATCAACTGCGCCTGGGACGACCGGGACATCCTGCCGATGCTGTCCACCTTGCAGCAAAACGGGGTGCACGCCACCTTTTTCCTGCTGGGAGAGTGGGCACAGAAATACCCCGATGCTGCCCGGACCATCGCGCGTGCCGGTCAGGAGATTGGCAGCCACTCCAACAGCCACCGCGACATGGATACCCTTTCGCAGGAGGAGATTTTACAGGAGATTCATCTGTCCTGTCAAAATATCCATGCTGCCTGCGGACAGACGCCTGTCCTCTTTCGTCCACCTTCCGGTGCTTACAACGATTTGGTCATCGACTGCATCCATCGCAGCGGCTGCATCCCCATCCAGTGGGATTTGGATACGCTGGACTGGCAGGGTTTGTCCGCGCAGGAGATCGAGCAGCGGGTGCGCCGACAGCTTGCTCCCGGCTCCATTTTGCTGCTGCACGCAGGTGCTGAATACTCTGCTCAGGCGCTCCCTTTGATTTTAAACGCTGCGCAGGAGATGGGCTATCAGCTGTTCCCTGTCGGAGAGCTGATTGACCCTGCCAGCAGCTGTGTGGACCCCAGCGGACGTCAGCTGCCTGCCCAGTCCTAGATTCTACTATTGGTAATCTAAATCTTTTTTCATTTCTCGACATTCTATTTCATTATTCTGTAAATTATTGCAGTATTTTTCTTAAAATGACAAAATATTCCATTTTATCCGCATTTATTATGATATTTAATAATTTGACAATAATAAATTATGAAATTGTACATAGGCTATTCATCTTTCTGCGTTATCTTGGAATTGCGCAAAGATATACCAAAAGTAAACAACGCGCACAATCAATTCACGCTTGAAAGGAGATTTTCCTATGAAACATCTTTTTGCCATCCTGCTGGCGTCCGCAATGGTCTTTGCCTTTGCCGCCTGCTCCTCCTCAAATGACGCGCCTGTCTCTCAGGGCACAACCGAGCAGGAGGTTGCAACCGACGAGGAAAAGGAAGAGCCTGCCGCTGATGCTACCGAAGAAAAGCCGGTGGAGCCAGAACAGCCGACCGGTGCAGAGGATGAACAGCAGACCATCACCGGTACCATCGTAGAATCTGCCGAGGACACCGTCACCATCCAGACCGAGGATGGACAGGAACTGAGCTTCTCCCTCTCCGATGACACCGACCGCTCTCAGACAGACGGTATGCTCACCGGCAACACCCTCGAGGTCATCTACACCGGTGCCATCGATGGCTCTGATACCTCCAACGTCACCGTTGTCCAGCTGGTCGAGACCGGTGCAGAGGTTGAATAAATCTCGCTTTCCTCTCTTCTCTTATACATCCATTTAAACAAGACAAAGCAGCCGCGGAAAAATTTCCGCGGCTGCTTTGTCTTGTCCTGCTTTTATGTATAAATTCCCTTCCTTTTGCCCACCCTCCCGAACAAAAGGAGGTCATTTTGATGTTTTCATCCTTTCGTCTGCGCAGCTTTTTGATGGCTTTCACTTCGGCATTTCTTGCCTTTCTGCTGTTTTGGATGGCGGTGCTGATGCTGGCGCACCCTTCGGCTGCCCTGTCAAACGTGCAGCCCTCCGCCGATTCGCAGGACAGCTTCTACCTGCCCGGGGAATCGGACTGCATGACCCTGCTGTTGTGCGAACAGCGGCAGGACCCGCAGCTGTTTCTCTTGATGCGCTTTCAACCGGTGCGCGGAAAAATCTTCCTCTTTGCTTTTCCCCGTCAGATGCTCCTGCAACTGGACGGAATTTCCGAGCCTGCCGGCAGCATCTTTGCCTCCCACGGCATCCAGGGGGTGCGCACCGCCCTCGAACAGAGCTTCTCCATCCCCTGCGACCGCTACCTGATGCTGCCGCGCAGCGCCTTCCCACAGCTGCTGGAAGCGTTTGGACCCACCCGCCTGCATCTTGACCGGGATGTCACCCTCACCGTCAACAGCGTCGTCCTCACCTTAAAGCAGGGGATGCAGCTTCTGGACGGACAGCGAATGTGGCAGCTGCTGCTTTCCCGCACACCCGCTTCTCCTGTCCTGCAATGCGAGCTGCTGCCCAAACTGCTTGCCCTGTGCATCCATCAGCACCTCTCCTTGCTTTCCGAAGAAAACTCCTCCCGCCTGTTTACCGCCGTAGTCAATGCAGGCAGCTCCGACCTTGTCTATTCCGACTTTGACTCCCGACGGAAGGCTGCCGATTTTCTCTCCCGCTTTTGTGAACAGCCCGCCCAAATCATCCCCTTTTCCTTTGTAAAAAACCCGGATGCCACCCTGTCCCTCTCCGATTCGGCAGAAAAGGAGCTGCTCCTGTGCTTTTCTGCCGAATCATCAGAGCTAAAAGAATAGCAAAAGCTCTTGAACATCCTGCTAAAATCGGGTATCATAAAATCACAAAAATAAAACAGGGAGGTTTCTTTCTATGAGCAACTTTCATCCGATCGACCTTCACCAGCTTTCCATCAATCCGTTCCAAGCCATCGCCGACCAGTGGATGCTGATTACCGCCGAAAAGCCGGTGGACGGTCAGCCAAAAGCCAACACCATGACTGCCAGCTGGGGTGGACTGGGACATCTTTGGGGCAAGGACGTCGCTTTTGCCTTCATCCGTCCGCAGCGCTACACCAAACAGTTTGTCGATGAAAACGACTGCTTCTCCCTCTGCTTCTTTGGTGGAGAGCAGATGGAAGCGCTGCGCTATCTGGGCACCGCCTCCGGTCGGGATGAGGACAAGATTGCCAAATCCGGTCTGACCCTGACCCACATCGACTCGGTTCCCTGCTTTGAAGAAGCAAGACTTGTTCTGCTGTGCCGCAAGCTGTATGTCCAGACCCTGAATCCAGAGCAGTTTACCGACCGGACAGTTGCCGACAGCTGCTACCCGAACCACGATTTCCACGACCTGTACATTGCGGAGGTTCAAAAAGCGCTGGTACGATAAAAAAGCAGACAGCTGCACCCAATGACGGATGCAGCTGCCTGTTGCTATTCCCCGCGCCTTTGCCTGCGCTTTCTTTTGAGCAGATAAAACGGCAGGATGCTCACCATCAGCGTAAACAGCACCATCAGCAGCACAGCGCTTTGGTAGTCAAACTGTTTGGCTGCCAGCTGCCACGAGCTGCCTGCGGCTGCTCCCAGCGCAATCAAAACGGCATCCCACACCAGTGTACCGACCGCACTCAGCAGCAAAAAGGGCAGCAGCGGCATCCTCGCCGCACCTGCCGGCACCGAAATCAAACTGCGCACCACCGGCACACAGCGGCACACCAGCACGGCAATTCGTCCTTTCTTGCAAAACCAGCGCTCGGCTCCTTCGATCTCCTCCCGCTCAAATCCCAGCCGCTGCAATTTTTCCACCGGCAACGCCCTCCCCAAGCCATACAGAATCAGCGCACCTGCCAACGAACCCAAGGTCGCAAAGAGGATTGCCTGCCAGCGGCTCATGGGAGAACAGGTGGTCAAAAATCCTGCAAAGGTCAGCACCACCTCCGACGGAATGGGTGGAAAAAGGTTTTCCGCCGTCATCAGCAGAAAAATCCCCACCGTCCCCCATTCTCCCATCGACTGCATCAACTGTATAATCCATTCCTCCATCGCTTCTTTCCCTCCTGTCTCTGCACGTTCCTTGCTTTCTATTTTATGACCTCGGAGGTCCCGATATGAACGAAAAACAATACCAGTCGCTGTGCGGCTGGGCTGCCCGTACCCCTGCCCGCCAAAAATGTTTGACCGCCTGCTTTCGCCTGTTGCCGGTGCTGTTCGTTTTTTTGTACGGCATTGGCTCGGTCTGTGCGCTGTCTGCCCTTGTGCAAAAACAGGTCGGGCTGTGGATTGCCGCCTTTTGGGCAATCCCCGCTGCCGGCTTTTTGCTGGTCACCCTGATTCGTAAAAAGCTCAATCGTCCCCGTCCGGCGCAACTCTTTCATTTTGTCCCTCTGGTACAACACGAGGACGGATGCTCCTTCCCCAGCAGACATACTTCCAGCGCATTTTTGATTACCTGCGCTCTCTTCTGGCTCTGCCGATATACCGCTCTGCCTGCCGTTTTTCCGCTGATTGCCGCTGTATCCGCCGTCCTCACCGCCTTATCCCGCGTCGTTGCCGGTGTCCATTTTCCCCGTGACGTCATTGCCGGAGCAGCTTTTGGCATTGGTTTTTCTGTTTTGTGCTTTTCTGTCCTTCCGTTTTAAATCCATCGTCATTTTATCCTATTTTTACTGTGGATGTTTAGCTAAATCCTTGTAACGTTGTCTAGTTTTTGACAATGATTTTGTACAATAAGCCTTGACTTTTCTCTGTTGCTTTTATATAATGTGGATGGATAGAGATTCTACAAAACGTTTTGGCATATCTTCCAACCAAATAAAAAAAGAAAGTCTGTTTCGGGGCGAGGTGAAATTCCTCACTGGCGGTAATGGGTGGAGCAATCCCCACAAGTCCGCGACCCGGCTGGGTTCAGCCGGCAGATTGGGTGCGATTCCCAAACCAACGGTAAAGTCCGGTATGAAGAAACGGCGTGTTTTTCTGCACGTTTTCCCCCTGGAACAAATGTTTCAGGGGGATTTTTATACCCTTCCTCCAAAGGCAACAGACCTTCTCGATCACAAATACTCGGCTTTTTGCCGGAATTGAGAAAGGGATGCTTTTATGAACAACACATCATTCCCAGCTTTGCAAAACAATCCTTCTACCCCACCGGTCTCCAAGACCCGGATGATCACCCTCATCGGCGTCTTTGCAGCCATCTCCACTATTTTGATGTTCATCGAGATGCCGCTGCCGCTGATGCCGCCCTTTTTAAAGATTGATTTGAGCGGCGTGCCCATCCTCATCATCGGCTTTATGTACGGACCGATGCCTGCCATCTATGTCACCATCATCAAGGATTTGGTACATATGCTCTCCAGCCAGACCGGCTGTGTCGGCGAACTGGCGGACATTCTGGTGCTGTCCAGCTTTGCAGTCGTTTCCTCTTTGGTCTTCCGCAAAAATCCTTCTCAGAAGAGCGCTGCGCTGTCGATGGCAGCCGGAGCAGCGACCATCACCGTGGTCGGTTCCCTGGCAAACAAATTTATGCTGATTCCCTTCTTTTCAAAAGTCATGCCGTTGGAGGCCATCATCGACGCCTGCCACGCCATCAACCCGATGATTGACAGCATGGACGCCTATGTTCTGTTTGGAGCCGCACCCTTTAACCTCATCAAGGGCATCATCCTTTCGCTGCTGACCTTGCTGCTGTACAAAAAGATGTCCGGCTTCATCCGCTCCAGAATGTCCTGAGTTTTGAAAATTTGACTGCGCATATCTCTTTTCTATTCACCATACTTGCAAAAGACCGGCTGAAGGAAATCTTCCTTCGCCGGTCTTTTGTTTTACTTCTTCAGCTGTTCCCATTCGGCTTCCTTAAATCCGGTCAGGACAAAATCTTCCCCTACGACCAGAGGGCGCTTGACCAGCATCCCGTTGGTTGCCAGCAAACTCAGCTGCTCCTCTTCGCTCATCTGCGGCAGTTTGTCCTTGAGGTGCATCTCCTTATAGAGATTGCCGCTGGTGTTGAAAAACTTTTTCAGCGGCAGCCCGCTTTTGTGATACCATTCGGTCAACTCCTGTTCGCTGGGGTTTTCCTCAACGATATGGCGCTTTGTAAAGGGAACTTCATTCTCCTCCAACCATTTCAGCGCCTTTTTGCAGGTGCTGCATTTGGGGTATTCCAATACTAAAATCATGCTTCTTCCTCCTTTTGCTTTCTAAAACAAAAAAGGCAGGACCTTTTCAATCGGTCCTGCCTTGTCTGATTCGATAGGATTATTTGCCGAAGTATCTGTTCAGCAGACCCTGGAAAGCGCAGCCGTGACGAGCTTCGTCTTTTGCCATTTCATGAACAGTGTCATGGATAGCGTCCAGACCCAGCTGTTTTGCTTTGGTTGCGATTTCTTTTTTGCCAGCGCAAGCGCCGTTTTCAGCAGCAACGCGCAGCTCCAGGTTTTTCTTGGTGGAGGTGGTTACAACCTCGCCCAGCAGCTCTGCAAATTTTGCAGCGTGCTCTGCTTCTTCGAAAGCAGCTGTTTTGTAGTATTCAGCAATTTCTGGATAGCCTTCTCTTGCTGCCTGACGGGACATTGCCAGGTACATACCAACCTCGGTGCACTCGCCCTGGAAGTTCATTCTCAGACCTTCAAGGATTTCAGCGTCAACGCCTTCTGCTACGCCGATTCTGTGCTCGTCAGCCCAAACCAGCTCGCCGCTTGCCTGCTCTTCGAACTTGGAAGCCGGAGCTTTACACTGTGGGCAGAATTCCGGAGGTGTTTCTCCTGTGTAAACATAACCGCAGATTTTGCAAACCCATTTTTTCATGATGAATTTCCTCCTTAAAATTTATGATGGTGGACCCTCCTATTGAGGTGTCCGATTTCTTCCTTCGATTTAAATAATACCACATTGGTATATTATTTGCAAGGTTTTTTCGATATTTTTTTTTGAATTTTTTTCGGATAAATCTTGTCTATTTTTGCCAAATCCCACCTTCCTCTGCCTCAAAAATCCTCCTGTATGAATATCTTTGCCCAAAATCCGGCATACTATCATCAGCGGGAAAAATTTTTCTGAGATTTTTGCAATCCATAGGTTCTAAAAATCTCGCTCACAAAAATATCTTTCCGCTATTTCTTACAATCGGAAAGGATGGACCGTTATGTCGAAAAAGTCACACAAGCTCACCCCCAAAAATCCTCCCATTGATACCCCTTTGCAGACCGGTAGCAACTGCAAAGATGAAGCTTCGGAATGCAAGACCAAGCATCCGGGCAAACCGGAAGCCAGAGATTATTGATTCTTAAAAAAACACGGTAAAAAAAAGCATGGATGGAGAATTTCCATCCATGCTTTTTTCTGCTTATTTTGCTTTTATCTCTTCGTTTGGCTCCAGCTGAGATTCAATCTCTGCAAACAGCTGGTTGATGCGTTCGATCTTGCCCTGCAAATACAGGTAACCGAACAGACACTCCAAACCAGTGGCGCGACGGTAGTCGGTCATATTGCCGTTTTTGGGCGGCTTGATCGAGCTGATGTTCCTCCCGCGTTTGAGCGCAGCCAGCTCTTCCTCATCGAGCATCGGCTCGATGACAGCGTATGCCCTGCTCTGGTAGGAGGCACGCACCTGCTCCACCGCCTGCAAATGCAGCTTGTTGACCGGCATATTTGCCTTGTGGACAATGCGCTCCCTGACTAAAATCTCATAGACGGCATCCCCCAAAAAGGCAAGCGCCTGCGGGCTGTAAAGACGGATGTCCACCCGATCGTTGTGCAGCAGCTCCATCCTTCTCCTCCTCTGTTAACGGATATAGTCGAACTCAAAGTTCAGGATGCTGACCGTATCTCCTTCGTTGATGCCCATTTCCTCCAGACGGTCGATGATACCGCTCTGACGCAGCACCCTCTGGAAGTAACCCAGAGATTCCTCGTCCTCCAGGTTGACCATGCCCAGCACCTTGACCAGCCAGTCGGCTTCCACAACATAGACGCCGTCCTCATCGACATTGATTTCAAATTTCCATTTGTCCTCGTCCTTTTCGGGCATGACCGGAACGTAGTTGACTTCAAAGCGTTTGATCGGCGGCAGCTGCTCAAGTTTGTGGAAGATGGCGTGTACCAGCGGCTCCACACCCTGTCGGGTCGCTGCCGAAATGCAGAAGAAGGCATAGCCCTGCTCCTCGATGAACTGACGGAAGGACTCAACCTGCTCCTCGGTCGCGATGTCGCTCTTGTTTGCCACGACGATCTGCTCGCGGGTGGACAGCTCCTCGCTAAAGTTTGCAAGCTCCTTGTTGATAGTTGCAAAATCTTCCTTCGGGTCTCTGCCCTCGCTGCCTGCCACATCCACCACATGAACGATCAGTCGGCAGCGCTCCACATGGCGCAAAAACTCGTGTCCCAAGCCGACGCCGTCGCTGGCTCCTTCAATCAGACCCGGGATGTCCGCCATAACAAAGGATTTTTCCTCAGCCACCTTGACCACGCCCAACACCGGCGTCAGGGTGGTGAAGTGGTAGTTTGCAATGACCGGCTTTGCTCCGCTGACCACCGAAATCAGGGTGGATTTACCCACATTCGGATAGCCGACCAGACCAACGTCTGCCAGCAGCTTCAGCTCCAAAATCAGCTCAAAGCCTTCCCCGGGGATACCCGGCTTTGCATAGCGGGGAATCTGTCGAGTCGGAGTCGCAAAGTGGCTGTTTCCCCAGCCGCCTTTTCCGCCGCGTGCAATGACCACCGGCGATTCATCCACGATGTCCGCCATGACCTGACCGCTTTCGGCATTTTTAACCACCGTTCCCACCGGCACCTTGATGACAAGGTCCGGCGCACTCTTTCCAAAGCAACGGTTGGTCCCGCCGTTCTGTCCGTTTTGCGCAATGAATTTTCGTTTGTACTTAAAGTCGATCAGTGTGTTGATGCTTTCGCAGCCCTGCAATACGATGTTGCCGCCGCGTCCGCCGTCGCCGCCGTCCGGTCCGCCTGCTGCGACAAACTTTTCCCTGTGGAAGGAAACCGCTCCGTTGCCGCCGCTGCCTGCCTGCACCTTGATCGTCGCCTTATCAATAAACATAATTTCCCTTCTTTCCGTTGTTGCCTCATTTTTGCAGAGCGTTTGACCCTGCTTTCATCTTATCATGCCACCGCTTTTTGCCGATACTCCCGCCGGCAAAAGCCGGGGAGGATTTTTACATTTAAAAAAATCCCGAGACAGTCATCTCGGGATTTTCTCTGCACAAAATATTGTTCGATTACTGAACCGGGATAACGCTTACTTTCTTGCGGTCGCGGCCCATGCGCTCGAATTTTACCTTGCCATCTTTGAGAGCGAACAGGGTATCGTCGCTGCCGATGCCTACGTTCTCTCCTGGATGAATGTGAGTACCTCTCTGACGGTACAGGATGTTGCCAGCCAGTACGAACTGACCGTCTGCGCGTTTTGCGCCAAGACGCTTGGATTCAGAGTCACGGCCGTTCTTTGTGGAACCAACACCTTTTTTATGAGCAAAGAATTGCATGCTAAGTCTAAGCATTGTTGTACACCTCCGATAGATTTACCTGGATCGTTCCCTCATAATCTTCCGACAGCAGATTCAGATGGAGCAGCAGCGCCTGTAAAAACGCCTGTCCCTTCTTTGCATCCGCGCGGTCGAGGGTCATTTTAATTTCATTTTCTCCGACATCCACCTGAGCGCCAAGTTTCAGCACCTCTGTGATGCCGTTTGCTGCCATTTGGACTGCCGAAGTGACCGAAGCGCAGACAATATCGTGACCGTAGTCATCGTAGCCTGCGTGACCTGTCAGACAGAAACCTGTCAGCAGATCGCCGGTCTTAACAAAGTCTGCATGGATCATTATGCGTTGATAGCAGTGATCTCAACTTTGGTATATGGCTGTCTGTGGCCCATCTTGCGTTTGCTGTCTTTTTTGGATCTGTAGGTGAATACAGTAACCTTTTTGGACTTACCGTTTTTGATAACTTTGCCGGCAACCTTAGCGCCCTCAACAACTGGGGTACCTACTACCATTCCATCCTCTTTGCCAACAGCGATAACGTCGAATTCAACGTTCTCTTCTTCCTGTGCATTGAGCTTTTCAACATAAACTACATCGCCTACGGATACGCGATACTGTTTGCCGCCGGTCTTGATGATTGCGTACATAATATATACCTCTTTCTGTATAAACTCGCTGCCTTTCCAGGCGGTGGACCCGTTTTGGAGCACACTTAAAACAGCCCGTGACATGCGGTACAATTTACTTTATCATATCTTTTTGGCTTTGTCAAGCCATTTTTCCGCTTTTTACGTCTTTCTTTTGCAGTCCCTTTTTCGCTTGCAATCCCTTGTATCAGGATGCTGATGAAAGAAGGAAAAGCACCTCTCTTTTTGTGCAGTTTTCTCCGCTTTCCCCTTTTTTCTTCTTTGCTTGACAGCGCTGTTTTTTTCTTCTAAAATAAAATTGCTTTCCTGCGGTATCGACAATCTTTTTTTGCCATACCGCGTAAAACAATTTGAAAGGAGCCTTTTTATGTCTGATTTTTTCCAACTGGTCGAACAGCGTGAAAGCTGCCGCAACTACGACCCGCAAAAGCGTCCAACCAAAGAACAGCTGGTTCGCTGCATCCAGGCAGCACAGCTCTCCCCTTCCGCCTGCAACTCGCAGCCGTGGAGCTTTCTGGTCATCAATTCCCCTGAAAAAGCCGCTGTTGTTGCCGCTTCTACCCAGTGCGCCGGCTTCAACAAATTCACCGACAACTGCCCTTCCTTTATTGCAGTCTGTGAGGAAGATGCCTACCTGATGGGCGACCCGCAGCACCCGAACCAGAAGTACGCTGAAATCGACCTGGGCATTGCCGTTGCACACCTGTGCTACGCTGCCAAGCAGCAGGGATTGTCCACCTGCATCATGGGTGCCTTTGATAAAAAGATGCTCCTGGAGGGTCTGGGCATCACCGAAGAGAAACGGGTCCGCCTGGTCCTCTCGGTCGGCTATGCTGCCAACGACCAGCTTCGCACTAAAAAGCGCAAGCCGCTCGAGCAGATCATGACCTATATCGACTGATGATGGAGCAGAAAATCACCGAGGTGGTTGCCGCCCTGATTGTAAAAGACCACCGCTTTTTAATCTGCCAGCGTCCTGCCCACAAGACAAGAGGTCTGCTGTGGGAATTTGTCGGCGGCAAGGTGGAGCAGGGTGAAACTCTCCCGCAGGCACTCATCCGCGAGTGCCGGGAAGAACTGGGCATCCGGGTCACCCCGCAGGAAATTTTCATGCAGCTGGTGCACACCTACCCTGACATCACCGTCCGCCTAACCCTTTTTTGGGCACAGACACAGGATACCCCGCAGCGTCTGGAGCACAACGACCTGCGCTGGATCAGCGTCGATGAAATCGACCATTTTTCCTTCTGTCCCGCCGACCGGGATATTCTGGCGAAGCTCAAAGAAATGGAATTCTAGTAGGAAAATACGCTCTGCATCAACGTTATCAAGACCGGCATCATCCATTATTCCCCTGCGCAATCGGAGGGCAGCTAAAGAATCCTCTATTGTATGCCTGCCCTGTGGCAATGATTCTGTTAAAGCAAAACACGGGAGTGTTTCTGAATCAGAAACGCTCCCGTGTTTTATTTTTTTATACTCGATAGAAATGCGGGGTATTTGCAAGACACTGTCTTACAACAGTGCTGCACAACTGATTGTAGTTGTCTAGATATGCCTTTTTCTCCTTCCTCTCGATACTGCTTTGATACAGAAATTCCTTCCAGCGCTCACAGTTTTTGTGACAGCCTTCATAGTACTCAGCACAGTTTTTCCTGCATGGAATCATGGAAAAGCACCCCTTTCAACTCAAACAAAAACAACCGCCCTGTCCGGTCCAACAGCTGCAAAGATGCACCTCAGACCAAACGATTGCGGTTGCTTATGGATTTCTCATAGAAAGAGCAGAAAACATCCAACAATTCATCGGTCGTTCATCTCCTGTCCCGTTATTCTGTTTTTATTATACCTCTTTTGCGCAGAGATGTCAGCCGGTTTTCTGTAAAATCTATGAAAAATGACCTATAAAAATACCTTTTGGCTGTGCATATGGAATCATCCTACCTATTTTTCAATCCATTTCATCTTGCCTCTCGAGTTTACAACTCTTTCTTTTGGTGTTACAATATTGTTGACTTAACCAGTACAGAATCCAATAAAACTAAGGAGGAGTATCCATGAATCAATCGGAGATGATCGGCAGCCGCTTAAAAGAAGAACGTCTCCAACAAAAGCTGACGCTCAAACAACTGAGCGAAAAGGTAGGACTTTCCATCGGCTACCTGTCGCAGGTAGAGCGGGGATACGGCACATTAAGTCTGAGCGCACTGAAAAAGCTGTCATCTGCCCTTGGATTGGAAATGAGTGCCTTTTTTGATAACCACCCCGAGGATGAAAATGACAAACTGCTCGTCCGCTCCTGGCAGCGGGAGGAATTGCAGCTTTCCCGCCAGTTTATCCAGTACACTGCCTCCTTCTCTTTGCCCAATACCAAGATGCGAGGATTGATATTTGAGTTGCAGCCTTCCTTCGACCCGGAGGAACCGCTTTACTCCCATCCCGAAGAAGAAATTCTCTATGTTCTGGAGGGCAGCTGTCTGCTTACCCTGGAAGGAAAAGAATATCTGCTCAACCCCGGCGACTGCGTACACATTCCTGCCAATGCACCACATTCCTGGAAAAATCCCACCGCACACACTGCCAAGCTGTTTGGAGCTTACTGTGTGTAAAGCACAAATCAAACGGAGCCGAAGCTGTATATAACAGCTTCGGCTCCTGATTTTTTTATCGTTCGATACTTCCCTGTTCGTAGGTCCCTTTGACCAACAGCTTGCCATCCTCCATCATCAGACGACCGTTTGCAATCACGCAGTTTAAATCCAAGTTTTCTTCCATCAGCAGCAGGTCTGCATCAGCGCCCACCTGAATGTGTCCTTTGCGTGGGTACAGCTCCAGTGCGTGTGCTGTATTGCTGGTTCCAAAGCAGAGTGCTTCCTCCAGCGACATCCCATATTGCTGCACCAACTTTTTAATCTCCTCATAAACGGTATCCACCCTGGAATAACCAATCTTCAGCAGGTTGCCCTGTGCATCATAGGTGGACCAGCTGCCCATTCCGTCCGAGCTGAGGGTGATGCGGTCCATCGCTACGCCTTTTTCCTTTGCCTGCATGATGCAGTTTGCCGGCGCCGTCTTTCCTTTGCTGCCGCAGGTCATGTCAATATAGCCGCCGCGGTTGGCAAACTGATATGCCTGCTCCAGCAGACGCTCTGCACGGGTCACATGGGTCGGGTGGAAAATCTTGATGGGAATGGAGGTCTTATCCAACGCTTCCATCACCAAATCCAGCGCGCGGTCATCACCGCCCATATGCAGGGTGACTATTCCACATTTACCGGACAACATTCCTGCCACCCGGGTGTCGCTTGCCAGTCGAATCAGCTCATCCACCGTCACATTCGGAGCGCGGTGGTCGGAAATCGCCAGTTTTGCTCCGATAATTTCGTCCACGAATAAAATATCCTTGCGCACATCGCCAGTTATGGTGGTGCTTGGGTATCCATAGGAGCCGGTCAGCGCATAGACCGTCAAGCCCTGTTCCTTCAGGCTTTTTGCCTGTGCAATCAGATTTTCCACGCTGCGGGTCAATCCGTCTGTTCCCAGCAAGCCGACCACAGTGGTAACGCCGCCTTCGAGCAGCTCCGACAGCTTAACTGCCGGCACCTGGGTGTGGAAGCTGCCTTCTCCTCCACCGCCTGTAATAT
The DNA here is from genome assembly GCA_000435195.1 of Clostridium sp. CAG:169. Classification (GTDB taxonomy): domain Bacteria; phylum Bacillota; class Clostridia; order Oscillospirales; family Ruminococcaceae; genus Negativibacillus. Next base: position 3,588 of record FR880160.1, on the reverse strand, counting down.
GAATATGCGGGTCCAAAAATCCCGGGGTCAATTTCTTTCCATGTCCATCTACCACCTTGCAAAAGGGAATCTCCCCGTCAATGTGGTCTTCGATGGCTTCAATTTTGTTTGAGCAGATCAACACATCCTTAATGCCCAGATATTCCGGTGCATAAACAGCAGCCTGTCTGATCAACAGCATAACATACACTCCTTTAGCTTTGAAGATTCTATTATCAGCTTCATTTTCTCTCTTTTTCCCATTATAACACATTTATGAAGTAAACACTATATTTAAATATAAATTTCTTCGATTTATATGCCATCTATATTTTGTTCACTTTATTTTTTACCACTTTGACGGTCATTTCCTCAGTTTGCATTGATTCTTCTTGTCTAATTATTCAATCTGACAAAGATATATTAAAAAAAGCATCGTTGACGTTCCAACGATGCTTTTTTCTACAACTGATGTTTTTCTTCCAAAGGCAGTTCCCATTCCAAATCGAACAACTGCGGATCATATTGCAGTAGCTGTCCTTTAAAATCTTCCAAACAAAAGACTTTCTCTTCTCCATGCTGCGGATACGCCATTCCCAACAAGTAGCTTTGCAGCAGTTCGTCCCAACCGGAAAAATGATCCTGAAGAATCACCGATGCCTGCCAACAAAACTTCAATCCTTCCTCCAGGGTCAAATGCCCGACCATAAAGCCCATCTGCGCCACCGCAATAGCGCGGCACAGGTCATAAGCCAACACCGCGTTTTCTGCATACGCTTTATATCCATCAATCATCCGGCAGAGCCAGTTTAACTGGTTGGGTTGAATCTGTGGGAAGATTTCCTGCGAGCGCAGCTGCTCGGGAGTCAGCGCAAAAAAACCACGCTGGCGATAGTGGTCCATCTCCTGCTGATAGGCAAAGTGTTCTCCCTGCTGCATCAGCTCATCGAGCTTTTCCAGCACGTCTTGTTTGCAAACCGCACTGTATTGGGATTGTAGGCGCTCATAATCCTGTGAGATTTTCTCTTTATTGCCAGCCCAGTAACCACCAAAAATCCGCCAATCCTTGCCCTGGTGCAGAAAAACAGGTGCGGCAGCTATATTAAACCAAAGGACCGTATCAATCTCCATCAGCTCTTTTTGCTCGACTTGGTGTGCATTTTTGCGAAAAAGGAACATAGAACTCCTTTCATAATATACAATCAGTATTTATTTTGATAATTATACAGTTTATTTCTTTTCCGGCAGACTTGGATTGAGCAAACGCCCATCCCACTGTTTCATAGCCACTCTGGCAGAGCGCGCCATCTCCTTGCTGAAGGCAGCTCCGGTTTTTCTGGCATAAAACGCCTGCGCATAGTTGTCCGCATGATAAGGATTCTGCAAAGAAAAGCTCTTTGCCTGCTCTGCGAACATCTGCTCATACTCATCCGCAGAGAGATGGCGGTACTTTTCATCAAAAACGATGTACTGCTGCTCAAAACGAGGACGAAGCTTTTTCAAGTGATTTTCCCGATAGTAGCCCAGACACAGCATCCCGATTGGAAACGCCCAATCCGGCAGGTCAAACAGCTCACGGTGGAACTCATAGTTTTCCATGATGTCTCCGATATAGCAGGAACCAATGCCCAGCGACTCGGCAGCAATCACCGCATTCTGTGCTGCAATCATTGCATCCTCGATTGCCAGCAGCAGGTCGGATTCCTGCGGCGCTTCAAACCGCAGTCCCTGGCGGTCGCAGTAGCCAGCCACATCATTTTGCTGATAGTAGTCAAACCATCTCTGGTGGTCCGCCAAAAAAATCAGCAGCACCGGTGCAGTTGCAATGAACGCCTGATGGTCGCAGCTTTGCGCGAGCTTCTGTTTAGTCACATCGTCCCGCACAACGATCACCGAATAAAGCATCTGATTGCCTGCGGTCGGTGCGCGCATCATCGCCTGCAAAATCTGGTCCAATGTTTCCTGGGAAATATCCCGCTTGTCATACACACGCAGCGATGCCCGTTGATGGAGCAGGCGCAAGGTTGGATTTTCCTTCACAGCTCTTCCCTCCTTACAGTTCGGTCAAAAGATTCTGATAAGAAAAAGAGCCCCGGCGTCCCGGAGCTCTTTTTCCCATAACCCTTTATCAGGCGAATGCGTCCATTCACGAACTGACCTGATCACAATCGGTTCTACCCGAAAAGCGTCATGTAATCGTTACCTGTACATAATAGCACAGGTTTTTGCAGATGTCAAGGGGGCTCTTTTATACCGGTCCCCCACTCCTGTCATGTGCTGTGCAAAACGGCACACAACAGGACCGGTTATATCGATATATCCGGTGGAATATCTGTCAAAAACAGATAACCTAGATCAATTCGATGATTGCCATTTCAGCTGCGTCGCCGCGGCGTGGGCCAATCTTGATGATACGGCAGTAACCGCCGTTTCTCTCTTTATATTTTGGAGCAATGTCGTCAAAAACCTTTTTAGCGACGGTTTCCTTTGTAACATAAGAATAAACCTGACGCTTGGAATGCAGATCATTCTCCTTAGCCTTGGTAATGATCTTTTCGGTCATTGCCTTAACTTCTTTTGCTCTTGTAACTGTGGTCTCAATCTTGCCGTTTTCCAGCAGGAAAGTTACCATTGCTCGAAGCATAGCCGTTCTGTTCGCAGTAGCTCTGCCGAGTTTTCTGGTGCCTGGCATCCAAATTCACTCCTTTTTAATGGATTGTGGAATGTATCTCAACTATTCGTCGTTTTTGTTCAGGCTGAAACCCAGAGAATCGATCTTTGCAAGAACTTCTTCCAAAGATTTTTTACCCAGGTTTCTTACCTTCATCATTTCATCTGGTGTCTTGGTCACCAGATCACTTACTGTGTTCACACCTGCACGTTTGAGGCAGTTGAACGCACGTACCGAAAGATCCAGCTCCTCAATGGTCATCTCAAGGGCTTTTTCCTTACCGGTGTCTTCCTGAGTATCCATGATCTCTGTGTTGCTTACCTCTTCGGAAAGGTCAACAAAGTGATTGAGCTGTTTGGTCAGGATTTTTGCAGAAAGGCTGACCGCCTCTTTTGCAGAGATGGTGCCGTCTGTCCATACTTCCAAAGTCAGCTTGTCATAGTCGGTGATCTGCTCAACACGAGTGTTGTCAACAGCATAGTTTACCTTCAGTACTGGGGTATAGATACTGTCGATGTAGATCTTGTTCAGGGACATCTTATCGACCTGGGTCTTGTCCTGGATGGATTTGTCGCTGCTCTTGTCGCGGGCGATCTGTTTGTTCTTTTCAGAAGAAACATAACCCTGACCTTTGTCCAGCACGATCTCCATGCGCAGGCTTGCATTTGGTCCCAGTGTTGCAATATGCATACTTGGGTCCAGGATTTCGACGTCGGCATCACACTGGATAGAACCAGCGGTAACCTCGCCTTCACCTTCCGCATTGATGTAAACGACCTTTGGTCCGTCACAATAAAGCTTTGCAGTTAACCCCTTGATGTTCAGGACGATCTCGGTGACGTCCTCTTTCACGCCCTCAATAGTTGAGAATTCGTGTTGTACACCATCAATTTTAATCGATGTGACTGCAACACCAGGAAGCGAGGAGAGCAACACAC
>FR880159.1 GCA_000435195.1 Clostridium sp. CAG:169 | reverse complement strand
AAAACCTCTGTCATATGACAGAGGTTTTTTCTTCTGAGGTGTGTTTTTGAGGAGGGTAGAGCAAATACCCAACGAACGATGCGGCTTCGTTCCTCTTGTTGAGTACATCTTTATTATACACAGGATAAAAATTTGTTTGTTACGGCGCTGTAAATGAAGATTGAAAAAACATTGCTTAAAATGTAAATTGAGAAAACGTTCTCTTTTTTCTTTAACGCAGCACTGCGCTGACCCACTCCTTTTTGATTTCCCAGATGATTCCGTACCGCTGGTCGCTGTTAAGATGAACCGAATCATCAAACAGTCTGTCCCAGCTGTCGATAATTTCCCGCTTGATCTGTGGATAAAAACGGGACATATACGCCTGTGTATCGCTGACACGATAGCTTTCCAGCAGCTGCTGATGGCGCCGGGCATCCTGCTCGTTCAGCGGGATATAAGAATAGTTGAGGATGGTCCCCCATTTGGCGATGTGTACCGATGCGATGAGGGCAGGGTCTATACAGAGCTTGAGCGTTACCGTTTGCTCCTGCGGCAGATAGGTGGTATCCTGCGCAAAGGAAACCCACACCGGATAATCCACATCCTTTGGCTTTTGCCCTACATTCGGGCTGTGCTGCACCAGCCAGTCGTACACCTCCAGCACCAACGGTGCGCACTCCTGGTTTTCAATCTCGATATATTCCCGGCGGGCAATATACCGCCCTGTCTTTTCCAGCTGCTCCAGCACGCTGCGATGTTGTTTGGTCCAAACCGTTATCTGTTTCATCCGCCGCTCCTTTTCTGCACAAAACCCGCCGCTTTCCAAAACAGAAAGCGGCGGGTCCTTTTTTACTGTCCTTTATTTTTGCTCCAAGCCTTCATACGCTCCGATTTATCCAGAATGCGTTTTCTCATGCGGATATTTTTCGGAGTAACTTCAATCAGCTCATCCTCTGCGATGAACTCGATTGCCTGCTCCAGGCTCATCACCTTCGGCGGAATCAGGCGCAGCGCATCGTCGCTTCCCGAAGCACGGGTGTTGGTCATGTGTTTCTTTTTGCAGACGTTGACCACGATGTCCTCATCCTTCGGGGACTGACCAACGATCATACCTTCGTACACCTCTACACCGGCGCCGATGAAGAGGGTACCACGCTCCTGCGCATTGTACAGACCATAGGTAACAGCGGTTCCGGTTTCAAACGCAACCAGAGAGCCGGTAGCACGCTTTGGAATATCGCCCTTGTACGGCTCATAGCCATAGAAGACCGAGCTCATGATGCCCTCACCCTTGGTGTCGGTCAAAAATTCGTTTCGGTAGCCGAACAGACCTCTTGCCGGAACGATGAATTCCAGCTTGGTGCGACCGTTGAACGGGTTCATCGAAACCAGGCTGCCCTTTCTGGTGCCCATCTTTTCCATGACCGAGCCGGTTGCAAAGTCAGGAACATCGACCACCAGCTGCTCCATTGGCTCGAGAGTCTTGCCGTTTTCCTGCTGGAACAGAACCTGTGGGGTGCTGACCTGGAACTCATAGCCTTCGCGGCGCATAGTCTCAATCAGGATGGACAGGTGCATCTCACCACGTCCTGCCACACGGAAGGATTCGGTGCTGTCGGTTTCATAAACGTGCAGCGAAACGTCCTTGAGAGTTTCCTTGAACAGACGGTCACGCAGGTGACGGGAGGTCAGGAACTTGCCCTCCTTGCCCGCAAATGGGCTGTTGTTGACCGAGAAGGTCATCTCAACGGTCGGTGCGGAAATTTTGACAAATTCCAGCGGCTCTACTGCCTGCGGTGCACAGATGGTCTGACCGATGGTCAGGTTTTCGATACCGGAGATGCAGATGATGTCGCCCACCGTTGCGGTCTGTGCCTGTACTCTCTGCAAGCCTTCGATCTGATAAAGGGTGACAATCTTTGCACGGTAGGAAACGCTTGGGTCATGGAAATCACAAACGATGACCTGGTCATTGACGTTGACGGTACCGCGGGTGATTCTGCCAATACCGATTCTGCCGACAAAGTCGTTGTAGTCGATGGAAGAAACCAGCATCTGTGCCGGTGCATCCGGGTCACCCTGCGGAGCCGGAATCTCTTCAAGGATGGTGTCAAACAGCAGGTCCAGATTTTCGCCCATCTTGCCCGGCTCCAGAGAAGCGGTGCCCTCTTTGCCCGAGCAGTAGAGGATCTTGCTTTCCAGCTGCTCCTCGTTTGCATCCAGATCGAACAGCAGGTCATAGACCTCCTCGGTGACCTCTTCGTTTCTTGCGTCAGGGCGGTCGGTCTTGTTGACTACGATGATGACCTTGTGTCCGAGCGACAGTGCCTTGGACAGAACAAAGCGGGTCTGCGGCATCGGACCCTCAAAGGAGTCTACCAGCAGGATAACGCCGTCCACCATCTTCAGGATACGCTCAACCTCGCCTCCGAAGTCCGCATGTCCCGGGGTGTCAATGATGTTGATTTTGGTGCCTTTATAGTTGATTGCCGTATTTTTCGCGAGGATGGTGATGCCTCTTTCACGCTCGAGGTCTCCGTTGTCCATAACACGGTCCTGTACAGACTGGTTGTCACGGAAGGTACCGCTCTGTTTGAGCATTTGGTCAACCAGAGTGGTCTTTCCATGGTCAACGTGCGCGATGATGGCGATATTTCTCAAATCGGTTCTAATCACGTCAATTTCTCCTTCTTCCAAATCCCGTTTGCAGGCGTTTTGCCCTGCGGTGTTTTTCGTTGGAACATCCCTTTTTAAACCTTAAAAAGTATACGGTCCGACTCATTGCTTTTCTCATTATATCTCGAAATCATGCCATTTTCCAGCATTTTTTGAATTTCCCTTGTATTGCATAAAGCCTACCGCTCTGACCAAATGGTTTTTGTTAAGAATGTTAAATCCAAAGCCGATTTTTCGGCGTATTTTCCAAGGATTTGTTGGCAGTTTTCTTTCGTATAATTTGCCTTTTTTATGGAAAACGTGCTATACTGTGCATAATCTTTGTATTTCTGCCATTGGAGGTGTCTGTCATGCCCGATCGTCCTAAGCGGGTCGCTGCCATCCACGACCTGTCCGGCTTTGGACGCTGCTCCCTTTCGGTCATTCTGCCCACCCTGTCGGTGATGGGTGTACAGGTTTGCCCGGTGCCGACCACCGTTTTTTCCACCCACACCGGCGGACTGGGTTCGGTGGAGCAGCGCGACCTGTCCGATTTCACCCTTCCCTGCCTGGAGCACTACCGGCGATTGGGGTTGGAATTTGAGTGCGTATACAGCGGTTTTTTAAGCTCACAGGAACAAATCGACCACTGTCTGAAATTTTTTTCCACCTATCAGGATGCCCTTGCGGTGGTGGACCCGGTGATGGGCGACCACGGACGACCCTACCGCACCATCACACCGCAGATGCGCAGCCGACTGGGTGAACTGGTGCGGGTGGCGGACATCATCACCCCCAACCTGACCGAGGCGTGTATGCTGTTGAAGATCCCCTACTTTAACGAAGGGCTTTCCCGCGCGCAGGCAAAAAGTCTGCTGGTGCGTTTAAGCGAACTGGGACCGAATTATGTGGTCATCACCGGCGCTCCGATGGCATCCGGCAGCATTGCCAACATCGGCTATGACCGACAGAACAACTCCTTTTGGTACATCGACTGCGACTATGTGCCGGTTTCCTATCCCGGGACCGGCGACCTGTTTGCCAGCGTGCTGACCGGCGGCTTCTTGACCGGCGACAGCCTGCCGATGGCGATGGGTCGGGCAGCCTACTTTGTGGAGCGCTGCATCAAGACCACCTTCAGCTACTCCTCCGACACCCGCTACGGGGTCATGCTGGAAAAGGAACTGGGCGTGCTGATCGACCGGCAGAACATCAAGGACTTTTCGCTGTTATAAGCTCAGAAGGCTTTTGCACTTCTTTACTTTTGTCCCGCTTTGTGGTATCGTTATAAAAATCATCCTGCTCCCTGTCTAAAGGAAGCACGGCTATCTTTTCAAAACGAAAGGTTGTAATCATCATGCCTCATGCAGCAACCGAACAGGCTGTATATAAACAGATTGCCATCGACATCGCTTCCAAGGTGGTCAACGGCAGGTATCGCCCGGGACAAAAGATTCACGGACGCTCCACCCTTGCCAGCCAGTACAATGTTTCCCCAGAAACGGTGCGGCGGGCGGTCTTTCTGCTCAACCAGGTCGGAGTCCTTCAGGTTCGGCAGGGAGCAGGCATCACCATTTTGTCGGTGGAAAATGCCGAGGAATTTTTATCCAAATCCAACGAGCGGCAGTCATTGGACACCATCAAAAACCACATCGACCGGCTGATGCTCGAGCAAAAGCAGCTCAACAGCCGCTTGCAGGAAAACATCAACATCCTGCTGGATGCCAACGACCGCTTCAACTACCTCAATCCTTTGACTCCCTTTGAGCTTGCCATCGAAGAAGGCTGCCCGCTGGTCGGACAAACCATCGCTTCGGTGCATTTTTGGAACAACACCGGAGCCACCATCATTGCCATCCGCCGCAAGGGCAGCACCATCCTTTCTCCCGGACCGCACGCCCAATTTTTTGCAGGAGACCACATCCTGATTGTCGGGGACGAGGCAGCCTACCAGAAAACCCGTCAGCTGCTGGACGAACGGGTACAGTAGAACTTCACTCTGAGCTGTGTCTGAGCTGTGGCTGTTTCCATTTTTTTTGCGTTGTCATTCCTGTGTGCTCCTGATATAATAAGAATACAAATCGCGATATTTGTAAAACTAAGGAGCAGAAAGGAAGTTATTTCGATGTCAAAAAACGAACAGAGCCACAAGGAAAAGCCGGTCAGCGAACTGCTGCAGGAACAGTCCAAGGAGTTAAAGACCTACATCGACACCAAGCACCGCGAAATGGAGGAACTGCTGGCAGAAAGCGAAGGCAGGCTTTCCGAGCAGCTGCGAGAACATACCCGCCGTTAGGCGTTCCGTTAGGCGATTCGGTAGGCGTTCCGATGGGCAGCATCTGTCGGAATCAGAAAGCGCAAAGGTGGACGGAAATGATTTGAAACCGTAAAAGCCAGCCCTGAAATTTTTTCAAGGCTGGCTTTTTTATAGTTGGCAATAGATTCCTGCTCCCTATCTAAGTCTACTCTTTAGGCAGCCTGCTCAATCCATTCTCCATCACCATCCAAAAAAGCTTGGAGCTGCTCTGCCAAAGCCTCCAGCTGTCCCTCCTCAAAGGGAGAACGCAGGGTCTTGCCGTCCCCCACTGCTTGCAGTACGCTGAGAAAATCCAAATCTGACGGCTGCTGCACCAGCTGATGATACAGCTGCAAGGCAGTTTCTTCGTCCCGCTGCATCAGCTGCAAAAACTGCATGGCAACACAGCCGGACAGGGCGTAGTCGATTGCATAAAACGGGGTGTCGAAGTACTGATTGGTGGTAAACCAGCTCTTTGCAAAGGTGTTGGCATCGACATAGGGCGAAGATACCACCAGCCCATACTCCTGCGCCAGCTGATAATAGAGTTCATCCAGCTGTTCCGCAGTAACGGTGGGGTCATCATAGATTTTTTCCTGAAATTCATCGTTTAATGCCGCTGTCAAAATTCCTGCTGCCATCGTGTAAACATCGTACCGGCGGGCAACCTGCGCCTGGTCTCCGTAAAAAATCTCATAGTACGGGAAAATCAGCAGTTGCATCGCCTGTGAGTGAATCTCACAGACATCCATGCTGCGTCCTTCGCTGTGGGAACCTGCCTTCAGCTGCTGCCACATGGCAAAGCAGTGCCCGAACTCATGGGAGATGCTGAAGACATCCTGCTCGCTGCCGTCCATGTTCGCAAACAAAAAGGGCGTATTCAAGGTGTACAGCATGGTGCTGAAGGTGACGTTTGCCTTGGAGGCAGAGGGAGCAGCGTCAATCATCTGATGGGACAGCAGATAGGAAAAGCACTCTCCCATCTGTTCATCCATCTGTGTGTACAGCTCTTCAAAGCCCTCCAGCGTCTGCTGCCAGTTTCCCTGCGGGGTCGGCGCCGGCTGTTCGAGCAGATAGACATACCCCGGCTGTGTGCGGTTTTCTGCGCGGTGATAAAAGTCCTCCAAATAGGAGCGATAGACTGGCGCCAGCGTCTGCTTGAGCTGCTCGCGGAAGCTGCGGATCTCCTCCCGGGTGTAGCCAATGCGCAGCATCTCCAGATCTGCCACCCAGGTATAGCTTTCATATCCCAGCGCCTGTGCCATCTGACGGCGCAGCTGCACCAGCTGCATGAACAGCTCTCCCATCTGTGCACTATACCGTTGGATAAACGATTCATAGTACGCCTGTTGTCCCTCCGGCTCCAAATCGGCGTAGAGCACCTCCCCCTCCGGTGTCTCCACTGTTGCCTGCGCATAGGTGTAGTAATACTGCGCTTCCAGCTCCTTCTCCTGTTCCTGCAAGGACAAGATTTCCTGCGAACTTGCCTGTGCGCTCATCTGAAGGTCCTCTACACCGCTTTCTCCAAAGATACGGTCGCTCATCGAACCAAAGCGGGAGGCTTCGATCTGTTCAAACAGCTGGTCATAGGCGTTTTGGATGCGGGCATCCCATCGGTTGAGGTACTCCATCTCCTCGCTGTAAAAGCTGTCGTTGACATCTGCATAGTTGCGCACCTGCGCAATCGCCATGCTGCCGTAAAACTCCTGGGTCGCGCTGCTGATTTTGCGCAGGGAAGCAATCAACCCAAACGGCAGAAAATCCTCCTGTGCCTTCTTTTGCGCCTGTATAATCAGTTCCAGCACCGCTTCTCCGTCGGGTCGCCGGTATTCCACCTGGTCAAACTGCTGGTCGGTCGGCTGTAAAGCAGGCTGTAGCATACAGCCTCCCAGTGTGGTCAACAGCATCGACAGGCTCAGCAGCAAGGCGGTCAGCCGTATCCTGCCGCGGGCTGTTTTGCAAATCGCTTTTTTCAAACGATCCACTCCTTTCTTCTTTCCTTCCAGTATATCATAGGACAGCTGTCCTAAATGCAAATTTTCCGAAAACATCCTGTTTTCCATCCAGAAACTGCATGGATTAAGCCATCCTTTTTGCGGCACAATAACAGCGATGCTCCTCTTTTAAAAAGAGAAGCAAAATTCCAGTCAGGAGTGATTGTTATGGCAATGAACCTTCCTACCATTCTCACCGGTGCAGCTGTCACCGCCGCTGTGGGCACCGCTGCTTATATGATGACCGGTAAAAAGAAAAATACCGCCAAGCAGCTCAAGAAAAAAGCGGGCAAGGCGGTGCAGGCAGTCGGCGACATCGTCGAAGGAATTTCCAACATTATGGGTTAAAACCGGATAGAGGCAGAAAGCCAAAGGCTTTCTGCCTCTATCCGGTTTTTTGCGAAAATTTTTCCCTTATTCCCAAAACCACGGCGCGCGTGCTGTCTGAACCAACTGCTGCCGACAGGAGCGCCAATCGGGGACCACCCGCTCCACCTCCTGCCAGAAGGCTACGCTGTGGTCGTGGTGAAGGATGTGGCAAAGCTCGTGTACCACCACATAGTCAATGCAGTGTTCCGGTGCCAACATCAATCGCCAGCTGAAGTTGAGCCGATTTTTACCCGAGCAGGAGCCCCACCTGCCCTTTGCTCCATTGATGCGCAGGGAAGCGGGCTGTACACCCAGCTTTAGTGCAAAATGCTCCACCCTGCTTTGCAGCGTCTGCCGGGCAACCTGACGATACAGCTGCTCGGCGCTGCTCTTTAACTGCTGCTCGTCACCCTCCGGCAGAAAAACGACCGTTTGCTGCCAGCAGGGCGCCTTCTCTTGGGTCATCTGCATCGGAAGCATCCGACCGAACAGTGGAAATTGCCCGTCCGAAAGGCAAAAGCTCTCCTTTTGCCTTTGCTGCTCCTGCAATCGTTTTTGATGCTGTTCAATCCAGCTCTGCTTTTCTTTGATAAAGGCTTCGATGCGGTATACCGCCAGCCGCTTGGGTGCGCGCACGATTACACTTCCATCCTTTTGCAGCTGGATCGCCACCGTCTTTCGATTGGAACGAATCAGTTTGTAGTCCATTTTTCTCCTTTCCCGCCCATTTTTCTTCATACAAAACTGCCAAATAGATGGCGTAATTATGCGCTTTCTTCCAATCTTTCTCAAAAGGCGCAAAAGTTGATTGTTAATCTCTTGACAATTTGGGCAGCTTGGTTATAATAGGTGGCAGAAGGTAAAACAAAATCCCCGTTCAAACACAAACTATTTAGAAGAGAAATTTTTGGAGGCATTATTATGGCAAGATTTACATTACCAAGAGATCTTTATCATGGCGAAAATGCTCTGGAAGCACTCAAAACACTGGACGGCAAACGTGCCATCGTCGTTGTTGGCGGCGGCAGCATGAAACGTTTTGGTTTCCTTGACAAGGTTTGCGATTACCTCAAGCAGGCCGGCATGGAGGTTTGCCTGTTTGAAGGAGTCGAGGCAGACCCATCGGTCGAAACCGTTATGAGAGGCGCTGAAAAAATGCGCGAATTCCAGCCGGACTGGATCGTTTCGGTCGGCGGCGGTTCTCCAATCGATGCTGCAAAGGCAATGTGGGCATTCTATGAATATCCTGACACCACCTTCGAGCAGCTGTGCATCCCCTTTAACTTCCCGAAACTGCGCACCAAAGCAAAATTCTGTGCAATCCCATCCACTTCTGGTACCGCTACCGAGGTCACTGCTTTCTCGGTCATCACCGACTACCAGAAGGGAATCAAATATCCGCTGGCAGACTTCAACATCACCCCGGATGTTGCCATCGTCGACCCGGCTCTGGCAGAAACCATGCCCAAGAAGCTGACCGCTCACACCGGTATGGATGCCATGACCCACGCAATCGAAGCTTATGTTTCCACCCTGCACTGCGACTACACCGACCCGCTGGCTCTGCACGCAATCAAGATGATCAGCCGCGACCTGGTCAACAGCTACAACGGCGACATGAGCGCACGCGCAAGCATGCATAACGCACAGTGCCTGGCTGGTATGGCATTCTCCAACGCTCTGCTGGGTATCGTTCATTCGATGGCACACAAGACCGGTGCTGCTTACAGCGGCGGTCATATCGTTCACGGATGTGCCAATGCGATGTACCTGCCAAAGGTCATCAAATTCAACAGCAAAAATCCTGAAGCAGACAAACGTTACAGTGAAATCGCAGCCTTCCTCGGTCTGGAGCCAACCACCGATGCGCTGATTGCACACATCAACGAGATGAACAAACAGCTGGACATCCCGACCTGCATCCGCGACTACGAAGGCGGCATCATCGACGAGAAGGAATTCATGGATAAGCTGCCACAGGTTGCCGAACTTGCCGTAGGCGATGCCTGCACCGGTTCCAACCCTCGTCCAATCACGCCGGCTGAGATGGAAAAGCTGCTGAAATGCTGCTTCTACGACGAAGAGGTCAACTTCTAATCAACCATTCTCATAGAGATTCATCAACATATTGATTTCAACCATTTCTCTTCTCTGAGCTGTTCGGGAAATTTCCTGAACAGCTCATCTTTTTTGTCTGCTTCCGCTTTGCACCAGCGGATAGGGCATCGTCTGGCGGCACTGTGGAAAATTGGGACAGCCATAAAACTGTCTGCCGGCATACGCTCCCTTTTGAGCGGTGCGCAGCACCATCTCGATTCCGCAGTCGGGACAAATCGGTACCTCTTCCATCGGCTCATCAACGACCTTCAATAATCCTTGTGTCAAAAAGTCGCACAGCTCTCCCAACTCCCCGGCACCATAGCTTCTTTTACAGGGGATATGAAACAGCGGCAGCTTCGCTTTACGAAACGCCTTGTCCATAAAAACATCCCTTTGCCGCCGGTCGCTGCGCCGGTGGCTGCTGTCGTCCAGCTCCACCGCACACAGCACCTGCATGGTCGCCCGGTCGCACAGCACAAAATCCACGTGCTTTTGCGAAATCCAGTTGAAATACTTCTGACGGTCCCGCCGCACCTGCGGGCGCACCCGCAGGATTTCCCGGACCGCAGGCTTTGGGCAGATGGCAATATCCTCTCCGACCAACTGGTCCAGCACCTGATAAAACGCCAGCTCCGCCGGACTTAAAAAAGCATCCTGCTGCTCATAGGGCGTGCGGCTCCAGGGATTAGCGCGGCGCAGCACCCGCCACAGCAGAAAAATTGCCACACCCAGTAAAATCAACCCAACGGGCAGCAGATATTCCTTCATCTGTTTTCTCCTCTGTTCGCTTGTTATACCGCACGGATGACGGTGTGATGGGTGGTAAAAAATTCCACGTCCGCAAACTGCTTTGTCAGATATTCCCATAGAGGCTCGATGACCACGTCCTCAGTGTCAAAATGTCCGGCATCAAAGATGCTGATGCCAGCCGCTGCCGCTGCCAGATATTCATGCTGCTTGACCTCCGAGGTCAGCAGCGCATCGGCGCCCACACGGATGGCATCCTCCAGACAGTCCGCGCCCGCACCGCCGCACAGCGCCACCGTTTTCACCGTCCGGTCCGCTGCCGCAAATTTTACGCTGGGCGCACCCAGCCGCTGTTTCAGATACTGCGCAAACTGCTGCGGCTCCATCCC
>FR880158.1 GCA_000435195.1 Clostridium sp. CAG:169 | reverse complement strand
TTACGATTTTGAGCTCTCGCTTGATTTTGCGCTCCAACCAAAGTCGCTTCTGCTCGATGTCCTCTTTGTATGTGCGCAGATTTTTACCCTCCATGGCGTCTGCCTCCTGTGCTTTTATTTCCACTTTTCCCACACCCCTTTTTCGTTGTGGTATCCCAACATCCCAAGCTTCTGAAATTCTTTCAGTTTCATGTTCACTTCGTCCGCCGGGCAGTTTTTCATTTCTGCAACCAACTTTACGAGTTTGTGCCAACTCTGTTTTGGGTTTTCTCGGATGCACAGCGAGATCAGCGTTCGTGTTGTTCCTCCAAACCTCATGTCCCAGTTTCCTACCCCCTCTTTCGGAGTTTCCTCTCGAAGGAATATTATGTTTTCTCTCCTAAAATCCAGTGGATTGTCGTTTTTATGCTCTATATATCGGGCATACTCTTTTGTCAAAAAATACACCAGCGGCGTTGTACTGTTCTTACCTATCTTTCTGGTGATTACATTTCCATTCGGATAAATTGCAATCTCACGAAGCTGCTTTATTTTATCTACATCCTCTTCCGATACCAGCACCTTGTCTATCTCTCCGCTCTTCAAAGGATTTATTGCGAAAACAATCCTATATGGCGTATCTCCCATTGATTCGGATATTGGATTTACAAGATTCCCATAGTAGGCACCCTGTCCTGCTTCTACAACCGGATTATACACCTTCCTTGCAACACGGATTCTCATTTAATTCCCCTCCCTGTTCAAAACTCTCTCGGCGATCAGGCTGATCTGCTCGTTTGTCAAGCTGCAAAATTCTTCTCCCGCTACTCCCACAAAGAGAATATTCCCCACAAAAATCTCGTTCAGGATTCTTGTGTTGTATGGAAGTCCAATAAGTTTCCCCTCCTCGTTGCAGATGATACAGGCATCGGCAGCCAATGGCACTGCCTGGATATATCCTTCCACTGCTTCCTGTAGAGCGGAAAGCTCGTTTTCGATTTCGATTACTCTTGGTTTTTTCTCCCGGTTTTTTGATGATTGCTTTCATGGCTGCTCCCCTTTTATCGCTTTTCAAAGGCTGCTTGGTAGATGTCGAATAAGACTGTAAGCATTTTTTTCATATCCTCTCGCATAAAGTCTGGAACTTCTTCCTCCGTTCTGGGTGTTTTGAGCTGAAGCTTATATCCCTCCACAATATCGTTGATGATGCACTCACAAATAGCGATTGCCTTCTGCATTTCGATAAGTTCTTCCAATGTCTGCTTTGTCATAGTTTGATACTCCTTTTATTTTAAAACTGGGTATTTGGGCAGCACATCACAAGCCAGTCTCTGTCCTGGCTTTAACTGCATATATTCTTGGATTACTTTAATGGCAGGTTCTGCCTCATAGCAAACTACCGCACATCTTCCCATCTCCCTCAGAGCTATCAAAAATTGGTCCTGCTCTTTGGATACTCTGTTTTTGCCATGTTTCATCTCGATGTGCAATCCGGTATAGGCTCCTCTAGCTGCTGGCAGTTCCAGATCAGGGACACCCGGTCTCACTCCTTGTGCCTTTAGGTTAGCTGCTTCTTTTGCGTTTCGGCTTCCTCCATTTGGTACATGATAGAGATATTCCAATTCCGACCACCTTCCTTCCATCAGGATGCACCACTGGAGCACTGCTTTCTGCTCATCAGCTTCAGTCCTACCATGCTTCATTCGCTCACCTTCTTTTTTGTAATATTTTTGTAATAAATAGGCGAGATTCTTTACACATTTACAAGTCCCCGCAAATCCTTCTTTGAGGATGTTTGATTACAGTTTATTCTTCCTACTTTTCTTCGGAGGCTTTTTTACATACTTAAAATATAAGTAGCCATATTTTGTCGATTTACTTTCTACTAATATGTAGCCTTTTGGTGCAAGTGGTGCTTTGGTTTCTGTATATTCCCTTTTGATTTCTTTTGGAGCTTCTTCTTCTGGCTTAATCAGATTTTGGGTAGCACTCCATCTTTTTCTCCCCTGCTCTGGTGTCCAATGGTCGAACAGATAGTTTGCCAACCCTGTGTAATCCTCTCCACAGTCAATTCCGTCATAGTAGTTGTGTTCTTTTAAATGGTCAATTCTTATAATATTCCCTAAGTTCCATTTTTGGCGAATAGCTTCTTCTGGGACACCGTCTGAAAGTATATGGAAATGGATGCGATGAGTAGATTTTCCTCTTCCCATGTAAATCATCATCCTGGCATCAGGAAACTTTCTTTTAATTCGTTTCATAAAATTTTTC
Source organism: Clostridium sp. CAG:169 (assembly GCA_000435195.1). Lineage (GTDB taxonomy): Bacteria > Bacillota > Clostridia > Oscillospirales > Ruminococcaceae > Negativibacillus. Next base: position 6,861 of record FR880158.1, on the reverse strand, counting down.
CTGATTTTTTCTGCCTCTTCAAAGGTGTGTACTTCAAATTGATTTGAAAGAGTTAGCGTGCTATATAAAGAATTGTGTGTAAAGTTGGAGTTTACCAAGCGAGTATGCTTCCTGCGGGAAATACCAATCCGGTGCTGCTCACGCTCTTCTTCCGTTTTAAATCTCGGTCTCGGAGGTCTTGCATTGCGCACATCCTTGATTCTATCTGGGATGTCATACACTTCCTGCTCGCATACTACCCCAGAAAATGTCCTTTTTTTAACTCTGCGCATCTGCCTTTCCTCCTTTCCTAATTTTGGTGCGAAAAAGCGGCTGCTACGGAAAATACCGACTTTGCAACCGCTTATTTCATTATTTAAAGACTTCCTCCGGGTTGACCTTGCCCATCAGCAAGAGCTTGTCCATCCCTCGCTCGAATTCAAAGCGCTGTTGGTCGCTCAAAGGGAAGCATCGATGCAACTGGTGTTTTTCCAAATACCTTTGATAGTAACCGGAAACTACTGGCTGATTGAGGTTGTACCGATACCCGTACCGGTTTGGCTTTCCTGTGCAGATGAGGTCATCTTCGGTGTAGATGTACATTGTGTTTTTAAAGCCTTCTTTCCTCCACTGCACGGAATATCCTCCCGGCGATATATGGTCTATCACCCCGATTGAGCCGAATGGTGGATACAACTTCGGAAAAAGCTGTGCCTTTTCTTTGCTCTTTTGCAGCACATAGCAGCCGACGTCCAGCATCTTTCCTTCCTCCCTTGATTCTTTTTGTCAAATATGTTATTCTGTACTTGCACACGATAAACGGATGCGTTTGCATCCTGCGCCGAAATCAGTTCCCGCTGATTTCGGCGCTTTTTTATGCTCATTTTCATTTTATCTCCTACGCTGTCGCTCCTGTCGCTTTCGACAGATGTTCATTATCGCTCGTTCACTTTGGATGTCGCGGACTACCCTGTACTGCTTATAGTATCCTGCCCGCAGAGCCTCATCTGCTCCATCATATATCGCCAGATAATCACACTCTGCGCATTCACTGCCTTTTTTGGGGCAGTCCTTACAAGCAGTGCGTTCTACCTTCTGCACACATGGTTTGTACTCACGACGCTTTCCGATTGCGACTCTCACTTTTTTTTCGCCTCTTCTCTGTTTTCACGAGCTTCTTCTCGGGAGCAAATAACCTCAATCGCCCATCCAGCGATTGCCATCAAAAGCAAACCGACAATCATCATTGCAAATACCATAAATGCCATAACTCCAATCACTTTTAGTCCTCCAGTTCCCCTGTTTCCAGGTTGATTTTAGGTCCTTGTCTTCGATTCATCCAATCCGCTACTTTGTCCTCGACTTCTCTGAAAGTTTCCAGAAAAGAGGGGGTAAAAATCGATTCATTTGATGCCGCAATCAGAGCTTGCAGCATCAAGCCTTTTTTTACTGCAACAAACGCTTCGCTGGTACTTATCCAGCGGATATAATAGTTGATTGGCTCGGTAATGTCTGCAAGAGGTGCAAGATATTTCTCGTTAAATATGATGATTCCTTTTTCGTCTTTTAAGAGTTTATAGGTTCCGTCATACAAAACAAGCTCGATTGGAACGGTTTCTGCCTGACTTTCTTCCCTTACAACATCTTCCACCGGAAGGTATTGCGGTATTTCCCTGCATTTAACCATCCAGTCCGCCTGTTTATCTTTCGGTACATCGAAGATAAACAGGATGTTCTCTTCGTCCAGTTCCAGCTCTGCTGGCATCAGATAGTAAGCACTCCCGTTTCCGAGATACTGGTTTCCGTATGTATCAGTACAAATATCAGCTGTCTTTCTGCTCTTGCATAGGGAAGCGATGCTTTTTAGTTTCATCTTCTATTCTCCCTTTCATAGGCTTCCAGAGCACCGCTGCTGCCTCTGATTTCTCTGCGGCATTGGTTACATTTGGCTATAACGGTTTTATGTCCGTTGTAGTTGCTGTACCAAAACTTTATTTTTCCGCCACATGGACAATCTGTAATGCTGATTTGCTCTTCTTTTGAGCTTTTCATAGCACTTGCTACTGCGGCGATAAAGTCTTCTGATTCCTTCATCACTTCAAGGATTTCCTTGTTCACGCTTTTCGCCTCCTAGCCGTTTTAAAATAATTCCGCTGAAATCCAGCTTTGGGTATACCAAAGATAAAAAGGAATAGTTGCTATTTTGTAGCCCTTGTTCTGGGCAACTCCCTTTCTCCACGAATATCCCGGTTTAAATGTCCCGCAGTCGATGGCTGCTCTCAGGCATTCCGGTTTCATGCCCATCAGCTTTGCAACTTCTGGCACCGGAATATCCAAAGGGTATTTTTCCACCAATTCATTCAACTTTTCCATGTTTTCCATGATTGGCTTCGGGATTTGAAATAATGGTGTTGTCATGGCTGTTCTCCTTTCTTTTATTTCTTTCTCCTTCGTGCTATAATCAGCACAGGAAGGAGGTGAATTTATGGGTCAGTGGAAAGAAATTTCATACACTCAACATCTTCGAGAACTTCTGGCAGAGTATGTACAAAATACAATGCCAGCGAACTCAGATTCCTCAGCACCCTGTTCTGTTTCCGATGCTCGCAAAATCGTTCAGAACACAGCAAATATCTTGAATGAGTTTATAGTTAAACTCGAAGAGATTGACCGCATGAGTTAATCTTCCTGGGACTGCTGCCGACCGGTGGCAGTCTCTTTTTTGATTTCCACGATTCCCATTGCTCCTAATGTGCTGTAGCACTCCCCGATGATTTTCCTTGCTTTCTCCAAATCATCCAGCACCTTATAGAGTTTTTCGTCATCAATGCGGAATCTGATAAATAACCCTTGCTCTGTTTTCAGGTCCACCCTCTACCCCTCCTTCCATTTTTCTTCCAACGCTTTTCTTTCTTCCTCCTTCGTGCTATAATCAGCTCGGGAAGGAGGTGAAAGTTTTGAGTATTGACATCATATGTTGCTGTTGCACCTGCATTTTTTCTCTTGTTGTTGCTGCATATACTTTTTATAAAACCAAAAAACTCCATTTTTTCAACGCTTATTTTGAGAAAAAGGCTAATGCCTACAATGAGTTCTTTGATGCCATATCTCATTTTCCTTTTGATGAGATACAGGCAACACCAGAGTTTACAGCTGCGTTACATAAAATCACTCTGTATGCTTCAGATGAAGCTTTACAGCATTGCCTTTCGTTAGCTGATGAATTAAAGAATCTTAATACCACATATCAATATAATCCCCGTGTGCTTCATGATGCTATCACATCCTTTAGAAAAGATATTGATAACTGCAAAAAGTTTCATTTTCGCTAATCTTTCTTTGGCAGGTTATCTTGAATCATAGCAGCCAGTTTTTTCCAAAGGTCTTCTTCATTTTGGGAAGACCTTTTTTTCTTTGTTTCTGGAAACGGTGTAAGAACTACTTCGCCAACCCATACTCCAAAAGCGATAATGGTTACAGCAATTATTATCCACATCTCCATCACCCTTTCTGCATCGCCCTTTAGGTTATCTACTTTAAGTAGAGTTAATTCGCAAAAAAAATCTGGTCGTATGGAATTCCTGTGATTTCAGATATTTTCTTCGCTTGTTCTACCGAAGCAGTAGAAGGTTTCTTTTCTAGTTTTCTGTATGTTTGTACATGGATTCCTAGAAAATCAGCCATTTCTTGCTGTTTTTTTCCAGCAAACAACCTCGCTTGTTTTACTGTAAATGCCATTTTCTCATCTCCTTTTTGGATTATCCGCAAGATTATAATACTCTACTTTAAGTAGATTGTCAAGCCCTAAAAGTAGAATATTTTCACTTTTATCTTGATTTCTCTCTACTTTGGGTGTATATTATTATTTGAAGGGAGCTGACAACATGAGTATAGGAAAAAAAATAAGACAACTTCGAGAAACCGCAAAACTAAGTCAAGTTGAGCTTGCAAATATCTTAGGGGTTTCTGACAAAGCAGTATCAACATGGGAAATGGATAAAAAAACTCCTCGTATGGGAACATTGCAGGCTTTATCAGACTACTTTGGGGTTAGCAAATCTTATCTAATTGAGGATTCTCAACCTAAAATTCCACATGGTTTCCAAGCTCTCCCAGTTATGAGAAAAATCCCCCGCGTCGGGCGGATTGCCTGCGGCACCCCTATCCTTGCAGAGGAAAATGTAGAAGAATATGATAATGTTCCAGAAAACTGGAAAGCTGATTTTACATTAGTTTGCGTCGGCAACAGCATGGCTCCCAAAATCCAAGACGGAGATTTGGTCGCAGTCCGGCAACAGCAAACCGTTGAAAACGGGCAAATTGCTGCTGTTTTGATTGATAATGAAGCAACATTGAAGCGAGTATATGTTTACCCTGACAAACTGATTCTTCGTCCCGAAAACCCGGACTATGAACCGATCGTAATTATGAATGGAGAAGCAAGTAATATTCGTATCGAAGGACGCGCCGTTGGTTTTTGCCGCGGGCTATAAAAAAAAGTCCCACTCAGACCGGTTATCTGAGTGGGACAACAAGAAAATTGCGCGGTTCCGTCACACAACCTTCTCGAATTCTATTATATCAGATTGGCACAAATTGTCAATCAGAGGAGGTTGCTATGATTATATTTATTGCGATTATTGCTGCGGTTGCTATTGCCTACTTCATCCACAGAAAAAGCACAACCGCAAGCGATTCTTCTAATCCTGTCAGTGAACAGCTGCTTTCAGAAAGAATTTCTTCTGTCCAAAATTCTGCTCCCCCTGCTCCAAAACCACAATTAAAGGACTTTTGGGAACCGGATAAACTGTATACCAGACGGGTAAGAGAACGACTCGACCGAGCAAAAAGTGAGGATATTACCGTAGGTTGTCAGCTCTCTGGAACAGCCTACCAGGTTAAATCCTATGACGAAACCTATAAAACCAGTTTGCAGAGCTGCACCTGTGCAGACTTCTCTTATAAGCAACTCCCTTGTAAGCATATGCTCAAGCTTGCCTTAGAGATTGGCGCTCTTGATCCTGACGACCAGCTTTTTGGAATTCCCGAAGAAATCGATCAGCGTTACCAATCCCTGAATAAGACTTCCCGAAAATATTTTGTTAGCCTTTGCAGTAGTCATGGATATAGACCATTTGAAAAATTTATTGTAAAGCGCACTATCGAGCTGGAGTCTTTATTGCAAAATGGGCTTGTGGTAGAAAATCTCGATCCAGAATTTCTTTTAAAAAACGCATACACCGTCAGTGAGCTTCGCGCAATCCTCCGCGAATATCAAAACGATGCCGGAGTAAAGGTTTGTACAAGCAGTGATTCGAAGCAAACCATAATCAATAACATCATTGCGGAGGGTGATCGTTGTCTTTCTCTTTTTACTTCTCACAATGCTGTTCTTGAGTTTGATACAGAGGTCGCACCATTCACTACCTCCCTCTGTGATAAATATTCAAAATAAAATAAAAAAATCGCCCCCTGTGTTGGCGCACAGAGAGCGATCCGGTTGCTCCACCAGGAGCGTGCATGATGATAAGATACCAATATCATTATAGCACTCTTTTGGCGGGCTGGCAACTGCATACCCAAAAAGGAGTGTTATTTTTATGCCAAGAAAGAAATCCAGCCCCAATCGTCAGGATGGACGATACGAAGTAAAAATCACAATCGGCAAAACCTTACAAGGGAAACTGATACGCAAATCCTTTTACTCCGAAATCAGCAAAGCCGATGCTAAGAAAAAAGCCGATGCCTGGGTCATCGAGCAAAAGGTCAGCGAGCTGACCGGGATCAGCTCCGTTCCCGCCCAATCGCCTTACACTTTTGAGCGCTGGGCAATGACCTGGCTCAAAAACCACAAAGAAAAAGCTGTCCGCCGGATCACCTACGAGGAAACCTATCAGGCGACCGTTACCCGCTACCTGATTCCGCATTTTGGCAAAGCAAATCTGTCGGACATCTTGCCCTCTGATATTGTCGCCTTTTACAACAACATCAATGCTCGATATTCCAATTCTCTTCTGGAAAAGTGCAAAATATGCTTAAATGGCATCTTTGAGAGCGCCATAGATGATGGTGTGATTTTTAAAAACCCCGCTAAAAAAGCAAAACTCCCCGCGCTGGAAACGCAGGCAGAATACAGCGAAATCCGCGCGTTGTCCATGGAGGAGGAAAAGTTGGTCCGCGAATTTTGTCTTGAGCATCGATTTGGACTTGAGGTGCTGATTATGCTCGAGCTCGGACTGCGGCGTGGAGAGCTGTGCGCTTTACGTTGGGATGACATTGGATTTGATACCTTATCTGTATCAATCCACAACACAGCATCTTATACCAAATCTGGCGGGCTGGAAGTTGGACTTACCAAAACACGCAATTCCACTCGTATCTTGCCTATCTCGCCGGAGTTTGCCTCTTATCTTTGGCAACATCGCGGATCCGGCTACATCGTAGGTGGGACTACTCCCATCATCCCACATACATGGGGAGAAAAGCATCTAAATAAATTTTGGGATGATTTTTGCAAAGAGCATCCAGGAGCCGCGACCTATACCGCCCGGGAGCTGCGTCATACTTGTGGCACTAGGCTCTACGCAAAAACGAAAGATATTTATGCCGTGTCAAAGTTTTTAGGACACTCATCTGTCGAAATTACTACCCGCTACTATATAAAAACTGACGTCAGCTCCCTGCGAGAATCTTTGCAAATTGGGAACAACTGTCGTCAGAGTGTCGTCAGCGGCTCAAAAGGCACAAATACATACTCAGATATTTTTTCTCCGTTTTCGGAATCTGCATCCAAAGAATCCTATAATCATGCGGTTTTATAAAAAAACAAAGGGCTACCGGGTATTCCCAGTAGCCCTTTTTCTTGGTGACCTATCGGAGACT
>FR880157.1 GCA_000435195.1 Clostridium sp. CAG:169 | reverse complement strand
CGGTATTTTGCAGATAAGCACAGCAAAAGGAAGATGGTAAAATGGAAAAATGTTTTAGGAGGGAAAGCAAAATGGATTTAGAAGAGATTCGCAAAGAAATCGACCAACTGGACCGGCAGATTGCCCAACTGCTGACCCGACGGATGGAGTGCAGCAATGAGGTGGCTGCCTTTAAAAAAGCAAACGGGCTGCCCATCTACCACCCGCAGCGGGAGCGTCAGGTGATTGAAAAGGTGCGCGCACTGACCAAAGCGGAATATGCCGATGCGCTGGAAAATATTTACAACTGTATTATGCAGCAAAGCAAGGAGAATCAGCAGCGCCTGTTGGAAAAAGATGATTAAAAGGATTTTACATCTCTCATTTAGTTGCAGACATTGCTCATTTAATTGAAGATAGTCTCATTTAGTTGCAAATATGGCTTATCTAATTGAAACATTGCTCATTTAGTTGCAGATATAGCTCATTTAATTGAAGACATTGCTCATTTAGTTGAAGAATTGTTCTTCGCAATATTGAAATTTCCCCCGAAAAAGACTATAATATAAGTAATTATTTTGTCTGATAAGCGCAAACGCAGAAAAAGAAAAAAGGGGAATAAAGGAAATGAACTATCAAGCAATTACCAGTGTCCTCAACGACGGTCTGGTGCTCGCAACCGGATGTACCGAACCAGGAGCGCTCGCTCTGACCGCAGCCGCAGCGGCAGCGCATCTGGGAGAGCCGGTCCGCTCGCTCCACACCTTTGCCAGTGGCAATATCATTAAGAATGCTTACTCGGCAGGCATCCCGGGTACCCAGCTGGTCGGCATCGAATATGCAGTTGCCATCGGCGCGATTGTTGCAAAGCCGGAAAAGCAGCTTCAGGTCATCAATGGTCTGACCCAGCAGCAGATTGATGCTGCCTGCGCTCTGGTGGATGCAAAACAGGTGGTCGTAGAGCTTGCCAAAGTGCCGCAGAAGCTGTACATCGAGGTGGAGGCAAAGGGAGAACACAACACCGCCCGCGCCATCATCGCAAACGTACACACCAATATCATTTATATTGAAGAGAACGGCAAAGCAATTCTGGACAAACGCAATGAAGAGCAGAGTGCAGACGGCGGTTACTCTGACAAAGAAATCAAAGAGATGCTGTCGGTTGCAAAAATCTTTGAGTATGCAACCACCGTTGATTTGAGCCTGCTGGATAAGATTCGTCTGAGCATTGATGTCAACTCCGCTATCAGCGACGAGGGCATGAACCATCCGTACGGTCTGTGCATCGGACGCGGAATCCTTGATGATATGCAGAAGGGCTACCGCGGCGATTCGCTGACTACCTATGCGATGCAGCTGGCATCCGCAGGCGCAGATGCCCGTATGGCAGGCGCCGATGCACCGGTTGTTTCCAACTCCGGTTCCGGCAACCAGGGCATTGCCTGCACCATGCCGGTGGTAGCGGTTGCCAAAAAGCTGGGTGTCAGCGACGAGCAGATGATGCGCGCCGTTACCCTGAGCAACCTGATGGGCATTTACATCAAATCTCAGTTCGGTCGTCTGTCCGCCTTCTGCGGTGCGACCGTAGCCGGAATCGGTTCTTCCTGCGGCATTGCCTACCTGCTGGGCGGCGGTCTGCCGGAGGTCGAAAACTGCGTGTTCAACATGATTGGCAACGTGACCGGTATGCTGTGTGACGGTGCAAAAGCAGACTGTGCTTTGAAGATTGCTACCTGCACCAACGCTGCCATGCAGTCTGCGCTGATGGCAATGAGAGGCATCCGCGTGCTGTCCACCGACGGTATCGTAGAAAACGATGTAGAAAAGACCATCAGCAACTTTGCTACCTTGGGCAACGAAGGCTCGGTGACCCTCGACCAGATTGTTCTGGATATGATGCTCAAAAAACAGAAATAATTTTACAGAAAACGCTGTAAAGTAAGCAGAAGGAGCGGGCGTCGTCTGGCGTCTGCTCCTTTTGCGTTTTCTTTTTTGAGCGTTACAAGCGCATTTTCGGTCGAAAACAGCTCTTTCGACCAATATTTACAATTATTTTAATCTTATCCTTCCGATTTTTAATCGAATTGTCAGTTTTTCGCTTGACAGATGCACACTTTTTCACTATAATACAACTATCACAAAGGTTACCCCGAACATCAGGCTGCTGGATGGGACGATCCGGCTGCTTTTTTATGCTGGTAATGGGTATCCGGCGATAGATATTACAACGGCGGTTCATCAAAACAATTTTGGCGTGCCGCTGAGAGGAGTATGTGAATATGGCAAACGAGATCGTTATGACCAAGGAAGGATACGATGATCTGGTCAAGGAGCTGGCAGAGCTGAAAACGACCCGCCGCGCAGAAATTTCTGAAAAAATCCGCATTGCACGCGGTTTTGGCGACCTTTCCGAAAACAGCGAGTACGACGAGGCAAAGAACGAACAGGCAATCGTCGAGGCGCGCATTCTGACACTGGAAAACCAGCTGAAAAATGTTAAAATTGTAGAGAAATCCGCTTCCGGCGCTGGCATCGCTTCGCTGGGCAGCTTTGTCACCATCCGCGATGTGGAATTTGGCGATGAAATGACCTACCGCATCATCAGCTCGGTGGAATCGAGCAACGATATGTCCACCATCACCGACGAGTCCCCGGTGGGCAAAGCGCTGCTGGGACACAAGGCAGGCGACGCAGTTTATGTCACCATCCCGTCGGGCGAGCAGATCGAATATCAGATCATCAAGGTCGAATAGTCGGCTTATAAACAGCTAAATCGGATACAAAGGGCATTTTTATACCGGATTTTCGTAGAATCTTACTAAACTCCGACGAAAAATGCCCTTTATTTTTTTATTGTAATTTTCGACGAAAAACGGTATAATAGAAAGAGCGTACAGGCAGGCGTGCCACGTCGCTTTACTTTTGTAAATTTTAGATAACCGAAAGGACGGAAAATACATGGCAGAAAACCTGGAAAACCAGAACACACAAGCAAACGCCGAACCAACAGCCGAAGAGCTGTCCGAGGTGCTGCGTGTCCGCCGCGAAAAGCTGACTGCATTGCAGCAGGCAGGCAATGACCCGTTTGCACAGACCCGTTTTGACCGCACCGTTTATGCACAGCAGATTGCAGAGCAGTTCGACCAGCTGGAGGAAAAACCGGTAGCGGTTGCAGGTCGAATCATGAGCAAACGTTCGATGGGCAAAGCTTCCTTCTTTGACATCGCGGATGCAAGCGGCAAAATCCAGATCTACATCAAGCTCAACGTGATTGGCGAAGAGACCTATGAGCAGTTCAAAAAATGGGACATCGGCGACATCGTCGGTGTAAACGGCGAGGTGTTCCGCACTAAACACGGAGAAATCTCCATCCGTGCTACCAAGGCAGTTCTGCTGTCCAAATCGCTGCTGCCGCTGCCGGAAAAATTCCACGGTCTGACCAACACCGATTTGAGATACCGTCAGAGATATGTTGACCTGATTGTCAACCCGGAAGTGCGCGACGTCTTTGTAAAACGTTCGCTGATTATCCGCGAGCTGCGCACCTTCCTGGATTCCAAGGGATACCTGGAGGTAGAAACTCCTGTTCTGCACAACATCGCAGGCGGCGCAGCTGCACGTCCGTTTATCACCCACCACAATTCCTTGAACATTGATATGTACCTGCGCATTGCGCTCGAGCTGCATCTGAAACGACTGATCGTCGGCGGCTTTGACAAGGTATATGAGATTGGACGTGTCTTCCGCAACGAGGGCATGGACACCAAGCACAACCCGGAATTCACCATGCTCGAGTTCTATCAGGCATACTCCAACTATGAGGATGTTATGAACCTGACCGAAGAGATGCTGCGCTATGTGGCACAGAAGGTACTGGGCACCACCACCGTGGTCTACGGCGACCAGGAGATCGACCTGGGCAAACCGTTTGCACGCATCAGCATGGTAGAAGCAGTCAAGAAATATACCGGCGTTGACTTTGACGCTATCCAGACACTGGAAGAGGCAAGAGCAGCAGCAAAAGAACACCACATCCAGTACGAGGAACGTCACCTCAAGGGCGACATCCTCAACCTGTTCTTCGACGAGTTTGTTGAGGACAAGCTGATTCAGCCGACCTTCCTGACCGGACATCCGGTGGAGATTTCTCCGCTGTCCAAGCGTGATGCGGCTCACCCGGGCTACACCGAGCGTTTTGAGCTGTTCATCACCGGTCGTGAGTTTGCAAACGCATTCTCCGAGCTGAATGACCCAATCGACCAGAAGGCTCGTTTTGAGCATCAGCTGGAGCTGAAGGCACAGGGCGACGAGGAAGCGACCGATATGGACAACGACTTCATCACTGCACTGGAATATGGTCTGCCGCCAACAGGCGGTTTCGGTATGGGTGTAGACCGTCTGGTGATGCTGCTGACCAATCAGCCGTCCATCCGTGACGTTCTGCTGTTCCCGACAATGAAGTCCTTACCGAACGACAAGTAAGAAAAAGCCAGTGTTTATGCGGGTTTCGGGACT
>FR880156.1 GCA_000435195.1 Clostridium sp. CAG:169 | reverse complement strand
GACGACAAAGGCAGCGGTGCCCATCGCAAGAATAGCGTTTCCGAGAATCATAAAACCAATCATCTTTAATTTCTTTTCCAAATTCGTATCCTCTTTTCTGCCGGCAAGGCTTTTGCTGCGCGGCTTTTTCACAAACGGATTTTATTATACCATCCTACCTGTTTGGGAGCAAGTCACTGTGATAAAGTACAAGGACTTCACAACAAAAAACAGCAAAATAGACAATAATTTTCGCGAATCTGTGAAAAATCGTGCGAAGTTTTGCAGGGTGGTGAAAGCGAAGGAGAAAAAGAAAGGATGACAGCTGTTTCGTGATGTTTTCAATCCTGCTGTAAAAAGGTCACAATCTCTTCAAGAATTTGTTCTATAATCAAGGACAGAAGTTTACAATCAACAGGAGGAATTTGACGTGAATTGGCTTGCAAGGATGATGTATGGAAGATATGGCACCGACCAGCTGGGATTTTTTACCCTGCTGCTGATGCTCATTTTGAATATGGTGTTCGCTTTTACCAGGTGGGATGCGTTGTACATCCTGTCGTTTGCGCTGGCAATCCTTTCCATCTTTCGGATTTTTTCTAAAAATGTCAGCAAGCGCTATGAAGAAAACCAGAAGTTTTTGCAGATGACCGCGCCGGTGCGCAGCTTTTTCTCTGCCAAGACAGCCGGACTGCTGGATTTGCGCACCCACCGGCATTTTCGCTGCCCGCAGTGCAAGCAGAAGATCCGCGTGCCCAGAGGAAAAGGCAACATCCAAATCACCTGCCCGAAGTGCCGCCACGAATTTGTGAAAAAAAGCTAAAAGAACAGCTCCCTGTCTTCCTGCCCGCTGCGGCAGAAGGACAGGGAGTTTTTGCTTTGTAGGAAATGGCTTGATTTTCCAGCGATATTTGTCATACTGTCCGATGGATTTTGTCACATGGGTGTGCTATAATATTTTTACCTTTAAAGGAAGATAGAATCGCAAGAGGCAATCGAATATAACCAAGGAGGAATGGCTTATGCACAAAAGCAGGATGCGTCTGC
>FR880155.1 GCA_000435195.1 Clostridium sp. CAG:169 | reverse complement strand
GGCTGCGCAGGGTGAGCCTGACCGCCAAGGACCGCATCTGCTTTCTGCCCGAGCGGCTGTGCAACCCCGACGACTGTCCCTATGCCAAAGGCTACTACGACCGGGTGCAGGACGTGCTGTTTGAGATGCTCAAGCAGGAGGACGCCTTCACCCGACCGGTCATCGAACGCTGGGCAAAACAGCGTCAGCTGTGTCCCTTCGAGCTGGGACTGGACCTGTCGCTCTGGTGCGACGCTGTCATCTGCGATTACAACTACCTGTTCGACCCCATCGTCTACCTGCGCAGATTTTTTGACCACCGGGACCGCTATGCCTTCTTGATCGACGAAGCGCACAACCTGGTGGACCGCGCACGCGGGATGTATTCGGCAGCGCTGAGAAAATCCGATTTCCTTGCCTGCAAAAAGCTGGCGGACGAGGTGTCCAAGCCGCTTTCCAAAGCGCTGATGGCAGTCAACCGACAGATGCTTTCGCTGCGAAAACAGATTGCACAGGACACCCAACAGGAGCAGGAGCATTTTATGACAGCGCACACCCTGCCTGAGCCGTTGCTGCAAAGCCTCCGCCACCTGTTCACCGTCTATTCCACCACCCTTGAGCAAAACCGCCGTCTGCCCTTGCAGCCCAGTCTCTTTTCCTCCGCGCACTCCTTAGCGCCCGAGTTGATGCAGCTGTACTTCGATTTGCGCTTTTTCCTGCGCATCGCAGACCTGTTCGACGAACGCTTCTGCTTTTTTGCAGCCGCCTCCGGCTCCCAGTTGACCGTCAAACTGCTCTGTTTGGACCCTGCACAGATGGTGGATGAGCGGCTGAAGCTGGGTCGGTGTACCGCCCTGTTCTCTGCCACCCTTTCGCCGCCCTCCTACTACAAGGCGGTGTTGGGCTGCGACTCCGACGAGCAGACCCACTCCTACGCGCTGCCATCGCCCTTTGTGCAGGAAAAGCTGTGCCTGCTGGTCTGTAACCAAATCAACACCCGCTGGGCGATGCGGGAGCAGAGTCTGGAACCGATTGCCCAACTGCTGTTCGAGATGGTCAGCGCCAGGGCAGGCAACTACATCGCCTACTTCCCCTCCTATCAGTATCTGCAAAAGGAGGCAGAAGTATTTTCCCAACTTTATCCACAGCTGCC
>FR880154.1 GCA_000435195.1 Clostridium sp. CAG:169 | reverse complement strand
ATTCTTCCGTCAGATCATGTTCACTTTGTGGCGATTGCCAACAGCGTGGACAGCGACGATCAGAACAGCAATGAGTTTGCCCCGTTCCTCAACATTATGAACGAGTGGTATACGATTTTACTTCTTCTTAATTTCAATCAAAAATCCCTTTCCCTGTTTTAATTCCTTCTATGCTACTCTTGTAAGCACAAAAGGAGGAGTTGACTATGACAACCTTAATAAAATCCATTCATAAATACGAAGACAAATTTGAGAAGAAGGCGGAACGCTTTACTTTTCATCATCCATATTTTGCATTTTTTGCTCTGTTTATTGGGATGCCCATTTTTACTTTGATTGCTGTTGCGGCAGGCACCACAGTGATTGCCTTGCCACTTTCCCTTATTTTCGGTTGGGTCTAACATCTTTATGGCAACTTTATGGCAAGTAAAAAAGACTTTTACTGACTTTATGGGAAAGAGATTAAGATAATGGGGAAATCAGATTAGAGGAGGAAATAAAAATGCTTGATATTTGGATGCTGCTTCTTTTAGGTGCTTGCTGTGGATCGATTGCATTGTTGATTCATTGGTGTCAGAAACAGGTCGATCAAAACGAATAGGAAGGAGATTGTTTTTATGATGTATGTACTTGGAGGTATTGTCCTCTTAATGGGTGGCTATTTGGTGTACGCATTGGTTCACCCGGAAAAATTCTAATATGTAAAGGAGGAAAAAACGATGCTTCAACTTGTGTTGACGATTCTCATTTATTTGATTATGGTCATTCCGGTAGGCAGCTATTTATATCATATTGCCGCCGGAAAACATACCTTTGCCGATCCGGTATTGAATCGTGTGGATGATGTGATTTATAAGATAAGCGGCATTGACCCACACAAAAAGATGGATTGGAAAAAATATGCCCTGGCTTTGCTTGGTACAAACGCAGTTATGATTTTACTGGGGTATATGATTTTGAGGATTCAAAGTATTCCCATTTTCAATCCCAACGGTGTAGGCTCTATGGAGGAATCCTTATCGTTTAATACGATTATTAGCTTTATGACAAATACCAACCTTCAGCATTATTCAGGGGAATCCGGTCTGAGTTATCTCTCCCAGATGCTGGTCATTACCTTTATGATGTTTGTTTCCGCAGCCAGCGGATATGCTGCCTGTGTTGCTTTTATCCGTGGGTTGGCTGGAAAAAGCAAAAATAACGTAGGAAACTTTTATTCGGATCTGGTCCGGATCATCACTCGTGTACTGCTTCCGTTTTCCATCATTGGCGGTTTGCTTCTTGTCTGGCAGGGTGTTCCGCAGAACTTCAGCGGCAATGTGATTGTAGATACCATTGAGGGTGCCAAACAGATTATCGCACAGGGTCCGGTCGCTGCTCTGGAAATTATCAAACATTTGGGAACCAATGGCGGCGGATTTATCGGTGCAAACTCTGCTACACCTATAGAAAATCCTACGATTCTTACCAACCTGATTGAGTTGTATTCCATGATGCTGCTTCCCGGCGCTTGTGTAATCACATTCGGTAAAATGGTTCGTGACCGCAAATGTGAGGCACAGGCAGGCAGTACAGCTTTTACAGTTCGCAGCGGCGTAGATTCCCGCAGTTTTACTGCCCGTTTCTTTGGTAGGGAGGGCAGAACCATTTTTGCTGCGATGAGTATTCTTTTTGTGATTGGTCTGGGCGTTTGCTTCTGGGCAGAATCTCAAGGAAATCCAGCATTGGCAGAAGCTGGATTGTCTCAGTCGATGGGAAGTATGGAAGGCAAGGAGGTTCGGTTTGGCATTGCACAATCAGCAATGTTTACAACCACGACTACCTCTTTTACTACCGGTACAGTCAATAATATGCATGATACCCTAACACCACTGGGCGGTATGATCCCACTTTTGCACATGATGCTCAATGTGGTGTTCGGCGGTAAAGGTGTCGGTTTAATGAACATGATCATATATGCAATTTTAGCAGTCTTTATCTGTGGCTTGATGATCGGACGGACACCGGAATATCTGGGTAAAAAAATTGAAGGCCGTGAAATGAAGCTCACTGCCCTTTGTATCATTATCCATCCGTTTTTGATTTTGGCATTTTCCGCTTTAGCGGTAGGGACACAGGCTGGTTTGGAAGGCATTACGAATCCTGGCTTTCATGGACTGTCCCAGGTGCTTTATGAATTTACTTCATCAGCAGCCAATAATGGCTCCGGCTTTGAAGGACTGGCAGACAATACCATGTTCTGGAATATTACCACCGGTCTTGCCATGTTCTTTGGACGATACTTGTCCATTGTGATCCAGCTTGCAATCGCAGGTTCGTTTATGAAGAAAAAATTTGTAAATGACTCCGTCGGTTCCCTGCATACAGATACGGCTGCATTTCCGATTATTCTTGTCGTTGTCGTTTATATTTTTGCGGCGCTGACATTTTTCCCGGTGCTGGCTCTCGGTCCGATTGCAGAGCATCTGACACTATGGGCGTAAGGAGGCAAAACGAATATGAGTAAAAAACAAACAAAAAAATTGATAACGCCGGAAATCTTCCATCAGGCGGTCATCGGTTCCTTTGTAAAGCTGAATCCACGATATATGATGAAAAATCCGGTGATGTTCGTGGTGGAAGTAGGCTGCTTTATCACTCTGCTGCTTTCTTTCTTTCCAGGTTTGTTTGGCGATATAGCAACCAGCAATCTCAGGATATATAACATCATTGTCTGCGTGGTGTTGTTCGTGACCGTATTGTTCGCCAACTTCGCCGAATCTGTGGCTGAAGGCCGAGGCAAGGCACAGGCGGCAAGCCTGAAAAAGACGCAAAAAGATACCACGGCGCATCTGCTCGGTTCGGACGGTTCTACAACAGATATCCGATCCAGCGAGCTGAAAAAGAATGATGTTGTTCTGGTTTCTGCCGGAGAAATTATCCCCGGTGATGGTGAGGTAATCGAAGGAGTCGCTTCTGTGGATGAATCCGCTATTACAGGTGAATCGGCTCCGGTTGTCAGAGAGTCCGGCGGAGACTTTTGCTCCGTTACCGGAGGTACAACCGTGGTTTCAGACTGGTTGAAAATCCGCATTACTTCTGATCCCGGCAACAGCTTTCTGGATCGTATGATTGCACTGGTAGAAGGTGCTTCCCGTAAAAAAACGCCCAACGAGATTGCGCTCAATACCTTACTGGTTTCTTTGACGATTATCTTTTTAATTGTGATTGTTACCCTTTATCCGATGGCAGTATATTCCGGCGTTCAGCTTCAGATTTCGACGCTGATTGCCCTGGCTGTTTGCCTGATCCCTACGACCATTGGCGGTTTGCTTTCAGCAATCGGGATTGCCGGTATGGATCGAGTGACTCGCTTCAATGTAATCGCCATGTCTGGTAAAGCAGTAGAAGCCTGTGGTGATGTGGATACCATGATTCTTGATAAAACTGGTACGATTACCTACGGAAACCGTCTGGCGGCCGATTTCTTCCCGGTAGATGGTGCAGACCGCAGCGAGCTGATTCGCTGTGCGGCACTGACCTGCCTTCATGATGACACGCCGGAGGGAAAATCTACGCTGGAACTTGCTCACCGTATGGGTGACAACAGCACGGAAACACCCGGTTCTAACTTTATCGAGTTTACCGCACAAACCCGTATGAGCGGTGTGGATCTTCCTAACGGAACAAAAATCCGAAAAGGTGCGGCAGATGCAATAGAGAATTATGTAAAAGAACAGGGGGGGCATATTCCCAAAAATTTACGAGAAGAAGTGGAAAAAATTTCTTCTCTTGGAGGAACGCCCCTGACAGTCTGTGAAAATAATCGTATTTTAGGAGTTATTTATCTGAAAGATACGGTAAAAGCGGGAATGGCGGAACGATTTGAACGGCTGAGAGCCATTGGTATCAAGACAATTATGTGTACCGGAGATAATCCGCTGACTGCCGCCACTATTGCAAAGGAAGCCGGTGTTGATGGTTTTATCGCAGAATGTAAGCCGGAGGATAAGATAGAAGTTATTAAGAAAGAGCAGGCTGAAGGAAAAATCGTGGCTATGACCGGAGATGGTACAAACGATGCTCCGGCACTGGCACAGGCGAATGTAGGACTCGCCATGAACAGTGGTACAACAGCGGCAAAAGAGGCTGCCAATATGGTGGATTTGGATTCCGATCCTACAAAAATTCTGGAAGTCGTGGAGATTGGTAAGCAGCTTCTGATTACAAGGGGAAGCTTAACTACCTTTTCCATTGCCAATGATATAGCAAAGTATTTTGCTATTATTCCGGCGATGTTTATGATGGCGATCCCTGAATTAGGGGTTCTTAATATCATGCATTTGGCTACGACATACAGCGCCATCCTCTCCGCTTTGATTTTCAATGCGATTATCATACCGTGTCTGATCCCACTGGCAATGAAAGGCGTAAAATATCGTCCCATGTCTTCAGGGAAAATGCTGTTGCGGAATATGATGATTTTTGGTGTTGGCGGTGTCATTACACCTTTTGTGGGTATTAAGTTAATTGATATGATCATTCACCCATTGTTGGCACCGCTGGGACTGTAATAGGAGGTTGATTATTCATGAAAGAGAATATAAAAGGAATGTTGCATTATACAAGACAAGCCTTTGGCGTATCTCTGGTGCTGATGTTGCTTTGCGGACTGCTTTTTCCGCTTTTACTTTCCGGCATTTCTGCGATTCTTTTCCCGCATCAGGCTGAAGGCAGTTTGATAGAGATAAACGGTAAGGCAGTGGCAGCAGAGAATGTAGGGCAGGAATTTACAGAAGATTATTATTTGTGGAGCCGACCGTCTGCTTATCATTACAATGTATACGTAGAAAATGCGGATGGAACTCAAACTTATCAGGACGGAACGGAATTTTCCGGAATTGGTTCCGGCTCTAATAACTATGCGCCGTCTAATCCTGAGCTTGTAGAACGAGTGGAAGCAGATATGGCACTTTTTCTGGAAAAAAATCCGGATGTAAAGCCGGAGGATATTCCTACTGACTTGCTGACGGCTTCCGGCTCCGGTCTTGACCCTCATATTTCTCCAAAGGCAGCTGAAATCCAGATTCCTCGTATTGTAGCTGCTTCTGGGTTGGAGGAAGATCAGGTGCGTAAAATCATAGAGAATCATACTACCGGTAAGCTGTTAGGAGTATTTGGAGAGGAAACTGTGAATGTAGTAAAAGTGAACATTGAACTTGGTACAGCAATGGGATTGCTTCAAAACTGAAAAGATGGCAGGATGAGATGTTAAAGGGCAGGAAAAATCTTTTCCTGCCCTTTATACAATCTTAATGCGTTTCAATGTTTACTCATACACATTTTATAAAAATAAAGATAAAATGAAAGAAATACAGGTGGCTTTGAGGTCCTTGCAGCTGCGAAAGAAGGAAAGAAATTATTTTAATAGGTGCAGTCGTGGCAATGTTTGCCTTTGGTTTTTATATCATGGATAAGGTAGATCATTTCTTAAACGATAATTACAGTCGGCTGGAAGTGATGGAACACACCTCTGCCCTTCGTATAGCTATGGAGGATTCTTCCATAGCTGGTTCCTTATCTGATTTGCTGGAAGAATTTTCTAAAACAAATCCGGATTGCGATATATATTTCATGACTGGAAATATACATGAGATACAGGAAGGCTTGACAGAAAATAATTTTGATTTAAGATTTGTTGCAGCGGATTGTCAGGAAATTCAAAAGGAAGAATACTCGTCTGCACTTATTATGTTGAAGCGCAATTCTTTAAGTACATTCGTAATTGACATTCCTATTAATCCGATTGATACAACTCCGATTATGATAAAAGTATTATGGAAAAGAGATCTATATAAACGGGAATTAAATCAGTTTGTCGAACTGTTAAAGCAATATGATAAATTCTGTGATGCAATCGCTTAGAATTTAGCTGGTTTGAAAAAAAGACCGTTATATTGTATAATCTTTATGCAACCTTAATGTCTGTATTCAGATCCTTTTTGCAACTTAATGGGATATAGGCTAAACTAATGTAATGATAAGAGGTGAGAACTTGTGAGTGAGAATAATCTTATGGCTGATAAACTTTTGAAAGCGATTCAAGAGGAAGAACGAGATAAAACCAGAGGACATTTGAAAATATTTTTCGGATACGCCGCTGGAGTCGGAAAAACCTATGCTATGCTGAAAGCGGCTCATGAGGCAAAGCAGCGTGGAATTGATGTGATTGCCGGATATATCGAACCTCATGCACGACCCAAAACAGCTGCTCTTTTGCATGGTCTGGAAGTGCTTCCGAGTAAAAGTGTTCCATACAACGGGATTACCCTCCGGGAATTTGATATTGATGCAGCCCTTCAAAGAAAGCCGCAGTTGATTCTTGTAGATGAGCTGGCTCATACAAATGCCGACGGCAGCCGCCATGCAAAACGCTATCAGGATATAAAAGAGCTGTTATATGCCGGAATTGATGTGTATACTACAGTTAATGTACAACATATCGAAAGTCTGAATGATATGGTTGCTTCTATTACCGGCGTTTTTGTGCGTGAACGCATCCCTGACTCCATTTTTGATCAGGCTGATCAGGTAGAGCTTGTGGATATTGAACCTCAGGAGCTGATCGAACGGTTGAAAGAGGGAAATGTTTATCGGGAATCCCAGGCAAAGCGGGCAGTAAATAACTTTTTTACTGTAGAAAATTTAACAGCCCTTCGGGAAATTGCACTGCGCCGCTGTGCAGATCGGGTAAATATCCTGACTGAAAACAGCAGAATCAAAAGTCATGGTGATTATCATACCGATGAGCATATTCTTGTGTGTCTTTCTTCCTCTCCCTCCAACGCAAAATTAATCCGGACTGCCGCAAGAATGGCAAATGCTTTCCGCAGTGATTTTACGGCATTATTTGTAGAAACACCAGCTTTTTCTGCTATGAAAGTGGAAGATAAAAAAAGACTTCAGGATAATGTGCATCTTGCCAGACAATTAGGGGCAAAGATAGAAACTGTATATGGCGATGATATTCCCTTACAAGTTGCAGAATTTGCTAGACTTTCCGGTGTATCAAAAATTGTGATCGGACGAAGTGTAGCTGCGAAAAAGCATTTATTCAGCAAACCTACACTGACAGAAAAGCTGATTGCCTATGCCCCCAATTTAGATGTGTATATTATTCCCGATACAACTTCTGCCCCTGTTTCCTACTATGCAAAAAAAGCAAAGGGAATCAGGCACCTGGTATATTCGCCAGCCGATCTTGCAAAAAGTATCGGTATTTTGCTTGCTGCAAGTGGCATCGGGTTTCTATTTCAGAAATTAGGGTTTGCCGAAGCTAATATCATTACGGTGTATGTCCTGGGAGTGCTGCTTACTTCGGCTATCACAACACACTGGATTTACAGCCTCATTTCTTCCATCGTGAGCGTTTTGCTATTTAATTTTTTATTTACCGTTCCGAGATTTTCATTGGAAGCATACGATCAGGGATATCCAGTTACCTTTATTATCATGTTTCTTGCGGCACTCCTGACAGGTTCTCTTGCCACACAACTCAAGAATCATGCAAAACAATCCGCACAGGCTGCATATCGCACCAAGGTTTTATTTGACACGAATCAGATTTTGCAGCAGGAAAAAAATCAAGAGGATATTATTTCTGCCACATCAAGGCAGCTTGTCAAGCTGCTTGGGAGGGGGATTGTGTTTTATCCTGTAGAAAATGGCTTGCTTGGAGAAGCGCGTACTTTTTCACCGGACGGGAATGTTTTGGATAACAGCTGCCTATCTGTAAATGAACAAGGGGTGGCAAAGTGGGTTTTGAAAAACAACAAACATGCAGGCGCTACCACAGATACACTTTCTGATGCAAAATGCCTTTATCTTGCTGTCCGGATTATGGACAGAGTGTACGGTGTGGTGGGAATCGTCATTGGCCAACAGCCTCTGGATGCTTTTGAGAACAGCATTTTGCTTTCAATTCTTGGTGAGTGTGCAATGTCACTGGAAAATGAGAAAAACGCCAGGGAGAAAGAGGAAGCGGCAATTCTTGCCAGAAATGAACAGCTTCGGGCAAATCTTCTACGGGCGATTTCCCATGACCTTCGCACTCCCCTGACTTCTATTTCCGGCAATGCCAGCAATCTTTTGTCAAACGGAAAATCCTTTGACGAAGATACCAAGCTCCAGCTATACACCGATATTTACGACGATTCCATGTGGTTGATTAATCTTGTGGAAAATCTTCTCGCCGTTACTCGGATAGAGGAAGGGCGGTTGAATATTCGTGCGTCTGCAAATTTGATAGATGAAGTAATTGCGGAGGCATTGCACCATGTAAATCGTAAAAGTGTAGAGCATTGCATTACGGTAGAACATGAAGAAGATTTTATCCTTGCTAAAATAGACGCCAGACTGATCGTTCAGGTCATTATCAATATTGTAGACAATGCCATTAAGTATACTCCAAAAGGCTCGCATATTCAGATAAAAACAAGGAAGCAAGACGAGCATGTGATTGTTACTGTAGCAGATGATGGGGAAGGAATTCCAGATGAGCTGAAACCAAAAGTGTTCGATATGTTTTATAGTGGTGCGAATAAGATTGCAGATAGCCGGCGTAGCTTAGGATTGGGACTGTCGTTGTGCAAATCGATTATCCATGCACATGGCGGTACGATTTCTGTTTCCGATAACATACCACATGGAACAGTGTTTACATTCACATTACCTGCTGAGGAGGCGCAAATACATGAATAAACCACTTATTTTAGTTGTGGAAGATGATTCTTCCGTGAAAAATTTGATTACAACCACATTGAAGGCACATGATTACCGGCATCTAACGGCTCCCAATGGGAAGGCTGCAATTTTAGAAGCATCTTCCCACAATCCGGATATTGTGCTTTTGGATTTGGGTTTACCGGACATAGACGGCGTGGATGTGATCAAAAAAATCAGAACATGGTCTAATATGCCAATTATTGTCATTAGCGCAAGGAGCGAAGATACCGATAAGATAGACGCTTTGGATGCTGGTGCAGATGATTATCTTACAAAACCATTTTCTGTGGAAGAGCTATTGGCTCGCCTTCGTGTTACCCAGCGGAGAATTGCAATGATGGAAAGCGAATCTTCGGCAGGTGCAGCAGTCTTTTCCAATGGACAGCTTCGGATTGATTATGCCGCTGGATGTGCTTACTTGAATGAGCAGGAATTACATTTGACACCAATCGAGTATAAACTGTTGTGTATCCTTTCTCAAAATGTAGGAAAGGTTCTGACCCACACCTACATTACACAAAAAATATGGGGGCACAGCTGGGAAAATGATATTGCTTCTCTTCGAGTCTTTATGGCGACTCTTCGTAAGAAAATAGAAACAACCCCTGAGTCCCCCAAATATATTCAGACACATATCGGTGTTGGTTATCGAATGCTGCGGGTAGAGTAAAGATTTGATTGTATATTCGGAAATGTCATTTATCATTCTGTTTGGATAAATACAGTATTTTTACATCCTGAAAATTATTAAGGTGTCTCTTTGTGAGAAATAGACCAACATTAGAGAAGACCAGCGCTGAGATTGCATTATATCCATACGCTGGTCTTTTTTTATTGTAAATACAGAGATTTATGATAAAGGGTGCTGTATATAAAGCCTTCTAAAAAAAGTGTTTTTTTATCAGAAAATCACCTTGACAAATCTCGTCTCAATACAGGAGATTGTACGGCACACTTCATCAGAGAAGAAGTCCTGCGGAAAATCGTTCTCAATCAGATATTTGCCGTAACTGCCATGTTCTATGAGGACATCACTGCTTTTATGGAATTGATACAGAAACAGCGATTTGATGAAGCGGAAAAGGACATAAAACGCAAACGGCGTGAGGTCGGACAGGCAAGAAAACGGATTGCAGAACTTGACCGGATTTTCAAGCGGATTTATGAGGACGACATCAACGGCACAATCAGCCATGAGCGATTTTTGAAGCTGTCCGCAGAGTATGAAGCAGAACAAAAAGAGCTGACGGAAAAGGTAAAGGCAGAACAACAGGAAGTCGATACCTACGAACAGAATAAAAGCGATTTTGACAGCTTCACCGCCATCATCCGCAAGTATGTGAGAATAACCAAATTAACTCCCACTATCGTCAATGAGTTTGTAAAGAAAATCATCGTCCATGCGCCGGATAAATCAAGCGGACACCGCAGACAGAAGATACAGATTGTATGGAACTTTATCGGAGAACTGGAACAGGACGAGAATAAGCAGACCATTGAACGGCAGAGAATCAAAACCACTAGTTTACTAGTGGTTTGCTCAGACCCCAGTGGGGTCAGTACTTGCTGACCCCTCGAAGGGGTACTGAAAATATCATCGCATCGCTCGCTCCGCAACTGGTAAACCAGTCATGCGTGTCTTTTTAAGGTTTACAGTGCTTTCTAACCTTTTATATGTTTTTTCTCACAAGATTTTCTTTTAAGGAAATTACATCTATTTATGTTGCTTACTACTAGTTTCCATCAATTTATTTGCCAAGGCTTTTTTATTTACCCCTGGTAGAACCAGCCTAAAGGCAACAAAAAGCAAGACAGCATAGCAAACCGCTATGCTGCCCTGCAATTTAACAATTACTTCCTTATGGGTGTGCCCCCTTCGGATGCTTCCCTGTTTTTAATTAGAAATCAGCAGGTTGCGCCGCCGACCAGATGCAGCTTCGCGCCGATGATCTGGTCCTTTCTTTCCAGCAGCTCGGAACCCAGCAGCTGGCTCTGGACATTTTCAAAGCCCAGACGCTCGATGGTATCCGAGAAACGCTCGCCGGTCTTGCCCTGTTCGCGGAAGAGCAGGATTGCCTTCTCGATGACCTGCATCACCTCTTCCTCCGAGGTAAACACAGGGTCCAGCGGTTTGCCGTGGGCATATTTCTTACCCCAGCGTCCGCCGATATAGATGCGGTATCCATACTCGCCGGTCGGCATTGCCTTGAACGGGCAGGTACCGATGCAGCGACCGCAGTTGTTGCACAGGTTCGGGTCAATCTTCAGAACGCCGTCCACCACCTTTGCTGCATGGACCGGACAGGTGTTTTCCACCTGGCAGACCTTACAGCCGCGGCAGATGTCCGCCTGAAAGCCCGGGATGCGCTGACCGACCACGCCCAAATCGTTGAGGTTTGGCTTGACGCAGTTGTTCGGGCAGCCTCCGACGGCAATCTTGAATTTGTGCGGCAGCTTGACCGATTCGTAGCCTTTATAGAAGCGGTCGTGAATCTTTCTGGAGAGGTCAAAGCTGTCCAGCAGTCCGTACTGACAGGTGGTACCCTTGCAGGCAACCACCGGTCTTACCTTCGAGCCGGTGCCGCCGGTTTCCAGACCGTACTCCGCTACAAAGGCGCGCAGCTCTTCAATTTTATCAAACGGCACGCCCGGAATCTCGATGGTCATACGGGAGGTCATCTCCAGCTCGCCGCTGCCAAAGCGCTGCGCTGCCTCGGTGATGCAGGCGCTTTCCTCTGCGGTGATTTTTCCGTTGCGGGTGATGATGCGGGCATTGAAGCAGTCGGTACCTTTGTTATGCAAAAATCCCCACGCCTTGACCCGCTTGATGTCCTCGGCGCTGATGGTCACCTGACCGCTCTGCTTTGGCATCCGGTTGACGGTCAAACCGCCCTCCAGCACCTTGGTGTTGGTGTAGCCAAAGTGGCGCAGACGATTTTGCAGCAGGTAGGCGCGCTTGCCCTTGTCGCAGACCAGCAGCAGTTTTTCCTCCTTGCCAAGACCCTTCACCTCGCCGTTTACCTCTGTCAGGTTCACATACGGTGCGCCGGCAATTTTTGGCTGAATGGCTGCGTCGACGATTCGGTAGTCCTCTGCCTTGCCCTGCAAAAATTCCAGCGGCGTGATGCTGTCTAACTTGCCCGCCAGCTTGTTTTCCAGCAGGTTGACAGCGGTAACAAACGGATGGATGGCGGTGGAAAACGGAGGCGCATACGCCATGTCCATATTTTGCAGCTGGTCGATTGTTGCGCCCATCGTCAGAGCGACCACGCCAACGTCCACAATCTTATCCACTGCGCCTGCACCCAAAACCTGCACGCCCAGCAGTTTTTTGCTGTCGCGGTCGGCAATCAACTTGATGATGAACGGGTTCGAGCCCGGGTAATAGTGTGCCTTGTCGTCGGTGACCGCTGTGACCGAAATTATCGAATATCCTGCCTGGCAGGCTGCCTGCTCGCTCAAGCCGGTGCGTCCTGCATTCAGCTGCGGCAGCTTGACCACTGCGGTGCCCAGCACACCCGGATAGGAGGCTTCTTCCCCGCACAGCACCTGTGCCAATATTCTGCCCTCCATATTGGCGGAGGAACCCATCGGCGACCAGGTGTCCTCTCCGGTCAGACGGTTTTTGACGGTAACACAGTCGCCTGCTGCATAGATGTGCGGCAGATTGGTGCGCATCTGTGCATCCACTGCGATGGTTCCGTTCGGCATCAGCCGGATGCCGCTCTCCTTCAAAAAGGCGGTGTTTGGACGGATGCCCAGCGACAGGACGACCACATCCGCCTTCAGCTCTTCTCCTGCCACCTGCACGCCCTGTGCCTGTGTGGTGCCGGTCACTGCCTCCAGACGGGTGTTTAGGCGGACCTTGATGCCCTGCTTTTCCAGGTGATTTTTGGCAAGCTCTGCCATCTCCGGGTCAAAGCCGGGCATAATCTGCTCTGCCATGTCGATGACGGTGACCGACAGACCCTGTTCCATCAGGTTTTCTGCCATCTCCAGTCCGATGAAGCCGCCTCCTGCGACCACGGCACGCTTTGCATTGTTCTGCTCCAAATACTCCCGCAGGTCGATGGCATCCTGCGGTGTGCGGATGGTGAACACACCCGGCAGGGATACTCCCGGCAGCGGCGGGATGATGGAGGAAGCGCCGCTTGCGATGATACACTCGTCAAAGCTGTATCGCTCCTCTGCCCCGGTGCGCAGATTCTTTGCCACTGCTTCCCTGCTCTGCGGCAGCAGGGCGGTCACCTCCCGCTCAACCAGAACGTTTGCTCCGGTCAAAGCGGTAAATTTTGCAGGTGTATTGACAATCAGTTCTTCCTTATGCTCAATCAGACCGCCGACATAGTACGGCAGTCCGCATCCTGCATAGGAGATGTCCCTGCCCTTTGTCAGGATGGTCACCTGTGCATCGGGCGACAGGCGTTTGATTTTTGCCGCTGCTTTGGTACCGGCAGCTACGCCGCCAATGATCAGTACATTCATTTGAGTACCCCACTTTCCTATTCCATTTTCATCGGACGAAGGTCCTTCGTCCACTCGGCTTTTTCGTCTTTATTATACACGATTTTCCGCCAAAATCCTAGTCCTAAAATATCATCCGCCCATGATTCTCCGCCTTCTTTCGACAGATTTTGCAACGATGCTGTTGTATACTTCGGTTGTACGAGCATCCACCTCCATCCACAAAAGAAAGAAGGACTTCCCATGAAAAAATGTTTTTCCCTCATCCTTGCCGCTTTGCTGTGTCTGGGCGCTGCCCGCTTCCTGCCACAGGTAAAGGCTCAAAGGCTGACCATCGACCCACTGACTGCACAGATTTCCGAAAGCGACGAGGATTACGGCATCATGCTGCTGGACGGCAAGTTCCCGGACGGTGCCGGTGACATCCAATAGGGCATCGGCTCGCCAAAATACTCCTCAATGTTCTCCTTCATCAGCTGTGCATTTTTGTTGTCCTGCATCGAGCAGTAATAGAAGTAGGACTGGTAAAAATAGCGCTTGCTTTCCTCTTCGCGGTGCAGCTGGTGCAACGACTGCGCGATGACAAACAGCAGCCCGCCCATGCAGCTGGAACGACCCGACTGCACCGAACATTCGATGCCCTGTTGGGCGACCTGAATTGCCTGCTCGTTCTGCTGCTCCATACACAAAACCCGCGCATAGTTGTAGCTGATCAAAATCTTCATCGGGCGGGTCTGCTCCAGACTTTGCAGGTGCCCATCCAAATATTGCAGCAGTTGGCTGTACAGGCTGACTGCTGCTTTTGTTTGCCCATAATCGGCATAGACCAGCGCAATCTGGTTAATAATCTTCAGCTCATCCACTCCGTACAGATTGCCGGAGATGTCCTGTACACAAAAATGAGGGACCGTCAGGCTGATTGCCCGAAACAGCAGCATCTGCTTTTCCCGAAAACTGTACGGGACCAGCTTGCCGTCCTCCCATCGTCCCAGCAGTGCCCGGCAACGCAGCACAAACTGTCTGGTCAGATGATCGTCCGCTTCCATCATCTGCTCAAGCTCATCCAGTTTTTTTAAACCCTGCTCCCGCTGACCCAGCACGTTGCAGGAAACGATTTCGGTTTGCAGGTTGGAAATCTTCATCTCCTGCTCACTGAGCAGCGCATAATACCGTTCCCCGGGCATCCCCAATCGTTGCAGCAGTGCATTGAGCTTGCTGCGGGACGGGGTCTGCTTGCCGTTTTCAATCCTCGAGAGGGTCACTGTCTCGCAGATGCCGCGGCACAGCTGCTCCTGGGTCAGTCCCAGCTCCTGCCTGCGTTTTCGGATGATCGAACCAATGTAGACTTCCTTCATTCTGCCTGTTTTGCCTCCCTGCACAGCGCACCGCTGCGGCAGTCCACTGTCCGCAGATAGTCTGCCCACCAGCCAAGTACCTCTGCGATACGTCCCAGCTCCGACTGCTTGCTGACCGTCCTCCACAGCTGTTTGTAGTAATAGAGCCAGTTTTCCAGCTGTTCTGCCAGAGCGCCTGCCTGCGCTGCATCGACCGGTCGGTGCAGATATTCCAGATTGGCTGCCATCGCTCCCATTTGGTTAAACAGGCAGCAGCCGTCGATTGCCAGCACATAGGCATTGAGCCGTTCCCTGCCCTGCGGCAAAGCGTGTACAGCACAGCCCAGCAGCTTGGTTTGCAGCTGTTTTAGGCAGCGGTTTTGTTCCTCCACCTGCTCTGCTGTCTGCTCAGAGGAAAAGCGGCTGTCCACAAACTGCCGGACCGACTCGGTCCCCTTGTGCTTGTGGTAGGTCTGGTACTCATAAAAGACGCAGATTGCCATCCAGTTGTACAGGATGTGCCGGTCGATTTCCCCAATCCAACCGGCTGCCTGCGGGAGCTGCTGCCCAAATTCCAGCACCGAGATAGACTGCATCAGCTCATCATACTCCATCGGCTGCTCGCTCCAGCCAAACTGTGCGCCGATTGCCGCACCCGGAAAGCTAAAGGTCGGGTGGCAGATGTGGTGGAAATCTCCCCAATCGGTGTTCAGCAGCCCTACTGCTCCAAAGCGATGGGCATACTCTGCCATCCTGCGGATGTTCCGGTAGGAATCCTGCACGCTGTTGACCAGCCTGGACCAGCTCAGCACACCCGGACAGTTATAAAAGGTTGCCTGTGCCTGTGCAAACTGTCGGCTTTCGTCCTCCTTCACCGTCGGAGAATATCCCCAGTTGAGGTAGATCATCTCTTTGGGCAGCTGCTGCACCAAATCGGGATATTTTCCGATGATGTCCCCCCACATCATCGGGCGGCAGCCTTTTTCGATGAGGTGGTCGCACAGCTTTTTGACAAAGCCGACATAGGCGGTGTCCTTGCCGACCTGCCGACAGTATTCCTGACTTCTTCCCAAGCCTAAATCAAAGGTTTCGTCCGCGCACAGGTTAAACAGGCGGGTGCGGAACAGCGGACGGTACTCGTCAATCATCCGGCAGACAAAGGGAAAGCTGTCGGGATTGGTGATGTCGATGGTGTGGTGGTCCTGCTTGTCCCAGGCGTCAAAGGGGTCGTCACAGCTGTTTTCCAGCTCACACAGGTAGGAAAACTGTCGGGTGCGCAGCACCTGATACAGGTGGCTGAAGGTGG
>FR880153.1 GCA_000435195.1 Clostridium sp. CAG:169 | reverse complement strand
ATATACGGTAAATCTTTTTTAGAGGCTGTTGATGATGTCGATATAGGTCTGTTTTGGCTGTACGCCGACCAGTCTTTCCTTTTCTACGCCATCCACAAAGAAAACAACGGTTGGAATACTCATCACACCGTATTCTCTTGCAATCGGTTTATTTTCATCCACATTGACCTTGGCTACCACTGCTTTTCCTTCCAACTCGCCGCTCAGCTCATCAATAACCGGCAGCAGCGACTGACAAGGCATACACCATGGTGCCCAAAAATCGACCATGACTTTTCCTTTGGAGATGACCTGGTTAAAATTATCAGAATTTAAATGCATTGCCATAAATAAATCCTCCTTAAGAGTGGTAAATGTAAGGTTTTTCCTTGATTTAATCATACACTATTTTAGTATTATTGCAAGCCTTCTCCCTTTATTTTTACAAATTCTTCACGAAATATTCTGTCAAAAGAATCCCTTTCGATATTTTTTAAAAAACCTTACAAAAAGCTATTGACAAATCCCGAAAACCGAGTATAATAATATACGTTGTCAGCAAGACATCACGACATTGCCCGATTGTGTAAGGGTAGCACGACAGACTCTGACTCTGTTTGTCTGGGTTCAAATCCTAGTCGGGCAGCCAAACAAATCCCAATCTTTTAAGATTGGGATTTGTACTATCCCGGGGTATAGCGCAGTTTGGTAGCGTGCTTGGTTCGGGACCAAGAGGCCGTGGGTTCAAGTCCCGCTACTCCGACCAGTGGCAGAAAGCCACAGCAAAAAACGCACTCACTTTGGTGGGTGCGTTTTTTTTGTTTTTCTTTCATTTGTTTACAAAGCAGGCATGGATTTTCCTCATCTATCCTCCTATAATGAATGGGTATCTGCCCGTATCTGCTCTTGCCGACGGACAAAACCTAACCGTTCAGGAGGAATGATGCCATGCCAACCCGCATTTGTCGCTGGGTAACCGACCATCCGATTGCGTTTGCCCTCATCTTTTTCGTCTTTTACCTTATCGGTTTCTTCACACTTGAACAGCTGATTACCGAACCGGTCTATCTGATTCACTGTACACTGGATGACTGGATTCCCTTCAACGAATGGTTCATCTTTGCTTACGGCTCCTGGTTTTTCCTGATTCCCTGGGCACTGATTACCCTGCTGCGGCGTGACCGCTCCAATTACTTTTATCTGTGTGCGGTGATGTTTTCCGGCATGGCAATCTGCCTGCTGCTGTATCTGCTGTTCCCAAATGGGCTGAACCTGCGTCCGCAAACCATCCCCATCAACAATCCGGCGGCGTGGCTGGTGCAAGCCGCCTGGTCGATGGATACCTCGACCAACGTCTGTCCCTCCATCCATGTTGCCAGCACCCTTGCCATTCTGTTTGCCGTGTGGCGCAGCCACATCTGGCATCACCGCAAACTGGTAGTCGGCGGATGTACCCTTCTCACGGTGCTCATCTGCCTTTCCACCCTGTTTTTAAAGCAACACTCGGTCGTCGACGTCCTCTGTGGTATTGCGCTGACTGTGCTGCTGCATCTGGCTGTCACGCAGCTTTACAGAAAGTTTTCCCGCTCTTCGTCAGCCACCTGTTCCCCAACATGCCCATAACAAAAAAGGACGATGCGTTTTGCATCGTCCTTTTTTTCTGTCTTTCTATTGGTTTATGCTCCGGCTCTTACGCCCAGACGGTCATATACCGACGAAATCGGTTTGTACAGCCAGATGGAAATGCACATATCCACCATGCTGTGGATGACCGAGCCTACCCCTACCAGCAGGAAGATAGAAACAAAGAAGCCTTTTTCGTAGTTTGCCTGCGGCATCGAGCCGTTGAGGTAGAATGGCAGTACCACCAGCACCTCACAGAAAGCGTGCAGCACACCAATCACAAAAGAAAAGCCCAGCGAGCTGCGCACCGACTGAATGGGTGCATTGTCGTGCTTCTTTAAATAAATGGCTCCTGCCAGCGCAAAGATGACATGGGTCAGCGCGCGCAGCACCACCGTCAGCGGGAAGCCTGCCAGGAAAAATCCAAGGGTGGTTCCCAAAGAAACGGCAACCGCCATTGCAGGCGAAATAAACATAGCAATAAAGATGGCAACGTGGCTTGCCAGGGTAAAGGAAGCCGGTTCCAGAATGATTTTGACCGGAGAGAACAGCGGGATGACAATTCCGACTGCAATCAACATTCCGGTCAGCGCAAGATTAAAGGTATTGGTTTTGCTCTGCATGAGTAATACTCCTCCATCCATTTACAGTGTCACACAATCTGTTGTCAGGTGTCTTGACATATATCCTCACCTATTATAGCATCGCTTTTGTATCTGTCAAGATTGAATCGAAGAATTTGTTCAAATCAACAAAATTTCTTTTTTCTTCCACACTACCCCAGTCGTGTATTGACATTTTCAAACGACTATGGTAGTGTGTAGATAGAAACTACTCCAGTCTTGTGAAAGGAGGCTGCTCTATGCAATCCAAACTATTCGATTCCGAACTCAAGGTGATGGGTGTCCTCTGGCGGGAGGGCGACTGCACTGCCAAACACATCTCCGATGTCCTCAAACAGGAGGTCGGCTGGAACATGAACACCACCTACACCCTCATCAAACGCTGCATCGGCAAGGGCGCCATCCAGCGCAGCGAGCCGAACTTTCTCTGCCACGCGCTGATTCAAAAGGAAGAGGTGCAGCAGCTTCAGACCGATGAACTGATCGACCGCATCTATGACGGCTCGACCGACAAGCTGTTCGCCGCCCTGCTGGGACGCAAAAAGCTCAGCGCACAGCAGATCGAGCAGCTGCGCAGCATCGTCGGCAGCTTTGAGGAATAACCTCTTTCCATCCTTTACCCGAACGAGGTGATCCTGATGAGTTTTCTGCAAATGTCCCTGGCAGCATCGGTGATGATTCTGGTCATCCTGCTCATCCGCACGCTGGCAATCCACCGGCTTCCTAAACGGTTTTTCCTGCTGCTTTGGGTTGTCGTCCTGCTGCGGCTGCTGGTGCCGTTTTCTCTTCCCTCTCCCACCAGCATCTACTCGCTGCTGCCGACCGAACCGCTCCCGGCTTCCGACATCGAACAGGAGCTTTCTGTCCCGTCCGCTCCTCCTGCTGCCTCTCCATGGGAAGCGTTTGAGCTAAACCTGCCGTCCGACCCACCTGCGCAAACGGTGTACACCACGCAAACGGCAGAGCCAACACGCAAGCCAGCCGAGGAAGAGAAAACGGACCCGATGCCTGCCTTTTCTCTTCCGAGCAAAAAGCAGCTGTTGACCGCAGGCTGGGCAGCTGGCGCTGTGCTGCTGGCTCTCTACTTTTCCATCAGTTACCTGCGGGCGCAGACCGAGTTTCGGATGTCGCTGCCGGTGACCCACCCCTTTTTAGAACATTGGCTTGCCTGCCACCCGCTGCGCAGAACCATCTCCATCCGACAGGACGACCGCATTTCCAGCCCGCTGACCTATGGCATCCTGCATCCGGTCATCCTGCTGCCGCGTCAGAACCTTTCGCTGCCGCAGGAAACGCTCGACTGCATCCTGACCCACGAGTATGTCCACATCCGCCGCTTCGACTGTCTGCTCAAGCTGCTGCTGACCGCTGCCCTTTGCCTGCACTGGCTCAATCCGCTGGTCTGGGTCATGTACCTGCTTGCCAACCGCGACATCGAGCTGTGCTGTGACGAGGTGGTCCTTTCCCGCATGGGACTGGAAAAGCGCTCGGTCTATGCGATGACCTTGATCGACCTGGAGGAGCAGAAAAGCGGACTTTCCCCCTTGTACAACAGCTTTAAACACAATCTTACCGAAGAAAGGATTTGTGCCATTATGAAGATGAAACGACTTTCTATCATCAGCCTGTTCACCGCCGCCTGCCTGCTGGTCGGTGTCACCACCGTCTTTGCAACCTCTCCTTCTTCCAAGACCGGCAAGGACACTCCCGCTGTCGAAACAGCTGCCCAGCAAGCGATTGCCGACCCTGCGGTCTACGATGTGTATGAACCATTCCATCTAACTGTTAAAGACGACCAGAAACTGTACTATTTCGATCTGCTGGTCGGCAAATTTGAAGACAGCTACCAGGAAAACATGCGTACCAAAGCCGTGGGTTATTTAGAAGAGAAGGGTGTCGTCGACCTGGTTGCCATCCGTGAAGGCAGCCAGCTGATGGGGGTTCGTGTCACCGCCAACCGAAGCGCCACCTCGGTTCCCCTGTATATCACCCGCTACCACACTGATTTTGTGATGCCCGACCAGTGCGCCAGCATGGAGGAATACTTTGGGCAGTTTACTTCTCTGACCTTTGTCCCTGCCAAAGCGGACCCTTCCTCGGGCAACCTGTATTGTGACGACCAGCTGGTTTCCACCTTCACCCACGAGGAAAACGGCAAAAAATTTGTCTTTACCTCCCAAAACGGAAGCACCTCTTTGTCCCCTGCCTCCCCTGCACCCTCTTTTGACCTGACCTGCTCCCGCGGCGCCGTCCGTGAGAGTCGACTCGGCTATCAATCCCTTATTCTCCCGGGAAATGTTTCCGTCCTGTTCCAGCTCACCGGCGAAGGACTTTTCCCGGACCGGGAGAACGGTCGCTGGACCTATCAGGACAAGGTCGTTCGCCGCATCATCGACGGCAGCTTCCCACAGCAGGTCAGTGCAGATGGCGAAATCGACCTACAGGTTTCCTATCAGAACGGCGGACCTTCTGTCAAGGAAATCACCGCAGAGGAATTTGACAAGCTTGCCAACCAGCTGCTGACTCCGAAGGAATTTGTTCCTCCGGTCCGCTCGCCCAAATCGGTGACCCAGTCCGACTCGGCAATTTACGCTGCCAACGTCGGCGATGAGATCCTCTGCTCGGTCGGCGGCAAGGTCACCCACGTTGGCTGGCAGGAAGGTCTTGGAAAATGCGTGCGCATCACCGATTCCAAAGCCACCACCTGGACCTATGCCCATCTGGACAGCATCGACGTCCAAGCCGGTCGCACCATCCAGGCAGGCACACGCATCGGCACTGTCGGTCAGACCGGCAACGCTGCCGAACCGTGCGTCGAGCTGCTGGCTCACCTGGAACAGAGTCCGCTGAACGTTTCCAAGCTGTTGGGCTAACCGACTGCTGATCCCGCTTCCGATTCATCCACACAACCGCTTCGGAAGAAGAGCAGAATGCCATACATAAGAGAAGCCTCCGTATGATTTTGTCATACGGAGGCTTCTCTTATTCTTTGCAGGATTGTTAAACGCCTTCGTTTTCCTCGCAGAACAGCAGTCCATGTTCACGCAGCTGCTCGACCACCCGCTGTATATCCTCCTGATGCTGGTACTGGATATTGTGCAGATGCACCCCGCCGGTCAGCGTACACAGCGCAGGCGCATTGCTTGTGCGCAGCTTTTGCACAAACTGATCGACATCATAGCGGGAAAACAGCTGTAACTGCCCGGAAATCTGACCGTAGACCGGATGCTCCACCGTCACGTCCAGCACCGCACAGCCGTTGTCCACCACAATGTACAGTTCCTTTTCCATCTGCTCCTGGGTGTGGCGGCAGGCAATCACCCGCTGGTGCAGTCCCTGTTCGCGGTGCAGCAGGTATCCCCGCGGCGTGGCGGAAATCTGCTCCCCCGCGGCGCGCAGCAGCGCCACGTCTCCTACGATGATCTGTCTGCTGACCCCGCATTGTTTGGCAATCGCGGTCGCACTCAGCGGGCTGCTGTGTTCTGTCAGCAGGCTGAGCACCTTCTCCCTTCTCTGTGCAGAATTCATCCGCTTGGTCCCCCTTGTGTTTTTTTCCATCATAACACACCCGCCGCGATTCTTCCAGTCCCTGCATATTGTAAATATTGTGTGAACAAGTCCGTCCTGCCGTAGTTTTTCCATCTTTTGCAGCGTTTTGATAGAGGAACGGCTGAACATCCACAGTCGTCCGGCTCTTTTCATCTTTGTCCCTTTCCAGACAGGGGCGCAGATTCACCACCCCAAAAGGGCACACGGCAAATCTTTAGCGTTTGTGCACAAACACTAGCCAGGGATTTTTCTGCCGTGTGCCCTTTTGTGTCCAAAAAATCCTCCTTTCTCCTCTCTTTTTCTGTTTTTTCTGTCCTCCTTTCGACCGTTTTTGGTGAATTTGTACAGGTCAAATCCCTTTTATTCTACGCGCCCATCGTATAATATCTACATTTTTATATTGAAAATAGGGATTAAAATTGTTATACTTGAATAGTGACCACGGGCTATGTGGTTGATTTGAAAGGGGCGATACTGTATGAAACAATATCTCGCAGCAAGGATTCGAAACATTGCTTTGACCGGACACAGCGATTCCGGCAAAACTTCATTGGCAGAGGCTCTGCTTTTTAAAGCAGGCGCCAGCGATAGATTGGGAAAAACTTCTGAAGGCAACACCGTCTGTGACTTTGACCCGGAAGAAATCAAGCGCAAAGTATCGGTTTGCACCGCTGTTGCCCCCTTTGCCTGGGGCAGCACCAAGATCAACCTGATCGACACTCCCGGACTGTTTGACTTCGCAGGAGAGGCAGCACAGGGTGTGCGCGCAGCAGAAAGCCTGCTGATTGCCGTTTCCGGTAAATCCGGCGTCGATGTCGGCACCGAAAAAGCCTACAAGATGGCAAAAGATCTGTCCAAGGCGACCCTCTTCTTCGTTTCCAAGCTGGATGTGGAACATTCTGATTTCTATAAAGTATTTGAAGAGCTTAAATCCACCTTCGGTCCATCTGTCTGCCCGATTGTGGTTCCTTATGTAGAAGACCAGCAGGTAAAATGCTACATCAATCTCATCGACATGAAAGCTTACACCTACGACGACAAGGGTGAAGCACATGAGGTGGATATGCCTGACTTCGGTCATCGTCTGGACGGCTTGACCGCCGCTGTTTCCGAAGCGGTCGCTGAAACCGACGAAAGCCTGTTTGAAAAATACTTCTCCGGTGAGCAGTTCACCCGCGACGAAATCATCCGCGGTGTTCACACCGGTGTTACCAACGGCTCCATCTCCCCTGTTCTGTGCGGCTGCTCGACCAACCTGCAGGGAATTGATATGCTGCTCGACTGCATCGTCGACCTGCTGCCGTCCCCATGGGAAAAAGGCGCCGAGGTCGCTGTGGATGCCGAGGGCGAACCGGTCGAGGTTCCATGCACCGATGAAGCTCCTCTGGCAGCTTATGTCTTTAAGACCATCGCAGACCCATT
Organism: Clostridium sp. CAG:169; assembly: GCA_000435195.1. Classification (GTDB taxonomy): domain Bacteria; phylum Bacillota; class Clostridia; order Oscillospirales; family Ruminococcaceae; genus Negativibacillus. Next base: position 1,630 of record FR880153.1, on the reverse strand, counting down.
TGTCGGCAAACTTTCCTATGTCAAAGTTATCTCCGGTAAACTGGCTGCTGATTCCGCACCGATCAACTCCCGCACCGGTCAGCCGGAGCGTCTGGGCAAGATCATCTACATCCGCGGCAAAAAGCAGGAGGACACCGCTTACATCACCGCCGGTGACATCGGCGCTGTCACCAAGTTAGCCGCTACCGAAACCGGCGACGCGCTGTGCGACCCGAAAAAGGTGCTCAGCTTTGACCCAATCTACTTCCCACATCCTTGCCTGACCATGGCAATCAAAGCCGAGGCAAAGGGCGATGAAGCCAAGATTGCTTCCGCTCTGCAAAGACTGATGGAAGAGGATCCGACCCTCGCTTATGAAAACAACGCAGAAACCCACCAGCAGCTGATCTCCGGTCTGGGCGAACAGCATCTGGACGTTCTGGTTTCCAAACTCAAAAATAAATTCGGCGTGTCGGTTTCCCTGGAGGTTCCAAGGGTTGCTTACCGCGAAACCATCCGCAAGAAAGTGAAAGTACAGGGCAAACATAAGAAACAGTCGGGCGGTCACGGTCAGTTCGGCGATGTTTGGGTCGAGTTTGAGCCAACCGTCGGCGACGACCTGGTCTTTGAAGAGAAGGTATTCGGCGGCGCCGTTCCAAAATCCTTCTTCCCGGCAGTTGAAAAGGGCTTGCAGGACTGCGTCAAACACGGCGTTCTGGCTGGCTATCCGGTCGTTGGACTCAAAGCCACTCTGGTGGACGGCTCCTACCATCCGGTAGACTCCTCTGAAATGTCCTTCAAGATGGCAGCTTCGCTGGCTTACAAAGCCGGTATGCCACAGGCTTCTCCGGTCCTGCTCGAGCCAATCGGCAACCTCAAGGTCTACGTTCCTGATTCCAACACCGGCGACATCATCGGTGATTTGAACAAACGCCGCGGCAGAGTTCTGGGCATGAACCCAGCCAACGACGGTTTGCAGGAGATTGAAGCGGACGTGCCGATGAGCGAGATGAGCGACTTTGCTACTGCAATTCGTTCGATGACCCAGGGACGCGGCTACTTCACCCTCGAATTTGCCCGCTATGAACAGCTTCCTTCCAACCTGGAAGCCAAGGTCATTGAAGAAGCAAAGAAATTTGCATCGGAAGAATAATCAAAAAGCAATCGTATTAAATCCTTCTTAAAGGAAGGGTGGTTCTGTTCCTAACAGTGGGATAGGACCACCTTTTCTTTTTGCATTGTTTTATCCCTAAACTGTGTATATACTATGATAATTTTATGAACCTATTGTTTATTTTTTCTATTGCTTTATTTAAGATAAATTGCTACAATATTATTAATATATTGATTATTTTATATTCATTTTGTATTATGTAAGGGAGTGATAACATTGAACAAATAGCTTTTAATTTATCGAATATTTACGAATTATAATAAAAAAGGAGATGTAATTATAAAAAAAATACTTTCACTTTTATTGGTTCTGACTATGCTATTTACCTTGTGCCCTGCCGCTTTTGCTGCATCTCCAAAAACCAGAGAACTACCATTCGCTGGAGAATATGTAACCGTTTCTGATGATGAAGGAAACGTATATACTGTCTGGGTTGAAGCCAAATTATATCGTGCTAGAACTCCTCGGAGTTCAGAT
>FR880152.1:26199-35082 GCA_000435195.1 Clostridium sp. CAG:169 | reverse complement strand
GTCTCCTTTCGGGCTGGTTTGGTGTGGTAACTTAACTATAACCCATGAGACCCTATTCCTCATATCTTTTTATTCTTTTGTCCAATATGTATTGTAGTGCTACAAATTTTTGTAAAAAAAGTGAGGAAAGGCTTGACAATAATACGAATTCGTATTACAATATAATCAATACGAATTCGTATTATTGTGTAAGGAGGATGATACCGTGGCTGGAGAGAGAGAAAGTGTCCGACGATTGATGGTCGCAATCAATCGCGTGGATGGGATTTGGTATTTGCTGGCGCGTAAAAGCGGGATGAAGGTCAACACCATTTCGCTGCTGTTTGCACTGGATGATGGAAAAGCACACACCCAAAAGCAAATCTGTGAAGAATGGATTATCCCGCGCACCACCATCAACACGGTGGTCAAAGAGTGTGTCGAGCTGGGCTATGTGGAGCTTGAGCAAATCGACCGCTCAAAGGAAAAGCTGGTGCGCCTGACCGAAAAAGGGATGCAGTACACCCAGCAGGTGCTCGAGCTGTTCTATCGCTCGGAAAACGAAGCAATGCGCCGAACCTTGGAAATCCACTCGCCCGATTTTATTGATTCTCTTACCAGCTACGCTGATTTTTTACAGGAAGAAATCAAAAAGAAACCACAACAGGAAGGAATCAACAAGAAATAAAATGCAAGCAAACAATGTAATGAAAAAAGTTATCTTATGTGTTATTGGCAGCGGGATACTGGCTTTTGGTCTGTACAATATCCATGCCCTGTCCGGCGTGACCGAGGGTGGCGTGTTAGGAATGACCCTGCTGCTCAACCACTGGCTGCACATTTCACCGGCTGTTTCCGGTTTTGTGATGAATGCAGCATGCTATCTGCTGGGATGGAAGCTGCTGGGAAAATCCTTTATCTTTTATTCGGCAATTTCCGGCGGCTGTTTTTCGCTGATTTATGCAATCGTGGAGCAGTTTCCTCCGCTTTGGCCGCAGCTGGCGCAGATGCCGCTGGTGGCGTCTTTACTGGGCGCAGTCTTTGTCGGTGTAGGCGCGGGACTGTGCGTGCGCGCAGGCGGAGCACCCGGAGGAGATGATGCTTTGGCGATGTCGGTTTGCAAGGTGACCCACTGGGACATCCGCTGGGCTTACCTTGCCAGCGACCTGATTGTGCTGCTGCTCTCCTTGAGCTATCTGGACTTTAAGCGCATTGCGCTGTCGCTGCTGACCGTTTTGCTGTCGGGTCAGATTATCGGGATCGTGCAGCTGCCGATTGGAAGCAGCAGAAAACGTCAAACCGCAGAGGGTTCATTTTAAACAAAGTGTATCACAAAAGACCTGTCCATATTTTCGGACAGGTCTTTTGCTGTTTTACAGTTGTATTCTTTCGAAAGTAAAGTAAAAGATTTACTGAAATCCAAAAAATAACACAAAAAAATTTTCAATAAATTTGCATTCCCTTGGGGGATATCTTGTCAATATGCAAAAAAATCGGTGAAAATGTTCACCTGCTTTGTCAAAATCCAAACAAGTGAAAGAATTTGTCGATAAGATTCGCGGAATATATATAGAAAAACAATTTGATAATTATTCTCCAATACGTTAAACTGAATTCAGAAATTGTGCAAAACCTATCGTTCTAGTATAGTAATTTATAAAACATCTACAAAGAGCGAAGAGGTTGCAGCAAGGCTGATTCCAAGAGGAATCAGTTGGAGAAGTTGAAAACGGAGGGAAACATCTATGAAGAAAAGAATTTTGGCACTGCTGCTGACAGCAGCCATGGCGCTGTCTGTTGCAGGATGCGGCTCCAGCGATGCACCGGCAAAGGATGCAAATGCGCAGCCGACCACCCAGGCAACCGAAGAAAAAACAGAAGAGAAGAAGGAAGAAAACACCGAAGCTGCTGCACCTGCCGGCGGCGAAGAGAAGGATACCTTCACCATCGCAATCAGCTATATGCCTGACACCCTGGCTCCACACTCCGGCGGTTCGGACGACTACACTTCCATGACCCGTCCACTGTACGACAAACTCTTCATCGAGAACACCACCGGCGGTTTGGATTACTACCTGGCAGACAGCTTGGAAATCTCCGAGGACGGCAAGACCTACAAGATTCACATTCGCGACGATGCAAACTGGTCTGACGGCACTCCAATCACCACCGCAGACATCAAGTTCTGTGCAGACTACTCCATTCATAAGTATGGCTACAACCGTTACATCCGCGTAAACGGCGTAGAAGGCAGCATGAACATCATCGACGACAAAACCATCGAGTTTGTTCTGCCGGAAGCGTATAACTACGAGGTCGTTACTCTGTCCGGCATGAACGTATTTCCGGCACATGTGTTCAACGGTGACCCTGCTGCTATCGAAGCTGCAACCGAATACTACAGCACGCCCGGCTTTGTTACCTCCGGTGCTTATGTTGTCAGCGAAATCAACGACGACAGCTTTGTCTGCACCGCTCGTGACGACTACTACAGAGGCACTCCGCAAGTCAAAAAGGTCGTTATGAAGGTAATCGGTTCCGGTTCCACCAAGTCCATCGCATTTGAAAACGGCGAGATTGACTACATGAGAATCACCACCGTTGACGAACTGGAAAAATACAAAGCACAGTCCGACAAATACAACATCTACTCCTTCCCGGAAGCAAGACTGAACTACCTCCAGGTCAACCCATACGGTCCGGCAAACCTGACCGACGAGCAGCGTGAAGCTCTCTTCTATGCCATCAACGGGGATGAGGTCATCGCAGGTGCTTATGGTACCGAGGAGCTGGCAACCAATCCAAACTCCCTGCTGACCCCGGAAATCAGCCTGTACAACCCGGAAACTCCTGACTATGTTTACGACCTGGAAAAAGCAAAAGAGCTTGCAAAATCCTCCGGTCTGGAAGGCATGACCCTGACCTACATCTACAACGCTGACCGTCCAAACATGGAAGCGGTTGCAGTTGTTCTGCAGCAGCAGCTGGCACAGATTGGCGTAAACCTGCAGATTGAAGGCATGGATTCCTCCTCCTTCTTCCCAAGATTCTTTGCAGCATCCTCCTACGGGTTCAACGGTCAGGAAAAGACCTGGGATTTGGGTACCAATGGTTGGGATTCGATGAAGGGCAATACCCTGAATCAGGCATACAGCTACCTGAACCAGAAGGACAACGCATGGGGTCTGACCCCAACCTGCGGCGAGCTGGCAGTAAAAGTAAATACTGCTTCCGATCCTGCCGAAGCACAGAAGCTGTCTGATGAGGTTATGGAGCTGGCTCTGGCTCAGCACCGCATCTACCCACTGACCTACACCAACTATGTCATCGTTTCTCAGAAGAACGTTACCGGTCTGGATTGCAGCCCGATCGTTCCAGAATTTATCGATTACCTGGGCATTTCTGTCAACAGCTAATCATCCATCGCAGTCACAAAAGCCTGCCCTTGACCTTCAGGGGCAGGCTTTTTACTAGGAAAGGAAAGACCGATGCTAAAATATTGTTTGAAAAAAGTAGGTCAGGTGGCAATCGTCATGCTGCTGATCTCCTTCTTCTCCTTTGCCATTATTGATTTGGCTCCCGGCGATATTTCCTCGATGTATCTGACCGAGGATATGAGCCCGGAAGAAAAACAGATTGTCATTGAAAAACTGGGACTCAATAAGAGTATGCCCGAGCAGTATTGGGCATGGCTGAAAGAGGCGCTGCAAGGCAACTTTGGTGTTTCTCTTTCCTACAAAACACCGGTGGCACCCATGCTGCTCAAGCGCCTGCCCTCCACCATCCTGCTGATGGGTTGCTCGCTGGTGGTGTCGCTGGCTCTGTCCATCCCACTGGGCTTGATAGCCGGTTACAAGAAAAACACCTGGGTGGACAATGTCATCAGCGGTTTTGCCTACTTTGGAATGTCCATCCCTTCCTTCTACTTTGGAATGCTGATGATTATTCTTTTCACTGCGACCCTGCACATCCTGCCTTCTTCGGGAATGCACACAATAGGAGTGAACACCCCACTGGACACTATCCAGCATATGCTTATGCCGGTGATGACCATGGCGCTGGGAACGATGGCGTCCAAGACCCGCTATGTGCGCGCCAACACCATCGGTCAGCTCAGTGAAGAGTATGTTCTGGCTGCCAAAGCAAAGGGAACTTCTCCCTGGCAAATTTTGCGCAAGCACGTTTTGAAGAACACCCTGCTGCCCATCATCACCATCCTGGGTATGAACATGGCTTCGCTGGTGTGTGGCTCCTTCATCATCGAAAGCGTCTTTGGCTGGCCGGGTGTCGGCAGCTTTGCGATGGAAGCGATTGGAAAAAGAGATTACCCAATCATCATGGCGTATGTTATGTTGTCCGGCTTCATTCTGGTTATGGGCAACTTTATCGCCGATGTTCTGTATTCCTTTGCAGACCCAAGAATCAAAAGGGGGATCGATGCAGCCAATGGAAAATAAAATTGTTTTTGACGAGCGCTCCTTTCAGCGGATAGAGAAAAAGGAAAAGGACCTCGGCACCGTTTATCACCGCAGCTTGTGGAAAGACATCGTTTCTGAAATCAAGAGCAACCCGGTGGCAATTTTTGCGGTCATCTTTCTGATTATCATCATTGTGGCATCTTTGCTGGCTCCTTTAAGCCCGTATGACCCGAACAAGCTGGATCTGGCAAACAAATTCGCCGCTCCCTCGATGCAGCATCCGTTCGGCTGTGACGAGTACGGCAGAGACTACTTTACCCGTGCGTTGTACGGCGGCAGGGTTTCGTTGATGGTAGGCTTTGCCGCTATGCTGGTCACCGTTTTCATCGGAACGACCATCGGCATCTTTTCGGGCTACATCGGCGGCAAACTGGATATGCTGCTGATGCGCTTTACCGATATTTTCCTGGCGCTGCCGAGTATGCTGCTGATGATTGTCCTCAACACCATCCTCAAGCCGGGCATGACCACCCTGATTTTGGTGCTCAGCCTGTTCTCGTGGGCATCGGTTGCACGAATCACCCGCGCAGAAACGATGTCCTTAAAAGAAAGGGATTTCGTGGTTGCATCCAAAAACCTGGGTGCAGGCAATGTTTTGATTGCAGTGCAGCACATCCTGCCCAACATCCTCGGACCGGTCATCGTTGCAGCCAGCTTGGGCGTTGCCAGTGCAATTTTGACCGAATCTTCCCTGAGCTTTTTGGGACTGGGCATCTCTATCCCGTACGCTTCCTGGGGAAGTATGCTTCAGGCGGCACAAGCGCACATTCTGGATAAGCCGATTCTGGCAATTTATCCGGGACTGCTGATTCTGCTCACCGTACTGAGCTTTAACATTCTGGGCGACGTACTGCGCAGTGCGCTGGAACCAAAGATTGTAAAATAAGGAGGAAATTATGAAGACACTGGTAAACGTGAAGGACCTTTCCGTTTCTTATTTTACCTATGCCGGAGAAGTGCAGTCGGTGCGCGGCGTCAGCTTTGACATCGAATCGGGCAAGACGACCGCGCTGGTAGGAGAGTCCGGCTGCGGAAAATCGGTCACCTCCAAGGCGCTGATGGGCTTGATCGAGCGTCCCGGCGTCGTAAAGGAAGGCAGCCAAATCTTTTATGAGGGCAAAAACATCCTCGATTTTAAAGAGAAGGAATGGCTGGATTTCCGCGGAAAAGAATGTTCGATGATCTTCCAGGATGCGTTGGTTTCCCTCAACCCGACCATGATGATTGGAAAACAGATTATGGAAAATCTGGAAAATCACAACCATGAAAAATTAAGCAAGACCGAAATCAGAAAAAGAGCGCAGCAGATGCTCGAGCTGGTCGGCATACCGGATGCGCCTGCCTGCCTGGACAAGTATCCGCACGAACTTTCCGGCGGTATGCGTCAGCGCGTGATGATTGCAACCGCACTGATTACCAATCCGAAGCTGCTGATTGCCGATGAACCGACCACTGCGCTGGATGTGACCATCCAGGCGCAGATTCTGGAGTTGATGAAGCAGCTTCAGAAAAAGCTGGGCATGGCAATCATCATGATTACCCACGACCTGGGTGTAGTGGCAGATATGGCGGACGAAATCATCGTTATGTATGCCGGGAAAATTGTGGAAAAGGGCAGCAACGAGGAGATTTTTTACAATCCGCGTCACCCGTACACCTGGGCGCTGATGAACTCGGTGCCTCGTCTGGATTTGGACAACAAGGAGCAGCTGGTCACCATCGAAGGTACCATCCCGGATATGATTCACCCGCCAAAGGGCTGTGCATTTTGCAGCAGGTGTCCATACGCTATGAATATCTGCGCAGAATATTCGCCGGAAACCATCGAACTCAAAGGAGGACATCAGGTGGCTTGCTGGCTGACCGACCCACGTGCCGATGTCAGCGGCGTTCCATTCCATACCGGAGGTGAGCAGGATGAACAATAGACCGGTCGAACTGGAGGTCAAGCACCTCTGTAAATATTATAAAGCAGGTAAAAAGCGCGTGCTCAAGGCGGTGGACGATGTTTCCTTTGTCATTCACAAGGGTGAAACGTTGGGTATTGTCGGAGAATCGGGCTGTGGAAAGACCACCTGCGGTAAGACCTGCATCGGGATGCTGGACCGCACCAGCGGCGAAGTGTTCTATCAGGGCAAGGACGTTCACCAAATGAGCAGGAAGGAACGTTTCGACTTCAGCGGCAAGGTGCAGATGATTTTCCAAGACCCATACGCTTCGCTGGACCCGCATCAGAAGGTGTACAACATTGTAGCGGAGGGAATCCGCATCCACAAGCTGGCAAAGACACAGGCGGAGGAAGAGCGGATGGTGCTCGAGCTGCTGGACATGGTAGGACTTAATGCGGAGCACGCGATGAGAAACGTCCATGAATTTTCCGGCGGACAGCGCCAGAGAATCGGTATTGCCCGCGCACTGGCGGTCAACCCGGAATTTCTGTTCTGCGACGAGCCGATTTCCGCACTGGACGTTTCCATCCAGGCGCAGATTATCAACCTGTTGATGAAGCTGCAAAAGGAAAAGGATTTGACCATGCTCTTTATTGCGCATGACCTGTCGATGGTCAAGCACATCTCCGATCGTATTGCCGTTATGTACCTGGGAAATATGGTGGAGCTTTCCAACTCGGTAGACCTGTATAAAAAACCGCTGCACCCCTATACCGAAGCGCTGCTGTCCGCCGTACCGATTGCCGACCCGAAAGCATCCCGCGAACGCAAGAAGATTATGCTGACCGGCGATGTGCCCAGCCCGGTCAACCCGCCGGAGGGCTGTCGCTTCAGCGGACGATGCAGCCGTTGCAGCGAGCGCTGCATGAAGGAGCGTCCACAGCTGCGTGAGGTGGAGCCGGGACATTTTGTCGCCTGCCACCTCTACAACGACCGTTAAACAGAAGAAAACAGGAGGAATTTTAAGATGGAAGTTATCAAGACTTTGCCAGCAGTGTTTGAAGAATTCAGCGAACAGCGCCGCAACTCTTTTCTGCACGCTTACGAAATCAAAGAAAAAAATATCCCGTTTGTCGGAACCTTTTGCACCTATACACCGAATGAAGTCATCATGGCAGCAGGAGCGATTCCGGTCGGACTGTGCTCCTTCTCGGATGAAACCATCGCAGAAGCAGAGCAGGACCTGCCCAGAAACCTCTGCCCACTGGTAAAATCCAGCTACGGCTTTGCTAAGACACAGAAATGCCCATACTTCTACTTTTCCGATTTGATTATCGGTGAAACCACCTGCGACGGTAAAAAGAAGATGTATGAGATGCTGGGTGAAATCAAGGACACCCACATCATGGAGCTGCCAAACCGTCAGTCGCCGATGGGACGCAAGCTCTGGCGGGAAGAGGTGGTTGCACTGAAAAACAAGCTGGAAGAAAAGTTTGGCGTGACCATCACCGAAGAAAACCTGCGCGAACAGGTCAAGCTTTCCAACCAGAACCGTCTGGCACTGCGCCGCTTCTATGAGCTGATGAAGCTCGACCCGCCTCCGATGGCAGGTCTGAACCTGTACAGCGTGCTGTATGGTTCGAGCTTTAAGTTCGACCGCCGCAAGGCAATCGAAGAGGTCAACGCACTGACCGACCGCATCCAGAAGGAATACGAGGAAGGCAACCGCCCAATCGAAAAACGTCCGCGTATTCTGGTGACCGGCTGCCCAATCGGTGGAAATGCAATGAAAGTTGTTAAATCCATCGAAGAAAACGGCGGCAACGTTGTTTGCTTTGAAAACTGCAGTGGCGCAAAATCGGTCGATGAACTGATTAACGAGGATACACCGGACATCTACCAGGCAATCGCAGACCGGTACCTGAACATCGGCTGCTCCTGTATGACACCGGACGAAAACCGCTTCAAGCTGTTGGGCCGTCTGCTGGAAGAGTACAAGATCGACGCGGTTGTAGAGGTCATCCTGCAGGCTTGCCACACCTACAATGTGGAATCCTATTACATCAAACGTTTTGTTACCGGCAAAGGTCTGCCGTATATGTGTGTTGAAACCGATTATTCCTCTTCGGACATCGGTCAGCTCAACACCCGCTGTGCTGCCTTTATCGAAATGCTGTAAAGATAATCACAAGGTCCTGCTGTGCATCTGCCGGCAGGACCTTTTATTGTTGCAAAAAAAGAGACTGCATCAGACGGTAACCCCGTGACTTTTGCAGGATTTTGTGATACACTGATGACAACAGAGAGCAAGCAGGAGCTTTTGAAGGGAGAAGGATGATACCATGAAACTTGCTGAAGCGTTACAGGAACGGGCAGACCTCAACCGGACCATCCAGCAGCTCAAGGAGCGACTGGACAACAATGTGCTGGTGCAGGAAGGGGAGCAGCCTGCCGAGCAGCCGGAAAGATTGAAGCAGGAGCTGGATGCAGCGATTCAGCGGCTGGAATACCTGATGGCTCGCATCAACCACACCAAC
>FR880152.1:0-26143 GCA_000435195.1 Clostridium sp. CAG:169 | reverse complement strand
GCTGATTGCACGCAAGGATGCGCTGTCCTTAAAGCTGCGCGTTTATAAGGAGCTGGTCTATTCTGCCAGCCAGACCGCCTATCGGGCAAGGAACACCGAAATCAAAATTAAATCCGCTATCTCGGTGAGCGACTGGCAGGCACAGGTAGACCGGATGGCAAAGGAGCTGCGCCTGCTGGATAATCGTTTGCAGGAAAGCAACTGGACAACCGATTTGATTGAATAGATTTCTGCTGGTAGCACGCAGCGGGGCGAAGGTCAAAAAAATTTTTCATGGTACGCCGAAGGGCAGGCGGAGGTTCGACCCCTCGAGCATTGTAATGCCCGGACTGCGCACAGGTGTATCGCAACTGCGCATTGTTAGAACCGGACCTTGACCAAAGGGTGCGAGGGCGGGAATGGGGAATCGGAAAAATAACAGGGCGATGGATGCAGAATTTCCTGCATCCATCGCCCTGTTTATATTTCCTTAATGAGAAGAGCGGTATTCCTTGACCATCTTGAGGGCATCGACCGGCAGGCAGATGTCCTGGCGCCGGTGCTTGCCGTCGGCAGAGAGAAACCACAGGCGCAGCGGATATTCGGAAGGAGTCAGCTGAATGTTGTAGATTTTGGCAGGGATGTCCTCTTTCACCAAAGGAAGCATCTGGCTGGAGGACCAGGGGTCAGGGGAAAAATATGCCTGCTCTTCCCAGCCGTCCACCAGCAGCTGCTGCCATTCCAGCGGTTGACCGGTTTTTAAATCGTACAGGAAAAGCCCGCGGCTCTCCGTCCACTCTCCGTCAGAGAATTCAATCGCCGTACCCAGGCTGCTGAACACTACCAGACGATTGCCATAGACCGAAACGGTCCAGTGATAGAATGGTTCGAAGGATTCGGCGCTTACCGTTTTCCCCTGTGCGGCAAAGTAGTCGATGGCATTGGCGATGGTGAACCGTTCGATTTTGGAGAGAAAATCCCGATTGATGGCTGCGCGCACCTCGGTGTCGCCGACTGTTTCATCCAGAAGTTGAACGCGGAAAGGTTCGTCGGCAAGGTAGCGGTACTTCGATTCGGATTGGTCCTGATACAAGCTGTCGATGACAAGGACAGAAGAATCGAACAGCCCTTCCATCTTTCGGTACGGCTCGCTGCACAGAACATTCTGCTTGCCCTCCAGTGAGAAGCGCAGTCCCAGTGCAAAGTATGGGTTGTCCAAATCAATGTAGACTGCCTCCGGCGAGATTGCCCAACCGGTTTCGGGCAGACAGACAAAATCTGCCTTCATCTGAGGATAATGTCCCCAGTTGTCGATTGGAGTTTGAGAGGCACGCAGCAGGAATTGGTTGAGAAATTCATCCACATCCAGTCCGTTTTGGAAGAGTTCCTCCACCGCAAGCTCCTTGCCGGTGAATAAATCCCAGGTTTGGCACTCGGTTCGGAAGTATTTATCGTAGCCGTCCTGTGAATCTTGATAGTACACCTGTGCCACCGTTGCCCAAAGATAACCATTTTTGGCTTTTACGCTGACCAGTGCGCTGGGATAATATCGGGTTATATTGTCTATGTGGATACAATGCTGTTCATACAGCTGCATATTTTGGTTGATGCTCTTCAGGTGTTCAGTCAGCTGTGGGACCTGCTCATCCGCCCGCAGCACCGCCTGTGCAATCCAGTCGTTGACCTGCTGTTGCAGCTGCTTGTCCTGCAAACCGTTCAGCGTATAGGTGATGCCGGTGGTGTATTCATACGAAGAGGAGTGGTAATCGGTGAACAGGTGGGCGGATTCCGGCAGGTAGACTTGCAGCGGCAGCTCAGAAGAGTAGTAGTTGTCAGGGTCCAAAGCGATGCTCTCCAGCATCGGCGCCTCTAGACGCTCATCACCGCTGCCGGTGCCGGAGTAGGCAGAAAAGGTTTCAGCTTGCGGTGCGACCTCCACCTCCCGCAGCGGGACATATCCTGCGCGGGCAATCGCCTGCTGCCCTTCGTCAGAGGTCATCCAGCGGCAGAGCCTGCGGACCGGAGAATCCTGCGGCTGATCGGCAAGGAAGAGAGCATAGTTTTCCGACAGCAGCGGGTATTCCCCCGATGCCATCGTCTGCTTGGTGGGCTTGACACCGTCGATTGCCAGAAACTTGACCTTACTGCTGTTTTCGTACATATCGGCAGCGTAGGAATAGACCGAGTAACCAATCGACTGCTGTGCGTAGTCGTTGACGGCGATGACATCCATCAGTCCGATCATGGAGGTCGGGCGCTGCTCGGTAGGAGCTTCCATCAATGGGGTATCTCCCATAAAATCAATCATGTAATTCTGGCTGCCGGAGTCGTCGTTGCGCTGATAGGCGATAATTGGCAGGTCTTCGCCGCCCAGCTGCTTCCAGTTGGTGATGCTGCCGGAGTAGATGGCGCGCAGCTGCTCCTGGGTCAGCGAGTCGATGGGATTGTCTGCGTTGACCACAAAGACAAAGCCCTCCTTTGCCACCGGCACCTGCTCGAGCTGAACTTGATTTTTTTCGGCATATTCCCGCTGCACTTGGGAAAGGGGAACGGTGAGGGTCATATCTACCGTGCCGTCGATCAGATGATAAAAGCTGTCGTAGGTGGTGGAGTGGATGACCTGCTGGCTTGCCTGCTCGGTGGGAATCTGTAAAAGGCTGGCACGGATGGCGGTTTCCAGCGGGATGAGGGAGGTGGAGCCGTCGATGCGCGGGAAATGTTCCGCCCAGTAGGAGGTGTTTTCTTCGACATCAGCTTCCGTTTGCGGCGGCTCTACCGTCGGTGTCGGCTGCGATTGTCCGATGGTGGGTGTGTCGGGTGGTGGTTGCGATTGCTCACCGGCAGGCGCATCGGTGGACGGGTGTGCACAGGCGGACAGCAGAAGGGTAAAAGAAAGCAAAATACCCAGCAGTTTTTTCATGGCGGATACCTCCGATGCAGTCTGATTTAAAGATTCAAATGAATCTATCTGTTAAGAATAATATAGCACGAGCACACAGAACTTTCAAGTATGGTTGTAAATTTTACCTTGAGCACAAATTTCAATCGAAAAAAATTATGAACAGAGGTTCTTGCAATTTATAAGAGCCTCTGTTATAATGGTTAGGCAACGCTAACGGTTAGCAAAAACTAACTAATATTAGCGATAGCTAACCTTTGCGGAGTCAACTCAGATAAGAGGAATGAAAAGGGGATGGGCAAACATGATGATCAATAAGCGGCTGATTGAAACGGTCAGCGAAAGTAAACGGTACATTGCAGGCAATGTATTGATGCAGTGGATTTCCCTGTTGGGAAATCTGGTGATGATGACCACCATTGCGAATCTGTTGGAAGGGTTATATCAGGGGAATGCAAACAGACAGGTTTTGGTAGGGGTGGTGTCCATTTTGGCAGCAGTGCTGGCAGTGCGGTATCTGTGCGCAATAGCATCCTCCAAGATGAGTTACCTTTCCTCAAAAGCAGTTAAGCGCACCCTCCGTGAGCAGATTTATCAAAAAATGCTTCGATTAGGTGCAGGGTATCATCAGCGGGTACAGACCAGCGAGGTTGTACAGGTGGCAGTGGAAGGAGTCGAGCAACTGGAGACTTATTTTGGTGCTTACCTTCCACAGTTTTTCTATGCGATGCTTGCGCCGTTGACGTTGTTTGTTTATCTTTCGTTTGTGAACCTTCCATCTGCGGCTGCACTGCTGATTTGTGTGCCGCTGATTCCGGTGGCGATTGCTGCTGTTCAGACTTGGGCAAAAAAACTGCTGGCACGATATTGGGGGCAGTACACCGAAATGGGAGATACCTTTTTGGAAAACCTGCAGGGCTTGACCACCCTGAAAATTTATCAGGCGGATGGTTTTAAGCAGGAGGAGATGAATTGGCAGGCGGAACAGTTTAGAAAAATCACAATGAAAGTTTTGACCATGCAGCTCAATTCGATTACCATTATGGATTTGATTGCATATGGCGGAGCAGCGCTAGGGGTTGTTCTATCGCTCACTCAGATTCGGGCAGGCAAGGTGGATCTGAGCGGCTGCTTGCTAATTATCCTTCTGTCGGCAGATTTTTTTATTCCAATGCGCCAGCTGGGGTCCTTTTTCCACATTGCTATGAATGGAATGGCAGCCAGCGACAAGATTTTTCACCTGCTGGATCTTCCTGAATCGGAGCAGGGAAGATTACAATGTCCCAAGCATCCGTCCATCCGATGTGAACACCTGGGATTTGGCTATGAAAAGGATAGAGCAGTGCTGGAAGATGTCAATATGGATTTTCAAGAGGGAAGTTTTACCGCTATCGTAGGAAAAAGCGGATGTGGCAAATCAACCGTCTCATCTATCTTGATGGGTCATAACAAGGGATACACCGGCAGTGTGACAGTGAACGGAATACAACTGAATGAGATTGCAGAGGACAGCCTGATGGAAAACTTTACCTATATCAGCCATCAGAGCTATCTGTTTAAGGGCAGTGTGCGGGATAATTTGTTGGCAGCCTCGCCGCAGGCAACCGACCGGCGTCTGTGGGAGGTGTTGGAGCAGGTTAAGCTGAGTGGATTTTTAAAGGAGCAGCAGGGCTTGGATACCCAGCTGACAGAGCGTGCATCCAATCTTTCCGGTGGTCAGTGCCAGCGGCTGTGTCTTGCGCGTGCACTGTTGCATGACAGTCCGGTGTATATCTTTGACGAGGCAACCTCCAATATTGATGTGGAGAGTGAAAACGAAATCATGGAGCAGATTCACCGATTAGCTGAGCAGAGAAAGACAGTCATTCTGATTTCTCATCGCTTAGCTAACGTGTGCAAGACAGACCGTATTTATGTCATGCAGGATAAAACGGTGGTCGAATCAGGGACCCATGCAGAGCTGCTACACCGTCAGGGCGTATACAGTCAGCTTTGGAGTGCCCAGCAGGAGCTGGAACAGTTTGTAGGAGGGAAGGCAGAATGAAAAGAAGCGGAACAAAAGTGATGCTGCGGCTGATTGGATTGGTCAAGCCGTTGACCGGATGGATGATTCTGGCAATTTTGATGGGACTGGCAGGGCATCTGTGTGCTTCCGGGATTACGGTTCTGGGAGGATATGCAGTGCTGGAGCTGTTACAGGTTCGTGTGGGAATAGGGCTGGCAGCTGTTTTTGTCGGTGTGAGCATTTTTGCAGTGCTGCGTGGTTTGCTGCGGTATGGGGAGCAGTCCTGCAACCATTACATTGCTTTTAAACTGCTGGCGTTGCTGCGTGACCAGGTGTTTTCGGCTTTGCGCAGGCTGTGCCCGGCAAAGTTGGAGGGAAGAGATCGGGGAGATTTGATTGCCGTGATTACCTCCGACATCGAGCTTCTGGAAGTGTTTTATGCACACACCATCTCTCCGATTGCTATTGCGATTCTGTTCAGTTTGATTTCAAGCCTTTATATCTCCTCATTTCATCCGCTGTTGGGAGGAATTGCCGTAGCTGCATATCTGATAGTCGGTTTGCTGATTCCTCTTTTGATTTCCAAGATGAGCGGAGCAGATGGGATGTATTTTCGCATTAAGTCCGGTGAGCTCAGCAGTTTTGTATTGGATAGTCTGCGTGGATTGGACCAGACCATTCAGTATGGAGCAGGAGAAAGCCGACAGGAGCAGATGAAAGAAAAAAGCAATGCACTTTCTTTAGATGAGGCTCGGATGAAACGGGTTGCCGGCAGAAATCTGGCGATGACCAATACAATCATTTTATTATTCGATTTGGTGATGCTGTGCAGCTGTGCGCTGCTTTACCAGTCGGGAGAGATTGGATTTGCGGGTGTGCTGCTGCCCACTCTTGCTTTGATGAGCAGTTTTGGACCGGTGGTAGCTTTGGCAAACCTAGGCAGTACCTTGCAAAATACCTTTGCAGCGGGAAATCGTGTGCTGGATATTTTGGAGGAAACTCCGGTTGTAGAAGAGATTGTGGGACGAGAACCAGTCCAGTTCAGCAAAGCAGCGGCAGAAAACGTCAGCTTTTCTTATGGTGGACAACCGGTGCTGTCGGACATATCGGTGGAGATTCCCCAAAACAGTGTGATTGGGATTGTGGGACGAAGCGGAAGTGGAAAATCGACCCTGCTCAAACTTTTTATGCATTTTTGGAAGGTACAGCAGGGCAGAGTGGAAATTTCAAATGTGAATGTGGATGTAATTAACACAGATAATCTGCGGAAGATGGAGGGCTTTGTGACCCAGCAAACCCATCTGTTTCATGATTCCATTCGCAGCAATCTGCGCATTGCAAAGCTGGATGCTACCGATGAGGAACTGGTGGAAGCGTGCAAGAAGGCTTCAATCCATGATTTTATCCTTTCACTACCACAGGGATATGATACTCCTGTCGAAGAACTGGGAGACAGCCTTTCGGGAGGCGAACGACAGAGAATTGGACTTGCCAGAGCATTTTTGCATGATGCACCGCTGCTGCTGTTGGACGAGCCAACCAGTAATCTGGATAGTTTGAATGAAGCAGTGATTTTGCGTTCGCTGCATAATCAGCGCAAGGATAAGACGGTGGTGTTGGTTTCCCATAGGCAGTCTACCATGCGCATTGCGGATACTGTATATTCGGTAGAGGATGGGAGGATGAGCTGATGCAGCAGTTGCTGGCAGATAAGAGGGAGAGGGAAAAGCAGGTGGTTGCACAGATGATTCAACTGTATTGCAGCAAACAGCACCACAATGGAGCAACATTGTGTAAGGAGTGCAGTTGTCTGCTGTCTTACGCCAACGAAAGAATTGAGCATTGTCCGTTTATAAAGGAGAAAACCTTTTGTTCCAACTGCCGGGTACATTGTTACCAGCCACAGATGCGCGAGCAGATCCGCCAGGTGATGCGTTATGCCGGACCAAGGATGCTGCTGCATCATCCGGTGTTGGCAGTGCGCCATCTGTTTGAGAGCAGACGGGAGAAAAACAGACAGGAGGGAAAAAGATGAAGCTCAAGCGAGCCATCTACCTATCAGTGGGGTGTTTGGGTTGTGTGCTGGGAGCAGTTGGAGCCGTTTTACCATTGCTGCCAAGCTTTCCGTTTTTGATGTTGGCGGCGTGGTGTTTTGCCAAAAGTTCGCAGAAGCTGCACAACTGGTTTGTCCATACCAATCTGTATAAAAAGAATTTGGAAAGCTATGTTCAGGGGCGTGGGATGACCTTGTCCACCAAGCTGCGAATTATTTTGATGGTGAGCGGTTTGATGGGAATTGGATTTGTGATGATGCACAATGTTCCGGTAGGGCGGGTGCTGTTGGTGCTGGTTTGGGTGTTCCACCTGCTGTATTTTAGCTTTGGAGTGAAAACCTTGAAGGCAGAGTAGTAGTTTTTAAAAAAGCAACGAGGAAGGTTTCTTTCAAAACCCTCCTCGTTGCTTTTCAGTAGGAAAATGTGTATTTCAAAATTTTAGTGATTTTCTTTTAACTAATCCATAGCAACTGCGGCATAGCAGGCGGAGCCGACGTTTTCTGTAGGAAAACAGATCCTATTATTTGAAGTTAAAGAATTGGAAGAAAATTTTCTTGCCGGTTTTACAAAAGATGGTATAATAAAAGAAAATGTTGGAATGTAATCCACAAGGGAGGAACGAAAATGGACAACGGAAAGAAGATTGGTTTTATCGGATTTGGCAACATGGCGCAGGCGATTGCCAAAGGGCTTTTGGAAGCAAAGGTGTGCAAAGCAGAGCAACTGTATGCCTGTGCCGCACACTTTGAAAAACTCAAGGACACCGCCGACCGGCTGGGCGTACACCCGATGCAGACTGCGCAGGAGGTGGTGCAGAACAGCGACGTGGTGATCCTGGCAGTCAAACCGTATCTGATTGAGCAGGTGGTGGCGCCGCTCAAGGAGTTGCTCAAAGGCAAGATGGTGGTTTCAGTGGCAGCGGGCTTTACCTTTGCACGCTATCAGCAGTTGCTGGACGAAAGCACCCACCACATCAGCACCATTCCCAACACACCGATTGCGGTCGGCGAGGGTATCATGATCTGCGAGCAGACCCATTCGCTGGATGAGCAGCAGTGGCAGACCTTCTGCGAGCTGTTCTCACCGATTGCGCTGATTGAGCTGGTGGACAGCGCTCACCTTTCGGCGGCAGGTACGCTGGGAGGCTGTACACCGGCATTTACAGCGATGTATCTGGAGGCGCTATCGGATGCAGGCGTCAAGTACGGGCTGACCCGCGCAGCCTCCTACCGCATTGCAGCAAAGATGCTGTGCGGCACCGGCAAGCTTTATCTGGAGAGCGGGACCCACCCGGGTGCGATGAAGGATGCCGTCTGCTCTCCGGGCGGAACCACCATCCGCGGCGTATCTGCGCTGGAAAAAGCGGGATTTCGCGGTGCAGTGATTGGAGCCATCGACGCCATCGAAGGGAAATAGTCCGCTCAATACGGACATAATAACCGGCATCCCTTTTCTCTGGTTGAGGAAAGAGATGCCCTTTATTTGATATATCAAAAAATATCAATATAAAGTTGCAAAAACAGATTGACATTTCTCGATATGTATGTTATCTTATATATCGAAGAAAGTCGATGGGAGGAATGGAATGGATTACCAGAAGAACGCCCGCGTCTTTAAGGCGCTGTGCGATGAAAACCGATGGAAGATACTGGACCTTCTGAAAAACGGGGAACAATGCGGCTGTGTGCTGCTCAACAAACTGGACATCAGCCAGTCCACCTTGTCCCATCACATGAAGATTCTGTGCGATTCCGGCATAGTAGAAGGCAAAAAAGCAGGCAAGTGGACCCACTACTCCATCTCACAGCAGGGAGTAGCGGCAGCGCAGGAGCTGCTGGCGGGTTTAACGATAAACGATTTGACAGACAGGCAGGGATGTTCCTGCCGCACATCATCAGGAGGGATTTGTGTGCAAGGCAAAACAAAGCTGTATGTGCTCACCGGATTTTTAGGCTCAGGCAAGACCACCATTTTGCTCCGGCTGCTCGACCAGCTCAAGGGCAGACGGGTGGGTGTTATCCAGAACGAATTTGGCAAGCTGGGAATCGACGGGACCATCCTGCGGGACGACGATATCAAGATGGTGGAAATCAGCCGAGGCTCCATCTTCTGCTCCTGCTTAAAGCTGTCGTTTGTGCAGGCGCTGGCGGATATGGCAGCGCAGGACCTGGAATATCTGTTTGTGGAAAGCTCCGGTTTGGGTGACCCTTCCAACGTCGAGGAAATTTTGGATGCAGCTAAACAGCTGTGCGGCGACGCGTATGACTTTGCAGGCGCCATCTGCCTGGTGGATGCAGTCAACTTTTTTGACCAGCTGGACGATTTGGAAACAGTTCACCGCCAGCTCAAGCACTGTCATCTGGCAGTCATTACCAAGGTGGATTTGGTGGATGCCGAGCGCCTGAGCCAGCTGCGGGAAAAGATTCGTCAGATTAACCCTGCCTGCCGCATCGAGGTCAGCGCCAATGCCAATCTGGATTTGTCCTTCATGCAGGAGGATTTGATGCAGTACAGCTGGGCACAGGGCGAAGAAACTACCAACGTGCCGGAAGCCAAGCCAAAGAGCATCTTTATGAACTGCAACAGCCGTGTGCCGGCAGAAAAGCTGGAGACATTTTTGCTGCAAATGGCAGATGACCTCTATCGTGCCAAGGGCTTTGTTGATTTGGAGGAGCAGGGATGGAGCCAGGTGGATTTGGTGGGACATCGGGTGGACATCAAGCCCTGCGAGCCACAGCCACAGTCGCAGTTGGTGTTCATCTCCAAAATCGGTCCGCAGGTCATCCGCAAGCTGGCAGAGATCTGGGAGCAGCAGGTTGGTCTGCCGATGCAGCTGAAAAACTAGGAGGTGCGACAGATGATGGAATTAAAGGTCATCGGAGGCGGCTGCGATGAGTGCGACCGCCTGTATGAAAATGTGAGCGAAGCGCTCAAGCGGCTGGAGATGTCCGCACAGATTGAGCGGGTCAGCGAGCTGATTGATATTGTCAAACTGGGTGTGATGACAGCGCCGTCGCTGATGAAGGACGGCAAGCTGATTGTCAGCGGACAGGTGCCGTCGGTGGAAAAGCTGATGGAGCTTTTAAAAAGATAGTCAATTTGTTTTGAGCAGAAAACAGACCTCCCCTTTAGTAGGAGGAGGTCCGTTTTAAGAAAATCAAATCGATAAATCTCGATTTAATAGGGAGAAAAAGAAAATGATAAAAACAATCGGTGTTTTTTTGCAGGAGCAGCTGCTAGGGATGCGTTGGCTCAATCAGCTGGTGGGGAATCTGTTGCAGGCAATCGGAATCGATTTGGAGAGCAGGATGGGAGCGAGCGTTCAGTTTTTTATCTATGACATCATCAAAATCTTCATCCTGCTGTCGGTGCTGATTTTTTCGATTTCCTATATTCAGAGCTTTTTTCCACCGGAGCGGACCAAAAAGATTCTGGGCAAGTTCCATGGAATCGGAGCCAACACGCTGGCTGCGCTGCTGGGCACGGTAACTCCCTTTTGTTCCTGCTCCTCCATCCCGCTGTTTATCGGCTTTACCAGCGCCGGTCTGCCGCTGGGTGTCACCTTTTCTTTCCTGATTTCCTCGCCGCTGGTCGATTTAGGCTCGCTGGTCATGTTGACCGGCAGCTTTGGCAGCAAGGTCGCCCTGGCGTATGTGCTGGTCGGTTTGGTGCTGGCGGTGCTGGGCGGGACGCTGATTGAGCGTCTGCATTTGGAAAATGATGTGGAGGAATTTATCCGCAACGCAGGCAGGGTGGATTTGGAATCTCCGCAGATGAGCGTGCGGGACCGGCTGTCCTATGCAAAGACACAGGTGGCTTCCACCGTCCGCAAGGTGGCACCTTATGTGCTGGTCGGTGTGGCAATCGGCGCGCTGATTCACAACTTTATCCCGCAGGCGTTTGTCGAAGAGCTGTTGGGCGCCGAGCATTGGTATTCGGTGCCGTTGGCGACCCTCATCGGCATCCCGATGTATGCTGACATCTTTGGCACCATCCCGATTGCAGAAAGCCTGTTTGCAAAAGGCGCAGGTCTGGGAACGGTGCTGTCGTTTATGATGGGTGTCACCGCCCTGTCGCTGCCGTCGATGGTCATGCTGCGCAAGGCGGTTAAACCACGGCTGCTGGCAGTCTTTTTCGGTGTGGTGGCGGTGGGAATCATGCTGATTGGATTTTTCTTTAACGCCATTTCCGTTGCTTTTTAGGGCAGAACAAAAGAACCTCCGTCTTTCCCTCTTAAAAAAGGAAGGACGGAGGTTTTCTTATTCAGCCATTTTTGCAAAGGCAGGAGCCAGTGCGGGATAGAGCTTACGGAAAAGCTGATAGCGATTTTCGTAAGCGGCAACCAGCTCCGGTTCAGGGGAGATGACCTCGCCCGGCTGTACTAGCCGGGCGGCAGCCTCCTCGACAGTAGCATATTCTCCGCAGCCGACCGCTGCCAGAATAGCAGCGCCATAGGCAGGACCCTCTTCGATGCGGACGGTTTCTACCTGTAGGTTGAGGATGTTGGCAACCATCCGCTTCCACAGCGGGCTTTTAGCGCCGCCTCCGCAGATGCGGGTGGAGGAAAGGGAGATACCAAGGCTTCTAGCGACCTCCAGCGAGTCACGCAGCGCAAAGACGACCCCTTCCAGAACCGCCTGTGTCATCTGCCGGCGGGTGGTGTCCATCGACAGACCGATAAAGGCGCCGCGTGCGTGCGGGTCATTGTGCGGCGAACGTTCGCCCATCAGATAAGGCAGGAAAAAGACGGGGTTTTCTCCCAGCCGGCAGATGTCCTTCTGCTCGGCGGCAAAATCCTGGGTGTTCAATATCTGCTGCATCCACCAGGCGTTGCAGGAGGCAGCGCTGAGCATACAGCCCATCAGATGATAGTGCCCGTCGGCATGGGCAAAGGCGTGCAGGGCATTGTGCGGGTCCACGCGGAACTGTCCGCTGGTGATGAACAGTGTCCCGCTGGTGCCCAGCGAAAGGTTGCAGCTGCCTTCGCCGACTGTTCCGGTGCCGATGGCGGCTGCGGCATTATCTCCGGCTCCGGCGACGATGCGCACCGAAGAGGGAAGCCCCAGCTGTTCTGCCAGCTGCGGCAGCAGGGTTCCCACCACCTCATAGCTTTCGTGCAGCTTTGGCAGCTGCTGTTCGGTGATGCCGCAGATGGAAAGCATCTGCTGGGACCAGCAGCGTCTTTTGACATCCAGCAGTAGTATACCCGAAGCATCGGAGTAGTCGGTGGCAAAGCTGCCGGACAGCCGGTAGATCAGATAATCTTTGGGCAGCATGATTTTACAGATGCGCGCAAAGTTCTGCGGTTCGTTTTCCTTCATCCACAGGATTTTGGGCGCGGTGAAGCCGGCAAAGGCGATGTTTGCCGTATATTCGGACAGTTGCTGCTTGCCGATGGTTTGGTTGAGGTAGTCGGTCTGTGCGGTGGAGCGTCCGTCGTTCCACAAGATGGCAGGACGGATGACCTGGTCCTCTGCATCCAGTGTGACCAGACCGTGCATCTGTCCGCCGAAGCTGATGCCTGCTACCTGACTGCGGTCGCAGTCAGATAGCAGCTGGTGCAGACCGGCAATCGTCTGCTCATACCAGTCCAGCGGGTTTTGCTCCGACCAGCCGGTCTGCGGGAAGGAGAGCGGGTATTCCCTGGAAACAATCTTTTGGACCGTTCCGGCAGAATCCATCAAAAGCAGCTTGACCGCCGAGGTACCCAAATCTACGCCGATATAAAGCATGGCGGTTTCCTCCTTAGCGGGCAAATGGGTTTTCGGTCGGATACAGCACGCCCTGCGGGTGGTTGTAGCCGATTTCCTGCGGAGCGACACCGAGGTAGCGGAACACCTCGTACAGCTCCTTACCGAAGTGACCAAAGGCAACGGCGCCGTGGTGCGGGAAGTTCTTTTCAATCAGCACATGGCGGTAGAATCTGCCCATCTGCGGGATGGCAAAGATGCCAATCGAGCCGAAGGAGCGGGTTGCTACCGGCAGCACCTCGCCCTGTGCGATGTAGGCGCGCAGCTGGTTGTCGGCGGTGCTTTGCAGGCGGAAGAAGGTGATGGGACCGGGGACAATGTCGCCTTCGAGGGTGCCCTGGGTGACCTCCTGCGGCAGCGAACGCGCCATAATCATCTGGTATTTCATCTCGCAGAAGGAGAGCTTTCCGGCAGCGGTGTTGCCGCAGTGGAAGCCCATAAAGACGTCCTTGTGCTCGTATGGGAATTTTGTGCAGATGTCCTGCTGGTATAAATCCTTTGGAACGGTGTTGTTGATGTCCAGCAGGGTGACGGTGTCCTGGCTGACCACGCTGCCGATAAACTCGCTGAGCGCACCGTAGATGTCCACCTCGCAGGAAACCGGGATGCCCTGTGCGGTCAGGCGGCTGTTGACATAGCAGGGAACAAAGCCGAACTGTGTCTGGAAGGCAGGCCAGCATTTTCCGGCAATGGCAACATATTTGCGGTAGCCCTTGTGCTGCTCCACCCAGTCCTTCAGGGTCAGCTCATACTGCGCCAGTCGGGAGAGAATCTGCGGCTTTTTGTTTCCGGCGCCCAGCTCTGCCTCCATCTCCTGCACAATCTGTGGGATGCGCGGGTCGCCTGCGTGCCGGTTAAAGGCTTCAAACAAATCCAGCTCGGAGTTTTCTTCGATTTCTACACCGAGGTTGTACAGCTGCTTGATGGGAGCGTTGCAGGCAAGGAAGTTGAGCGGACGAGGACCGAAGCTGATAATCTTCAGCTGTGACAGCGCAAGGATTGCCCGCGCAATCGGCACAAATTCGTGGATCATCTTTGCACAGTCGTCCGCATCGCCGACCGGATATTCGGGAATGTAGGCGCGGACGTTGCGCAGTGCGAGGTTGTAGCTTGCGTTGAGCATTCCGCAGAAGGCATCGCCTCTGCCCTGGCAGAGATCACCGGCAGTTTCCTCGGCGGCAGCTACGAACATTTTGGGACCGTCAAAATGTTTAGCAAGCAGAGTCTCTGCGATTTCGGGACCAAAGTTTCCCAGATAAACGCAAAGGGCGTTGCAGCCTGCCTGCTTGATGTCCTCGAGCGCCTGTACCATCTGGATTTCACTTTCCACGATGCAGACCGGACATTCATAGATGTCCTCGCTGTTGTAGTGCTGGATATAGGACTGCACAACCGCTTTGCGTCGGTTGACCGAAAGAGATTCCGGGAAGCAGTCGCGGCTAACGGCTACGATGCCGATTTTTACTTTGGGCATATTATTGGTAAGCATGGATGATTCCTTCCTTTCTGGATGGTGCGCAGATTTGAAACCGCAGAATCCTGCGGTTTTATAGATATTATAGCAGTATTTGCTTTTGTTTTCCATTGATTTTTTGGATAAAATGAAAAGAACTCTGTTGACACAGAGATAAATCGGAGGATATACTAAAAAGAACAGGAGGGGAAAAATCATGGAAGAAAACCAGCGCAGGAAAGCGCTTTATGAGCAGCTTGGTCTGCCTGCACCGGCGATAGAACAGCTGGAAAGGATGAAAAAAACATTTGATACAAAACAGATGCAAAAATCAATCGAACGCCTGACAGCTGCATCGACCGCGAGGGAGGCTTATTTGCAGCTGCGGGAAAAATTGCAAGAGGACGAGGACGGCTGGAAGATGCTGCTGTGTCAGCTGGAAGCGGTGGAATTTTGCCGGGAAAACTATCGGAAACAGGGAATCGGAGAGGAAATTTTTGTGGACACCATGCGCTGCTTTTCCCGATTCATTCGGGAATGTTACGAGATGAGCGGCAGGTTTGCCTTTGACAGAGGGTGGTGGACCTGGCGGCAGCTGTGCATGAGCCTGTTCCGGCTGGGAGATTTGGAGTGCGAGCTTTGCACCGGGGAAGGAGAGCGGGTCATCAGCCTGCACATCCCGTCGGATGCCGACCTTTTACCGGCGGCGGTGGACCGCTCGCTCGGGCAAATCGGCAGTTTTGTGCAGCGGTATTTTCCACAGTGGGCAGCTGCGCCGATGGTGTGTGACTCCTGGCTGCTGTCGCCTGCGTTGCGGCCGATGTTAAGCCAATCTTCCAACATTCGTGCGTTTGCCGCGCGGTTTACCATCAAGGAATACCGCAGTCAGGACAAGGAATTTTTCCGCTGGCTGTTTGCTGTCGATACCAATACGCCGCTTGAGCAGCTGCCCGAGCAAACCGGACTGCAAAGGGCGGCAAAGGCTTACCTGCAAGCAGGCGGCAGCATCGGAGCTGCGTATGGAGTGATGCGCTCCGACCGCTAAAAATGGAGGTTGCCTGTCCAGGGAGAAAGGGAGGACGAGAGGATGAAGCTTTCCAAAAACAACGCAGTGGAACTGCTGGTCGAATCGGTCAACTGCATCATCATCCACTATGCTCTTTCTAATATGCTTGGGCTGTTACGAGCGCATCCGATTTGGATTCTGCTGTTTGTCTCCCAAATCTGGGTGACCGTCCGCTATTGGAGCACAGCCCGCGTACGCACTCAAAGCAGCTGGCTGGCATCGGTGCTGGTGGTCGTTTGCATCGGTGCGAATTTGGCACTGCTGCATTTTGTCGGGCACGCAATCGCCTTTTCGGCTGGATAAAGTGAAAGGAAAGAATAAGATGAAACTTTTATACGGAACAACCAATCGGGCAAAGCTGGATGCCATGAAAAAGGCGCTTGCCGGACTTCCCATCGAACTGATTGGACTGGGCGATTTGAGCGGTCCGCTCCCCAAAATAGAGGAGGACGGAGCAACGCCGCTGGAAAATGCACAGCGCAAAGCCCTCGCCTACTATGAAGCCTTTGGTATCCCGGTTTTTTCCTGCGACAGCGGGCTGTATTTTGATGAGGTCCAGCCGCAGGAGCAGCCGGGGATTTATGTGCGCCGCGTCAACGGCAGGGAGCTTAACGATGAAGAGATGATTTGGCATTATGCGCAGCTGGCACAGCAACACGGCGGACAGCTGACGGCGCGCTATAAAAATGCCATCTGTCTGATTTTGGATGCAGACAACTGTTTTTCCAGTATCGACCCTTCGCTTTGGACCGAGCCGTTTCTGCTGGTTTCCAAGCCGCACCACAAGCGGGTGAAGGGCTTCCCGCTCGATTCGCTGTCCAAGGAGATTGCCAGCTCAAGGTATTACTATGATTTGGAAAAACTGGATTTGAGCACCACCGCGCTTGAGAAAGGATTTCGCACCTTTTTGCAGGAGCATCTTCCCATTGAGCAGCGCTGAATGATTTTGCAAAAAAGGACCGACAGAAATTTTCTGCCGGTCCTTTTTTGATAGACTGCTTATCGTTTTTGGAATACCATGTTCAGACAGCGTCCTGCGTCCAGTGTCAGGCTGCCGTCGGGATAGACGGTGACCAGGAAGGCGGAGCTTCGTTCCTGCCAGTAGATAAAGTGGGTGTCGTCAATCTGCATCATCGGGTCGGAGCCGTAGCGGGGATGGTAGCACCACAGCAGACCATCCTGTGCGCGGATGTCAAGGGTCAGGGTCAGCTCCTCACTGGAATAGCTGCCCAGAAGCGATTGGTTTTCCTCCTCTTTTGCCTGCTCCAGACGGTGCAGCGGGGTGGTTTTGGCTCCGGCATCCCACAACAGACCCTCAGCGGTGCAGCGCAGGCGGTCGGGGAGATAGCCGATCTGCCATCCGCCGTCGGGACCGTCGTGCAGCGGGGTCAATCCGTGGTTGCGGCACAGCGCCCAGCCTTCGCCGTCCTGTACCAGCTCCAGGGTCGCTTCACCCTCCTTGTCGGTGAAGAAGTACAAGCCTGCCTGCGGAGCAGCGGTATGGGTTTCATACGGGCGCGGCGGGTCGGCAGGCAGGTCCAGAACGATCTCTGCAATCTGCTGCGCTGCCACAGCGGTCGGGGTGTTGGAGGTGTTGCTGACGATGGTGATGTCCAGCTCATCCTGCGGGAAGGAGTAGACGTGTGCGCGGTAGCCGGCATCGACACCGCCGTGTTCAAAGCAGGGATGACCTTTGTATTCATGGACAAACAGACCGCCGCCGTAGCCGCTGCGCGAGCCGTCTGCAAGGGTCGGACAGTTCATCATCTCGTCGATGGTCTTCTGCGAACAGATGCGCGGGTGGTGGTAGTGCTCAAGCAGAAGCATCAGGTCGGAAACGTTGGTATTCATCGAGGTGGCTCCCCACAGCGCGAAGTTGAGCGCACTGGGAACAAACCGTCCGCTGCCGTCGTCCGAGTAGGAGAGGGCAAGTTCGGGAATCATCTGCCAGTAGCCGCGGCGGATGCAGGTGTGGGTCATCCCCAAAGGCGTGAAGATGTGCTGCTGGGCAAAGTCCGGTAGATCCATCCCGCTGATTCGATGCACGATCTGGGCAATCATCGTGAAGTTGGAGTTGCTGTACAGAAAACGGGAGCCGGGCTGGAAATTGAGGGTCTGCTGCGGGCGCAGGGTCTGCTCAAAATCGCGCATGGTGATGGTGTCGGTGTAGTGGATGCCGCGCAGGCAGAACAGCTCCCACTGGTCGCGAATGCCGCTGGTGTTGTTCATCAGGTTGCGCACGGTGACCGTTTCCTTCCAATGCACCAGGTCCGGCAGATAGGTGCGGACATCCGCATCCAGGTCCACCTTGCCCTGTTCAGCAAGCAGCAGCAGACTGAGGACGGTGATCTGTTTGGACACCGATGCCACATGAAAGCGGGTGGTCGGGGTGATTGGAATGTGATGCTCCAGATTGGCAAGACCGAAGCAGCGGTCATAGATGACCTTTCCGTGGTGCTTGACCAGCACCTGACCGCCGGGGGTATCGGGGTGATCCCAGCGGCAAAATACCGAGTCGATGCGTTTTGTCAGTTCCATGAGAAAAACCTTCCTTCCGTTCCAAAAAAAATTCTAAAGCAAAGCATATACTGATGGCTTGCTTTGTTTTTCTCCAACATATCATATTCCATTGTATAAATGCAAGAGGCTATTTGTATATTTTTTCGAAGGAAAGCTTGGTGGAAACCGCTAAATCTTTGGGAAAGGTAGAGAAAAACCCATTGGGACGGGAAATATTCCTGCTCCAATGGGTCAGCAAATACCATCAAAAATTTTATCTGCGTTGTTTAATCCAAAGCGCCTTCTGCTAAAAAGGCAGGGTCGACGACCGAGGAAACCAGCTGGCGGATGTAGTCGCGGGAAAGCGGCTGCCCGCGTTGGTCGGCAAGCTCCCCGGTGTAGTCGCAAAAGGGAAGCAGGTGCAGTTGCGCATACCCGCTCTGATAGCAGGTGACGACCGGCTGCAGCTGCGGTGGATGAATGGTGATTTTTTCGGTGGAAGGGTCCTTCTCCACCTCGATTTGGGCAATCGCACCCACCAGATTGGCTCGATCCGCCTGCGCAGAGATAAAGTTGCCCAGCG
The DNA here is from genome assembly GCA_000435195.1 of Clostridium sp. CAG:169. GTDB lineage: Bacteria > Bacillota > Clostridia > Oscillospirales > Ruminococcaceae > Negativibacillus. Next base: position 7,855 of record FR880152.1, on the reverse strand, counting down.
AGTAAAGCACCGTCGCGCGGTTGCCGTTGGGCGAGGTAATCTCCTCCACCGGCTGCAAAACGTGCGGGTGGGTACCGATGATGAGGTCCGCTCCCCATTCGGTCAGCTGTTGGGCAAGCTCTCTTTGGTAGTCGGTGGGAGTGGTGCTGTTCTCCTCTCCCCAGTGGACCGAGACAACGGTCAAATCTGCCGTTTGCTCCAGCTGCTCAATCTGCTGCTGCATCCGTTCGGTCTGGTCGGTGTAGGTAATCATCTCCTGCTTATCCTGCGGCAGCGGGATACCGTTGGTGTGCTGGGTGAAGGCGGCAAAGCCAAAGCGGATGCCGTTGCGCTCCACCACCGGAACAGCGCCGTTGACGCCGATGACCGCACCCTGCGGCTCAAAATGCTCCTGCATCAAAGAAAGGGTGCTTTGCAGTCCCGCTGCGTGCTGGTCGAGCATATGGTTGTTGGCGAGATTGACGATGTCAAAGCCAAGCTGTTGCAAGCTGTCTGCCAGCTGTACAGGGGAGTTGAACAGTGGGTAGCTGGCGGGCGGATTTTCTGCGACGACCGGCGTTTCCTGGTTGATAAAGGAAAGGTCTGCCTGCTGAATCAAAGGAGCGACCGCCTGATAAGCGGGGAAGAAGTCATAGCCATCGTCGGTCTTTGCCTGCCAGTAGATGACATCGTGAATGAGGTTATCCCCGACTGCCAACAGGGTGGCGTGTGCCGGAGGAGCAGGAGGCTGCGGCGGGTAAGTCGGTTCAGCCTGTTCCGGTTCCGGCAGGGACTGCACAGGAGGCGTTTGCACTTCGGCAGTGCGAGGGGTACATCCGCACAGCAAAGCGACTGCCAACAGGCTGGCAAAGAAATGTTTGAGTCGCATAGTGTTCCTCCTTTTACCCAAGGTACTGCCAGATTGCCTTTACCACAGCATCGTTGACGGCGTAGACCTTGCTCTCGGCGCGCATCTGGCTGGCGCGGTTATTCAGAAAGACCACGCCCTTGCGGGTGTCGCGGTCGTAAAACAAGCAGGAGACCACGCCGTAAGCGTTGCCCTGATGTCCCCACAGGGTGGTGCCGTCGAGGATATCTTCGGTCATCTGGACAGCCAGACCGCGGGTGGTGTTGGTCTGCGGGTCATAAACCAGCGGGGTGTGCATCTGCTCCAGAGCTTGCTGGGACAAAAATTGAACCCGCTGCGAATCGCTGTCCAAAAAACTGCCGTCCCCGGCAAGAATCATCCCGATTTTTGCAAGGTCAACGGCGCTGATATACAATTCCCCCTGACCGAGCAGGTACATCTGCCCGAGCGGAATCTGGGAATAGGCTTTTTCCATATCTCCCCAGCTGAGCGGGTCCACCGAACCCAATGCAGCGATGGTCTGTGGGTCATCGATGTCGTTGGTCATAAAACCGGCGTCCAGACCCAGCGGGTCGAACAGCTCACTTTTGGCGTAGTCCCGAAAGGGAACACCGGTCGCCTGTTCAATAGCAGCGCAGACCAGTCCCAGACCGAAGTTGGAGTAGCTGTACCGCTCACCCGGGCGGCTGCCCGAAAAGTTGTTCGACTGCATCACCACGTCCAGCGATGGAAATATTCCCCGGGAAATAGCGCGGTTGTACCCGGCACCGTCGATGATGCCGGAGGTGTGGGTCAGCAGCATTTGCAGGGTAGCCGGGTCGTCGGGATAGGCAGGGTTTTGCAGGGCAGGGTGGATGGAGGCAAGCTCATCCCCCAGCGACAGCTTGCCCTGATCGACCAGGTGCATGGCAAGGGCGGCGGTCACCGCTTTTGAGATGGAAGCGATACGGTACTTGGTGTTTTCATCGGCGGGCTGATTGCCGCGCGCAATGCCGTAGGAGTGGGTGTAGACGATCTCCTCCCCTTCAAAGGCTGCCACGCTGCATCCCTTGACGCCGTACTGTTGGAAGAGGGTGTCCAGCTGCTCGTTGAGGGCATCCTGATTGCCGTCGATGCGGTGGGTGGGAGCAGCTGGCAGTTCTTCCTCGGCAGCGGGTGCGCTGACCGGCAGGGAAGGAGCTGCAAGAGAAGCCGAAAGCTGCTGGGGAACGGTTTCCTGTAAGGTGGGCAGACTCATACAGGTCAGTGCCGCTGCGCATCCCAGCAATAAAGAGAAAGCTCTGTTTCTGAGTTTCAATTAATCACCGTCTTTGTTTGTGGTTTTACTATCAGTGTAAATATACCGGATGACCTTATTATACCATTTTCGACTGCTTTTGCAATCGGATTTTATCTTGCTTTCATATTCTGCAAAAGGATTCTATCTTTTGCACAGCTATTTCTGGCGGATGTTGTTCAGAAAGGAAAAAAAGACCGGCTGTACCTTTGGGTCAGGTACAGCCGGTCAAAGAAATATGTGATTGAGTTAGAACTGTCCGCCGACTACGGTTGGAACCGCATCCTCCGGGACCGGACAGAAGTAGCCGCCGACGGTGCGCTTGGAAAATTCTTCCTTTGCCTGCTCCAGCAACTGCGGCTGCTCAAACAGGTCGATGGCGGTGGCTGCCAGCACCTTTCCGGCGGTCAGCAGACCCTTGTGACCGATGGAAGTCTTGCCGCAGGAGACATTCTGCCAGCTGTGACCGGGTGCCTTGGAAGGGAAGGTGACGGTGTTGATCTGGGCGGTTGGAACCAGCCAACTGACGTCGCCTACGTCGGTGGAACCGGCGCGCTGCTTGGTGCTGAAGAGGTACGGCACCAGGAAATCGTTGAGCGGTACCGTTCCATGCTGGCTTACTTTGTCCACATAGGCGGCAATCTCTTCGCTTTCGTCGCAGGCATTGCCAGGCAGGTGGTCGTTTGGCATCTCATAGGATGCGATGATCTGCTGTGCATAGGCGATTTCCTGCTCGGTGTGCTGCGGAACGCCGATTTCAGAAAAGTTTTTGTACAAAAGCTGTTCGAGCACCTTGTTCGGTACGGTGTTGGAGCAGCCGTCGATGAAGCGTTTTTTCACAGTGGTTTCGGTCATCATGGCAGCGCCCTGCGCAATCTTGTCCACCCGCTCCTGCAGGGCAAGAGCATCCTTGGCAAGCTGGGAACGCACCATGTACAAAACCTGTGCGTGCGGCTGTACTACGTTCGGGGAGTTGCCGCCTGCATCGGTGATGGCGTAGTGGATTCTTGCCTCCTGCGGCATATGCTCGCGCAAAAACTGTACGCCGACGTTCATCAGCTCTACGGCATCCAGCGCCGAGCGTCCAAACTCAGGACTGCCGGAGGCGTGGGAAGCGATGCCGGTGAACTTGTATTCGGTCTGGATGCAGGTGTTGCAGGTGCCGGAGGTGACCTGGTTGACATCGTCCGGGTGCCAGGTCAAAGCAGCGTCCAGCTCCTCCCAGATGCGGTCGCGCGCCATAAAGGCTTTGGCAGCGCCGCCCTCTTCGCCGGGACAGCCATAAAAGATGACGGTGCCGGTGTGTCCGTCCTCCAGATATTTTTTGATGGCAAAAGCAGCTGCCAGCGAGCCTGCGCCCAGCATATTGTGACCGCAGCCGTGACCGCAGCCGCCGCTGACCACCTCTTTGCGCTCGACAGCGCCTGCCTGCTGGGACAGACCGGTCAGCGCGTCATACTCAGCCAGGATGCCGATGACCGGCTTGCCGCTGCCATAGCTGGCTTTGAAAGCGGTTTCGATGCCGGCAATTGGTGTTTCTACGGTAAAGCCTTCTTTGGCAAGGACCTCACAGTAGAGTTTGGCAGACTGAAATTCCATCAGTGAAAGTTCTGCAAAATCCCAAATCTGGTCGGAAACGTCGGTGAACAGCGACGCGTTTTCCTCGATGGTTTGCAGATATTTTTGTTTATCAGACATCATAAACACCCCTTTTGTTACAATCAGTTTAGAGCAAACGCCCCCGAATCGACCGGCTCGGTACAAAGCGGAAGAATTTTCGGGAGCGTAACAGTTGTTTAATAAAGGACCTTGCTCAAGAATTCCTGTGTTCTTGGGTTCTGCGGATGGGAGAAAATCTGCTCGGGAGTGCCTTTTTCAGCCAGGATGCCTCCGTCCATAAAGAAGACACGGTCGGAAACCTCGCGGGCAAAGCCCATCTCATGGGTAACGATGACGGTGGTCATCCCTTCTTTAACCAGGTTTTTGATAACGTTGAGTACCTCGCCGACCATCTCAGGGTCGAGTGCGGAGGTCGGCTCGTCAAAGAGCATAACATCCGGTTCCATTGCCAGTGCGCGCACGATGGCAAGACGCTGTTTCTGACCGCCGGACAATCTCTGCGGATACTCGTTATATTTTTCCAGCAGACCAACACGATTGAGCAGTTCTTTTGCCATCTCGGTGGCTTCTGCCTGCTTTTTCTTGCCAAGCAGCACCGGAGCCATGGTGACATTTTCACCGACGGTCATGTGCGGGAAGACGTTGAAGTGCTGGAACACCATGCCCATCTTCTGACGGTGCAGGTCAATGTTGACACCCTTTGCGGTGATGTCCTCTCCTTCAAAGAAGATGTGTCCGCTGTCGGGTACCTCCAGCAGGTTCAGGCAGCGCAGAAAGGTGCTCTTGCCGCCGCCGGACGGACCGATGATGGAAACGACTTCTCCTTTGGAGATGTGTTCGCTGACGCCCTTGAGGACCTGAAGCTCCCCAAAGCTTTTATGAAGATCGGAAACGTCGATCAGATAATTGGAATTAGTCACTTGTTTTTAATCTCCTTTCCAGTACAGCGATTCCTTTAGACAGGGTGAAGGTCAGCAGGAAGTAGATGATACCGACGATAATCAGCGGCTCGATGGACAGATAGGTGACACCGTTGATGGTCTTGTAGGTGGTCATCAAATCGCCGACGAAGAAGGTGGATGCCAGAGAGGTTTCCTTGATGATGGAAACAAATTCGTTGCACAAAGCAGGCAGGATGTTTTTGACCGCCTGCGGGAAGACGATTTTGAGCATCGTCTGACGGGAGTTGAGTCCCAGCGAGCGGGCAGCTTCGGTCTGACCTTTGTCCACCGCGCTGATACCGGCACGGATGACCTCGGCAACGTAAGCGCCGGAGTTTAAACACAGTGCCAATGTGATGGAAAACTGTGCGCTGGTTTCCAGAGCCGGAATCATCATCGGCAGCAGGAAGAAGAAAAAGTACAGCTGAAGCAGCAGCGGGGTGCCACGGATGATTTCAACATAGATGGTGGCGATAAAGTCCAGCGGACGGAAGCGTCCGATGTGGAATTTGCTCAGACGCATCAGCGCCAGCAGAGAGCCAATCAGGATACCGAAGACAACTGCAATGGCACTGAGCATCAGGGTGACCCCGATGCCCTGCAGGAACAGTCCCCAGTATTTTTCCAGAATCAGGATGATATTATTAAAGATAACCAAAATACGTTCCTCCCAGTTGTTTGTGCAGTTTATTCAGCAACTTCGATGCCAAGAGATTTTGCCAGTTCGGTTGCTTCGTCCTTCCACTGCTGGTACAGACCCTTTTCATTGACCTCGTCAATGATTTCGTTGATGGCTTCAATCAGCTCGGTCTCGCCTTTTTTAACAGCGGCTACGTTGCCTTCGCTCTCATATTCGAACATGAAGTCGGTCAGCTCGATCTGTGTGTGGCTTTCCATCAGCAGCTCAGCGTTGCTGACGTCGGAAGCCAGGGCATCGATCTTACCGGTTTCCAGCATCAGTACGCCGTCATTGAGGCTGCCGACCGGAACGATCTCAACGTCCTCCGGCAGCTGACCGGTAACTAGATTGTACTGCAAAGAGCCGTTCTGCGCGCCGATTTTTTTGCCTGCAAAATCTTCGGCTTTGGTGTACTCGCCGCCCTTGCCCTTTGTTACCAGTACGCTTTGACCGGTCTGCTCGCCATCGATGTTAAAGGCGTGGGAAAGCTCCATGCTCTTTTCACGTTCTTCGGTCTTTGCAAAGCCTGCGATGGCAATGTCTGCCTGACTGGAAGGGATGGCAGCCTGTACGGCACTGAAATCCATGGCGCTGACCTGCAGCTCTACGCCCAGCTTTTCAGCGATGTATTTTGCAAGCTCAATGTCCGAGCCGACGTATTTTTTCTCGCCGCTGCTCAGGTCCTCAAATTCCAGCGGAGCAAAGTCCGGGCTGGTTGCCAGCACCAATTTGCCGGATTCTTTGATTTTGTCCAGACGGTTCTGAGAAGAACCGCAGCCGGTCATGGTGGTAATCATAAGAGCGGTGCCAAGAGCGATGCTCAACAGTTTTTTAAAGTTTTTCATAATGTGTGTCCTCCTCAGATGTGATATGAATTTTTATTAAAAATTATGTTATTATTATACATTTATTTTTAAAAAAGTAAAGAGGTAAGCTGCACAAACAATATTCAACTTTTCCTGCGATTATATAATTTTTACACAACAAACACAAGAAATAGGGGGAAATAGGCGAAAAAAATACAGTATAAATAAACATTTGATACGAGGAAGAGAAAAATGGAATCAAAAAGGCTGTGAGGAAATGTTTCCTCACAGCCTTTTTGATTCTGTATGATTTTGCAGAGCAGGAAGGGGATTATAATTCCTGCCTGCCTTCCAGTGCGCGGAAGAGGGTGACCTCGTCGGCATACTCCAGATTGCCGCCCATCGGGATGCCCGATGCCAGTCGGGTCACCTTGAGCCCGAGGGGTTTGAGCAGCCGCGCGATGTACATGGCGGTGGTTTCTCCTTCAACGGTCGGGTTGGTTGCCATGATGACCTCCTGTACGCCGCCCTGCTGAATGCGCTCGAGCAGCTGCCGGATGGTCAGGTCATCCGGTCCCTTCTGGTTCATTGGGGAAATCAATCCGTGCAGGACGTGGTACAGTCCCTGGTATTCCTTGGTGCGCTCGATTGCCATGACATCCCTCGGACCTTCCACGACACAGATCATGCTGTGGTCGCGGGCAGGGTCCGAGCAGATTTGGCAGACCTCGCGGTCGGTCAGATTCTGGCAGACCGCGCAGGGACGAATCTTTTCATGTGCCTCCAGGATGGTGTCCGCAAACTCCTTTGCCTTGTCATGCGGCATATTCAGCACGTAAAAAGCAAGCCGCTGAGCCGTCTTGCGTCCAATGCCCGGAAGGCGGGCAAACTGCTCAATTAGGCGGGTCAGCGGCATGACATCATATTTCATCGATTAAAAGATGCCCGGCAGGGAAAGACCGTTGGTGATCTTTTCCATCTCAGCGGCATGAACTTCCTCAGCCTTGCGGATGGCTTCGTTTACAGCGCCGATGATCATATCCTGCAGAATTTCAACATCGTCCGGGTCAACAGCTTCCTTTTTGATGTTCAGAGCAATCAGCTCTTTTTTGCCGTTGATGGTGCATTCTACCATGCCGCCGCCGGCAGAGGTGGTGTACTCGCGCTCATTGAGCTCTTCCTGTGCCTTTTCCATCTCTTCCTGCATCTTCTGCGCCTGTTTTACCATTGCCTGCATGTTCTGTGGGCCGCCGCCCATGCCTCTTGGAAGTCTAGCTTTCATTTTTAGTTCCTCCTATTTGGGTTTCGGACAAAGGATGCCCGAAGTCTTTTTCTATCTCAAAAAATAGGTGTGTAAAGTCACAGCTATCCTTGATCTGCTTTAGTTTTCGATGGAGATGTCCACCCCCAGCTGCTGTGCGCTGGCAAGGATGTCCTCCATCGGGTCGTCCTGCGCGGTGTGGTATTGCTCCTTTTTAAACGGACCGATCCGCCAGTCCTTTCCGCTTCCGGCAATCAGCGCCTGATGGATGGATTTTTTTGCATAATCGTTGGAGCGAATCATCTCTAAAAAGAATGGGTCGTCACAGTCGATTAAAACAATCTCCTGATAGCGGTACGCCTGGGTGTTGACCAGCGCGCCGTGCAGAGCGGTGTTGGAATGGCGCAGCGCCTCCAGCACCTGCG
>FR880151.1 GCA_000435195.1 Clostridium sp. CAG:169 | reverse complement strand
ATATAAAAAGAAAAATTAAAAAAAAAACTTCCGAAAACGTTTGGCAGTTAAAATAAAACCCAGCAGTGTGCGCTACCTTTTTTGCCCGATGCAGTGCGTTGATTTTTGGGCGTGGATGTACTATAATGAACAGAGGTAACCATCGGGCATATATTGTAGAGAATCCATAAATGGTTTGGTATAAAAGGAGGACAACATGGCAGTATCCGAAAAAGAAAAAGCGTTGCAGACAGCACTGGCACAGATTGAAAAGCAATTTGGAAAAGGTGCTGTTATGAAGCTGGGACAGAACTCTTCGCTGAACGTAGAGGCAATCCCGACCGGTTCCCTCTCGCTGGACATCGCGCTGGGAATCGGCGGCGTTCCAAGAGGAAGAATCATCGAAATCTATGGACCGGAAAGTTCCGGTAAAACCACCGTTGCTCTGCACATTGTGGCAGAAGCGCAGAAGATGGGCGGCGAAGCGGTCTTTATCGACGTTGAGCACGCGCTGGACCCGGTGTACGCACAGGCGCTCGGTGTAGACATCGACTCGCTGCTGGTTTCTCAGCCGGACACCGGCGAGCAGGCATTGGAAATCTGTGAAGCGCTGGTTCGCTCGGGTGCTATCGACGTTGTGGTCGTCGACTCGGTTGCAGCAATGACCACCAAGGCAGAGATCGAAGGCGAGATGGGCGATTCCTTTGTCGGCTTGCAGGCGCGTCTGATGTCGCAGGCGCTGCGAAAGCTGACCGGAGCCATCTCCAAATCCAACGCGGTCTGCATCTTTATCAACCAGCTGCGTGAAAAAATCGGTGTGATGTACGGTAACCCGGAGACCACACCCGGCGGTCGTGCGCTGAAATTCTACTCGTCGGTTCGTCTGGACATCCGCAAGAAGGACCCAATCAAAGAGGGCGGAGAGGTCATCGGCAACTTGACCAAGGTTAAGGTGGTCAAAAACAAGGTGGCGCCGCCGTTCCGTGAAGCGGAGTTTGACATCATGTACGGAGAAGGCATCTCCCGTGAAGGGGAGATCGTCGATCTGGCGGTCAAGCTGGACATCATCAAAAAATCCGGCTCCTGGTACAGCTACGAGGGAACCCGCATCGGTCAGGGCAGAGATAAGGTCAAGCAGTATTTTAAAGAGAACCCGGAATTTGCCGAGCAGATTGCAAAGCAGGTCATGGACCAGAAGGAGCGCCTGATGCTGATGGCAAAGGGCAAAAAGAAGGAGAAGGACGAGGAGACAGGCGGTGCGGCAGAGATGCCGGAGGAAGCAGCGGCACAGCCGGCAGAGCCAATGGCAGAAAAGCATGACCCGCTGCCGGACCTGGACGATGATTTCGGTGGGCAGAAGGTATCTTCGAGCAGCTTGATCGACATCGAAGCGGACGATAAATAATGGAACATACAGGTGACGGCGCTGCGCTTAGGACCATCACCGACCTGCGGCAGACCAAACAGGGCAGGATCGCAGTCTTTTTTGACGGAGAATTTGATTTTTCGGTCGATGATGAAACGCTGGTGCAGTACCATCTGGCGGTAGGAAAGCGGTACACCGCCGGGCAATATGAGCAGCTGCGGCTGCAAACCCAGTACAAAAAGGCGCGGGACAAGGCTTTTTCGCTGTTGTCCCGCCGCGCTTATCCTGCTGCGCAGCTGCGGCAGAAGCTGGAACAGGATTTTCCCGAGGACTGTGTGCAGGAGGTGCTTGAACGGGTCGAAGAGCTGGGATTGATCGACGACGCCGACTATGCGCTGCGCTGTGCAAAGGATTTAATCAACATCAAGCATTACAGCCTGCAAAGAGTGCGGCAGGAGCTGCGCCATCGCGGCATCCACGACAACGACATTGAGGATGCGATGCAGGAGTTTGAAGATTTTGATGAGCAGCAGGCGGTGCAGCAGCTGCTGGAAAAAAAGTTTGCTGCGGCATTGACCGAGGAAAAGGGAAGAAGACGAGCCTTTCAGGCGCTGCTGCGCCTGGGGTATGACGCAGGCACCGTGAAAAGCCAGATGCAGCGGGCGATGGAGCAGCTGGAACCGGAGGAGGAGCCGGAACAGCCTTCTGACCCGGAGGAGGAAATTCGGGCGCTGCTGCTCAAAAAATACCGGAAAAATCTGGAGGACCCAAAGGGGATCGAACGTGCCATCCGTGCGCTGATGCGCCGCGGCTATGCCTATGGCGACATCCGGTCGGGGCTCAAGCAGCTGGCGGAAGAGGAATAAAAAAATGAACAGAGAGACCTATCAAAGAATTTTTGAAGTCTGGTGTAAAAAGCTCAGGCTGTCCCCCGACTGGGATGTCAGACTGGAGTGGGTCGAGGACCCGGATTGGCACAAGACAGGCGACTTTAAGGTGGACTGTGGGGATAAGAAGGCAATTTTGATGCTCAACGCCTGCAATCCCAAGCAGGAGGAAAATATGGAGGAAATCATCGTCCATGAGTTGATGCACCTCAAGCTGTATCCGCTGGATCAGGTGACCGAATCGCTGATTCTGTCCGGCTTTGAAGAGGGCAGTCGAGAACAGGATTTTGCATACAGACAGTTTTTTGTTTCTTTGGAGCAGACAGTCGAAGAGCTGACCAAATGTTTTCTGCTGGAATTTGGAGAAAACAGAGAGTTGTCCTTTGGACGCTGTCGGCAAAAGCAGTCGTTTACCCGACTGTACGACGGGCTGAAAAATCTGGAATAGAAAATCAAAGACCTTTTGAATAACCGGAAAGGAAGAGAATATGGCAGTAAAAGTAGGAATGGTATCGTTGGGATGCTCAAAAAATCAGGTGGACGCCGAAATCCTGCTGGCATTGATGGTCAACAACGGATATGAAATCTGCGCAGACGCACAGCAGTGCGACGTGGTCATCATCAATACCTGCGGTTTTATCGAGGATGCCAAAAGAGAATCCATCGAAACCATCTTTGAATTTGCGCAGCTGAAAAATCAGGGACAGGTCAAGGTGCTGGTGGTGACCGGCTGTCTGGCAGAGCGTTACCGCGACCAGCTGGTCAGCGAGATCCCGGAGGCGGACGTTGTGCTGGGCATCGGCAGCAACACCCAGATTGCACAGGCGGTCCAGAAGGCGCTGGACGGACAGAGGGTATCTGCCTTTGGCGATAAGGCAGACCTGCCGCTCAACGGCGACCGGGTGCTGAGCACCGCCAACTATTCGGCTTATCTGAAGATTGCAGAGGGCTGCGACAACCGATGCAGCTTCTGTGCCATCCCGCTGATTCGCGGCGGATTCCGCTCCCGCAGGATGGAGGACATCCTTGAGGAAGCCAGAGGACTGGCAGCCAGCGGTGTCAAGGAGCTGAATCTGGTCGCACAGGATACCACCCGCTATGGACAGGACCTGTACGGCGAGTATTCCCTGGATAAACTGCTGACCGAGCTGTGTAAAATCGACGGCTTCCACTGGATTCGTGTGCTGTATGGCTACCCGGACCGTGTGACCGATTCGCTGCTGGAGGTCATGGCAAGGGAGCCGAAGGTGGTCAAATATATCGACCTGCCTTTGCAGCACGCCAGCGGCAGGGTGCTCAAGGAGATGAACCGCAACGGAAACTTTGATTCGCTGTGCGCGCTGATGCAGAGAATCCGCAGCAAGGTGCCGGGCGTTGTTCTGCGCACCACCCTCATCGCGGGCTTCCCGGGAGAGACCGAGGAGGACTTCGAGCAGCTATGCGAATTTGTGCGCGCCGTTCGCTTTGAGCGCTTGGGCTGCTTTGCCTACTCGCAGGAGGAGGACACACCGGCAGGCGAGCGTGAGGACCAGGTAGACCCGCAGGTTCGTATGCACCGCGCCGACCTTGTGATGGAAGAGCAGATGGACATCGCCTTCCAGATGGGCAAGGAGCTGGTCGGCAAGAAGCTGGAGGTGCTGGTCGAAGGATATGACGACGAGCAGCAGATGTACTACGGACGCAGCTACATGGATGCGCCGGACATCGACACCCGCACCAGCTTTGTCACCGAGCAGGAGGAGGTCCAGGTCGGCGATTTCGTCTGGGTCGAGGTGCTCGATTCGGTCGGATATGACCTGATCGGACGTCAGATCGGCTAATCAAACAAACTCAACGGAAAGAAGGGGTAGAGATGAATCTACCAAATAAGCTGACCATGCTGCGTATCCTGCTGATACCGGTGTTTATGGTCTTTATCGAGTGGGACAGCCTGCCGGGACACATCCTGTGGGCGTTCGTCATCTTTGTGGCGGCATCGCTGACCGACTTTGTCGACGGATACATCGCCAGAAAAAATAATATGGTGACCGATTTTGGAAAATTTATGGACCCGCTGGCGGATAAGATTCTGGTGACGGCAGCTCTGGTCTACTTTATCCCGCTGGGACTGGCTCCGGCGTGGGTGGTCATCCTGATTCTGGCAAGGGAATTTCTGGTGACCTCGCTGCGGCTGATCGCTGCCGGAAAAGGAATCGTGATTGCGGCGGACAAATGGGGCAAATATAAGACAGCGACCACCATGGTCTGGATTTGCTATGCGCTGCTGGCACAGAACTTTTACCCGCAGATGTCGGTGGACGCAGGCGGCATCGTTGCCATTATCCATCTGGTGCTGATGACGCTTTCGCTGGCGTTGACCCTGATTTCGGGCGCCAACTATCTGTGGAAAAACCGCGCGCTGATCGCACAGGCAAAATAGCTTGCAGCATCAAAAAGGGAAAAGTCTTTGTAAGAGAGGGCATTTCCCCTCTTGCAATCGGGCGAAAAATATGGTACGCTGATTAAACAATCCTAAAACCAACAAAGCGATGACACAGGAAAAGTAGGGAAGGACCTCCCGACAGAGAGATCGGAACAGGTGAGAGCCGGTCAGGGGTATGCGACTTTTTGAATGCACCTGTCAGCTGCCCTTTGGAACGCGCAGAAAACAGCGCCAGTATAAAGGGACGTATCCCCTGCGTTAAAGGGCAAGAGCGATAAATCGTGAAGTGGAACCGCGGAACTTATAAAGCCGCCTTCATCTGCCAATGGGCAGAGGAGGGCGGCTTTTTTGCAAGCTTTGTCAAAGGAGGAGTTCAAATGGAACATCGAGTGCCGCATAAAATGCCGCATACAATGCTGCTGCATGGGCTGGGACAGAACAGCGACAGCTGGAAACAGGTGATCGACTGCCTGCCGACAGAGCAAAAGGAAGAGCTGCACACACCGGATTTGTTTACCTTGACCGAGGAGATTAGCTATGAGGGATTGTACCGGGGATGGGAGCAAAGCTGTCAGAAGCTGCCCGGCAGGCTGCATCTGTGCGGACTGTCGCTGGGAGCGGTGCTGGCGCTGGACTACACCATCCGACACCCACAGCGGGTGGAATCGCTGGTGCTGATTGCAGGGCAATACCGTTCACCCAAATTCCTGCTGTCGGTGCAGAGCCTTTTGTTTTCCCTGATGCCCGCAAGCAATTTTGCGCAGTTGGGAATCAGCAAGGAGCAGATGCTGCGCCTAAACCGCTTGAGCAGGCAGCTGAGTACTGTGCGTTGTCCGGTGCTGCTGCTGTGCGGGGAGCAGGACAAGGTCAACCGCAAAGCCTCCGAGCAGATGCTGCGCCTGCTGCCAAATGCCCGGAAACGGGAGATTGCAGGAGCGGCACATGAGGTGAACCTTCAGGCTCCGCAGCAGCTGGCAAAGGAACTAAGCGCCTTTTGGGAGGGTCTGCCGAAATCATCTGATTTGTAAATCATAGGAAGGAGAGATTTCCATGAAAATATTTAATACGCTGACAAGAGAAAAAGAAGAGTTTGTGCCAATCGAGCCGGGCAAGGTCAAGATGTATGCCTGTGGACCGACCGTCTACAACTTTATCCACATCGGCAACGCACGTCCGATTTGTGTCTTTGATACCCTGCGCCGCTATCTGGAGTTCCGTGGCTATGAGGTCACCTTTGTCCAGAACTTCACCGACATCGATGACAAAATCATCAAAAAGGCAAACGAGGAAGGTGTGAGCGCAAAGGAGATTGCAGAGCGCTACATCAACGAATACCTTACCGACACCAAGGGCTTGGGAATCCGCGCGGCGACCATCCATCCAAAGGCGACCGAAACCATCGACGAGATTAAACACATCGTCGAAACGCTCGAGGACACCGGTTTTGCTTATGAAGCGGGCGGCGACGTTCTGTTCCGCACCAGAAAGTGCCCGGGCTACGGCAAGCTGTCCCATCAGCCACTGGAGGAGCTGGAGAGCGGCGCACGCATCAGCGTCGGCGAGCACAAGGAGGACCCACTGGACTTTGTTCTGTGGAAGTCGGCAAAACCGGGAGAGCCAAGCTGGACTTCCCGCTGGGGAGAGGGCAGACCGGGCTGGCACATCGAATGTACTGCCATGATTCACAAGCATCTGGGTCAGACCATCGACATCCACTGCGGCGGACAGGATTTGATTTTCCCGCACCATGAAAATGAGATTGCACAGTCGGAGTGCTGCACCGGCAAGGAGTATGCACACTACTGGATGCACAACGGCTACATCAATGTGGACAACAAAAAGATGAGCAAGTCGCTGGGCAACTTCTTCACCGTGCGCGAGGTGGCAGAGAAGTACGGCTATGAGCCAATCAAATACATGATGCTTTCCGCACACTACCGTAGCCCAATCAACTACAATCTGACCATCATCGAGCAGTGCAAGTCGGCTTTGGAGCGTCTGTACAACTGCCGCGACAATCTGGACTTCTCCTTGCAGAATGCGCTGGCACAGAGCGAGGATGCAGCAGCGGACGAAGCCTTCAAAAAGCAGGTGGATGCAAGGGTCGAGCAGTTCATCCAGGCGATGGACGATGACCTGAACACCGCCGACGGTATTGCTGCCCTGTTTGATCTGGTGCGCGACATCAATACCTTCCTTGCTTCCCCGAAAGCAAAGGAGCCGATGGAGTATGCCGCACAGCAGTTTGACCGTCTGGCAGATGTGCTGGGTCTGCTGTACAACCGCAAGAAGGAAAACCTGGACGATGAAATCGAGGAGCTGATTGCACAGCGTCAGCAGGCAAGAAAAGAGAAAAACTTTGCGCTGGCAGACAAGATTCGCGACGACCTGAAGGCACGCGGCATCGTACTGCTGGATACCCCACAGGGCGTAAAATGGAAGATGGAGCAGTAAACAACGCTTTAACCAACAAATAAAACGGGAGCCGTCTGATTTTCAGATGGCTCCCGTTTTGAAAGTGACAAAATTTTTATCGTGCAGACCCCAGACCGAACAGTGCGCCTGCCGCGGCGAACCACCCGAGATGGGTGAAGGTGTGCAGCAGCAGGGACATCGAAGGGGAGAGCCACCCGGTTATGTGGAACAGGCAGCCAAAGGCGTACATCAGCAGGAAGAAGATGGGAACAATCAGCAAAAGCATCCTGACAGGCGCCGGTATCGTTTTTAAGAAGAAATTGGTGAAGAAGGACACGGTTCCACCCACCACAGAAAAACTCAGCAGCTGCCGGCACAGCAGGTTGTACAGCAGGCTGTAGCCATTGATTTCATATGCCTGAGGTTGCAGCCAGAGCTGATAGACGATGAGATAGACAAGGCTGAGTGCAGCGGTAATCAGACAGAAGACGGCAAAAACGGGTGCTTTTCTACTCATAAAAATACCTCCTCAAAGCAATGGGAATCTTTGCTCCTATTATAGCATAGCCGCAGCAAATTCCGCAAGGGTTAGACAAAAAGAAAGGCAGTCGTAAGAAGAGAATCGGCGGTTGATTTTTCCTTGCCGCATCCTTATAATAAAGAGATGAAAAGAAGATGGTCGCAGGAAAGGGAGCGGGCGTGTGATGAAAAAACTGTATGTTTCGGATGTAGACGGAACGCTGTATCGGGGAAAAAGCGAAGGCTTATCCGAGACGGGCAGAGAGTTGTTTATCCGGCTGATGCAAGAGGGCGTCGGGTTGACGGTAGCTTCGGGACGAAACCTGTACGGCGTGTATGACCTTGCGGCAAGCTGCGGCATCACCCTGCCGGTCATCGCCTACAACGGCGCAGTCATTTATGATTTTGGCAAGGGGAAGGCAGAACGGACTTTCCCCATCCAACCGGCAGATGCGCAAGGGTTGTTCGAGCGATTCGACCGTCAGAAGATTCCCTATAAGACCTGCGTGTTTCGTCCGCAGGAGGAGCGCTGTGTGACCTACCTGCAAAACGGATACCGCTCGCCCAACTGGAGTGAGCGTAAAAAACGCATCGAACAGGGCTGCGAGGATGCCGTTCATCCGCAGAACGGTTTAGTGTACGACGAACCGTTTGTGGATGTGCCGCTGTCGCAGCTGTTGGAGGGAGAGTGCCTATACATCGGCTCCAGTGGGGAACAGCAAGCCATCACCGCCATCTATGAGCAGGCAAAGCAGATGCCGGGTGTGAGCACGGTGCTGCATTGCAGTCCCTATGATTCCCGCCGCTGGTTTGTGGACATCGGCTCCGACCAGGCAGGCAAGGGCAAGGCGGCAGTGGCTTTGAAGCAGATGCTGGGCGCACAACAGTTGGTGACCTTTGGCGACAACCACAACGACATCCCGATGCTTTTGGCAGCCGACCGCAGCTATGTGGTTCCGCAGGCGCCGCAGGAAGCCAGGCAGGCAGCGACTGCCGTCCTGGAGGAGGATGTCGACTGTGTGCTGCAATTCATCTGGAAAGAATATCGGGCGGATAAAACAAAATAAGGA
>FR880150.1 GCA_000435195.1 Clostridium sp. CAG:169 | reverse complement strand
CTTCATCCTGGATTTTGCTGTCGGGCAGCGAGCGGTAAAAGCGCTGGGCTTCTTCGTTGGAGGCAATCAGCCCGACCAGGGTGGTGATTCCCTGCTGCTTGAGCTGTGCCCGCAGAGCCTTCATCAGTTTTTGGGCAATACCCTGATGTTGGTGGCTTTTTAAAACGCAGATCCAATCCAGATAAGCTTGGCGGGAGCCTTCAAAGTGGGTGGCAATCATACCGGAGTCGATTCTGCCGACCACCTTGCTTTCGACATAGGCAAGCAGCGAGATTGAATGAGAAAATTCAGGGGAGCAAAAGCTCTTTTCAACATTTTCCCGGTAGGCTTGGTCGATTTTCCATCCCCAGAAATTTTCTTGTCTGCGCAGATTTTCTTCAAAGTTGATGACATCGGGGATTCTTTCCTTTGCGTATGGAAGAATGTCGATTTGCATGGCTGAAATTTCCTTTCTTTCTGGAAGGTTTCAAAAGTTTAGATTCCTTGCAGGGAAAAATCAGGGGTATATTCCTCTTTAGCAGAGGAGAGCTCCTGGACAAAGCCGTTTTCGATGCCCATGCACTCCATCCAGTCGAGCACCCGTTCGTATTCCTGTGGCAGCAGGCGGCGGTTGATTTCGGGATAATCGGCACTTTTGTAAAAGGGAGTGTACTGGCTCATCACACTGACCAGAATGTCGTCCAGCGGCAGGTGCTCGGCAATCCAGCTTAAAATGTCCATGCTGTCCTCCACGCCGTCGGGCATGACCATGTGGCGAACGATGGTTCCCTTTTGGATGATGCCGCGGGAGTCCAGCTGCACCGGACCGGTCTGGTCAAACATCTCCTGTACCGCAGTGCTGGCGACTGCAAAGTAATCGGGAGCCGAGCAGTACCGCGCCGAACGCTCCGGTGAATAGAACTTGAGGTCCGGCAGGTAGACGTCGACATAGCCTGCCAGCATCCGAAGGGTCTGCACCGTTTCATATCCGCTGCTGTTGTAGACGACCGGGATGTGCAGCTGATGGCGCACCCGGTCCAAAGCATCGATGACCTGTGGAACAAAGTGTCCGGCAGTGACCAGGTTGATGTTGTTGGCGCCCTGCTGCTGCAGCTCCAGAAAAATCTGTGCCAGCCGCTCGATGCTGACCTCCTTGCCAAAATGTCCTGCGCTGATGGTGTGGTTCTGGCAGAAGATGCAGCCCAGCGGGCAGCCGGAAAAAAAGATCGTCCCGGAGCCTTGCTCGCCGCTGACACAGGGTTCCTCCCAAAAGTGCAAAGCGGCGCGGGCAAGCTTGACCGAATCGCCCACACCGCAGCGACCGGTGAAAAGGCTGCGGTCAACGCCGCAGTGTCGTGGACAGAGGGTACACGGGTTTGACAAGTAAAGGACCTCCTTGCAGGGGTATCAGTTGTTCTGGAAGAGGATGTCGTGGTTGATGGTGGTGTAGAACATCGCCTTGATGCGCTGCGGGTCGTGGGTCTGTGCCATAATCCACATCAGCTTGGTAACGGTGGCTTCCAGTGTCATATCATAGGACTCAATCAGTCCGTAGCGTTCTTTGGCAACGTGTCCAACCTCATAGACCTCCATATCGCTGCCTTCATACATGACCTGCGTGGTCATCACGACGATCTTTCCGTCGGCAATCAGCTTGTCCACCTCTTTGAGGAAGTCGCGGTCCGGTGCACTGGGCAGACCGCCGACGCCGTAGCTTTCGATGATGACCGCATCATAATGCTCGCCAATCCAGGGCAGCAGGTCCGGCTCCATGCCCGGAATCAGCTTGACTAAGCAGACCTTGGGATTGATGTCGCTGTAAAAGGCAGGATAGGAGCAGGGACAGCTGTCCTTGACATAGTGGACGATTTTATTGTTGCGGATGGTGGCAAGCACCGGGAAATTGATGCTGTCAAAGGCGTTGAAGCTCTTGGAGTGGACCTTTTTGGCGCGGGTGCCGGCGATGATTTTGCCGTTGAAGACGATGGTGACCCCGTGTGCATCGGGATAGGCGGCAAAGCGCAGCGAGTCGAGCAGGTTGGTTTTGGCATCGGTGATTTCCATGGAGATTGGCTTCTGCGCACCGGTGATGATGATAGGCTTTGGCGAGTTTTGAATCAGGTAGGACAGCGCCGAGGAGGTGTACGCCATCGTGTCGGTGCCGTGGCAGATGACAAAGCCGTCGTACTTATCATAGTTTTCGCGGACGGTGCGCGCCATCAGCAGCCAGTGCTCCGGCTGAAGATTGGTGCTGTCGATGTTGAGAATCTGTACCGCGTCGATGGTGCAGAATTCCCGTGCAGCAGGAACATAGCTGAGCAGTTCTTCCGAGGAGATTTGTGGGGTCAGTCCATTTTCAGAATTTCCAGAGGCGATGGTTCCGCCGGTGGCAATCAGCAGGATATGTTTCATAACAGAATTTTCCTTCCTTTTCAGATGCGTTTTTTCGGACGCCCGCGGCAGGGCGGTCCTGTTTCTTTCATTATATGCAATTTATCCTGCACAGACAAGACCTTTTCTCACAAAAAGGAACGGGTGTCCTCGGGTTTTTCTTTTTTGTGTATATGCTCCATCCTGTTCCCGCTTTATCTTCGGGCTTTTTTATAAACGACGATGCCGCAGACCAGGTAATACAGGCAGAACAGGATTCCTAACGGCAGTTCGACAGCAATGACCTGACCGGTGAATCGTGTACTCATGTAAATCAGCGCGCAGCCGGGCAGGAAACCTCCCACACAGCCGTACCATCTGTCCTTACATAGAAGAAAAGCGGAGAGGAACAGGATGCCAACTCCACCCCACGCAAGAGGATGGACTGCACGAAATCCGCTGACAACAGTAAGTACAGAATAGAATAAGAGCGACATAACTGCGGGAATATAATAAAAAATCTTCCTCATAAGGCGAAGCCTCCCTTTGGTGTTCTGCTTTTTTAATGATAGCATACAGGATAGCTGGCGGCAACCGAAAAGCCGGGCAGGCAAAAGATTCTCTCTTGCATAACAAGGGGAAAAAGGTTATAATAAAGAAGTATGAATCTGCTGCAAAGCAGCGGGATTCTGTCCTGAATGATTCTTTTGGAACGATCAAATTTTAGGAGATGAAGTACATGAGTGAAGCAAGCGGCTGCTCCGGCAACTGTTCTTCCTGCTCAAGCAAGGGTTCCTGCTCCAAGCCACAAAGCCTGCTGGAGCCGGCAAACCACCTGAGCGAGGTTAAAAAGGTCATCGGTATCGTCAGCGGCAAAGGCGGCGTTGGCAAGTCGATGGTCACCTCTTCGCTGGCAGTTATGATGCAGCGCAGAGGATTTTCTACCGCCATTCTGGATGCGGACATCACCGGTCCATCTATCCCGAAGATGTTTGGGATCACTGGACGCGCACAGGGAACCGAGCTGGGCATCGACCCTCGCCTGACCTCTAAGGGCACCGAGGTCATGTCTGTTAACCTGCTGCTGGAAAACACCGACGACCCGGTCGTCTGGAGAGGACCGGTCATTGCAGGAACCGTTAAGCAGTTCTGGAGCGATGTAGTCTGGGGAGAGGTGGACTATATGTTCATCGATATGCCGCCGGGCACAGGCGATGTTCCGCTGACTGTTTTCCAGTCGATTCCGGTGGACGGCATCGTCATCGTGACCTCTCCGCAGGATCTGGTTTCGATGATTGTCAAGAAGGCTTGCAAGATGGCAAAGCTGATGAATGTTCCGATCGTCGGTATCGTAGAGAATATGAGCTACCTGGTATGCCCGGACTGCGGCAAGAAGATTGACATCTTCGGTCACAGCAAGCTCGAACAGGTAGCACAGGAAACCGGTCTGGAAATTCTGGGTCGGATGCCAATCGACCCGACCCTTGCCGCACTGTGCGACGAAGGCAAGATCGAAGAGATGCCGGTGGAATATCTGGAAGGCGCAGTGGAGAAGCTGGAAGCACTGCCAAAGCGCAAATTTGAGGAATAATCGGGCTTATCCTCGCCCATCAAAGGAGCGGACCGCTGCGGTCTGCTCCTTTTTGTATCTTTCGGATGATTTTGGGAAAACTAACAGAACATCTAAAATCAACAGGGGGGTGCAAATGATGATACCGGTGATCCTGCTGGGAGAAGCACGGGATCGGCATCTGCTGGATGCGCTGCGCAGTTTGTTGGGAGAGCGCTGCGCCTGGCAGACGCGGGAAGGGATTTTCTGGAAGGAGGGTGCGGCAGTGATGCTGCTCGACCTGCCGGCATCCTCGTGGGTGGACGCCGGCGGAGGGCTGGTGGTGCTCAAGGAGAGTTTTTTGCTGCAACATCTGCCAGAGCATCTGCTGCACGCAAGGTGCATCCTGCCCGACCGGGGTGGAGAAGCGCTGGTGCAATGCGGACTGCCCTGCATCCGCTGCGGAGACACAGGGGAACTGCGGATGTCCAGCACGCAGGAGAATGCGGTCGTTTGTGTACAAACCCCGTTGGCTCGATTGGACGGCAGCTGCATTGCGCAGGGAGAGCACCTGTTTGCACTGCCGTCCAATTTGAGCGCCTACGAGATGCTCTGCTGCGCAGCTGTCCTTTTGCTGCTGGGAATGAAGAAATAAAATCTATTTTATGCGAAGGACTGGCATAACTTTCTAAACATAATCAACCGTCTGCACGCCATACTATTACTGCAAACGCAAGGAGCGGTTCTTAAACAGGGAGGACCGCACCCAATCATTTAAAAAGATGAAGGAGTGCATTTTTTATGGCAAGCAACAAAAACAACTCGAACAGCAATAGATTGGTCGTTCCAGAGGCGCAGGAAGCGATGAATAAATTTAAGATGGAAGCTGCCAACGAGGTCGGCGTCAACCTGAAGGAGGGCTACAACGGTCACCTGACCTCCCGCGAAGCAGGCTCTGTCGGCGGTCAGATGGTCAAGAAGATGATCGAGGCTTACGAAAACTCCATCAAATAAGGAAAATAAAAACAGGAGGGTCAGACATTCTGACCCTCCTGTTTTTTGAAAAAAGATTCGAAAATCCTATTGACTTTACAGCCACTGTATCCTTTATAATGACAGCGTCACAGAGGGTATTATACAACGAGGAGGAGATTTTGATGAAACTGACACAAATCAATGCAGAGCAATGGAAACAGGTGAAGGAAATCTATATGGAGGCTTTTCCAAAGGCGGAGCGCAAACCGTTTTTTGTTCTGCGCCATTCGGTGAAAAGCAAAAAGGCGCAGATTCTGACGGCAACCGAGGACGGAACTTTGATGGGATTTGTCATGGTCATTCCCTATGGCGGGATGGTGATGGTGGACTATCTGGCGGTGTCCTCCAAAATCCGCAGCCGTGGCACCGGCAGCCAAATCATGCAGCAGGTGTGCGAGCATTTTGCAGACAAGCGAATTGTTCTTTTGATTGAACGTTTGGATGATAACGCAGAAAATGCCCAGCAGCGCAGTGCGAGACGTCGTTTTTATCTGAAGAACGGCTTTACTTCCTCGGACATCTTCATCAAAGGTGCCAGCGGAGAGATGGAAGTGCTCAACTGGGGTGGCAAGGTGAGCGCACAGGAATACCTCTCCTTACAAAAACACGCGCTGGGAAACCTGCTGTTTTCTCTGTCCGGGATTGCTCTGGCAAAGTAAGAATTGCACGCTTTATAAAATATTATAACATTTTGCCGAAATTACAGCCGGGCACCTATCAAAATATGGAAGAGAAAGCATTGAATTTTGGTGAAAAAGCCCTGGAAAGAGGGAGTTTTGGAGGAA
Organism: Clostridium sp. CAG:169; assembly: GCA_000435195.1. GTDB lineage: Bacteria > Bacillota > Clostridia > Oscillospirales > Ruminococcaceae > Negativibacillus. The sequence continues at coordinate 22,696 of FR880150.1, read as the reverse complement.
TGACCGAAATCTTCCCGAATCTTTTTTCAAAAAAGTAGTCGCAATTTTCCTCTTTTGTATGAAATACACAAAAAAGCTGCCGGACAAAGTGCTCCGGCAGCTTTTGACAGTTATCCTGCACTTTTCCGAAAGAAGAAGGAAATCCTGCATAAAATGAAGCGATTAAAAACCATCGCTTCATTTCATGGAAACCGCAACGATAGATTTTTCAAAGTCCGGCGAAAAAACAGGAAAGAAAATGGCTTAATTATAGGATTTTTTATAAAACCTGCACGGAATCGTCAGAGGGATAAAAGCAGATGGATTGAATGGAAAACCGTACAGCAGTGCAAAAAAAGACAGAGAGAGCTTATTGTGCAGATTGCTGTGATATTTTTGACGATTTGCTAAAATGCACAAAAATGTGGTTTTTTAAAATTTTGACAATTCATGAATTAAATATTAACATAGAGGGCAGAGATAACACCCGCGAGTGGTGTTATAAAATGTTACATTTTATGTTAACTAAAGAAGGGAATGGAAAAAACATGGATTTAACCATCCTCGCTCCGATTGGAGCAGTCCTGGCTCTGCTCTTTGCTGTTTTTCAGGCAAAGAAGGTCATGAAAGAGGACGAGGGCACTGACCTGATGAAGTCCCTGTCCCAGAAAATCCGTACCGGTGCAGACGCTTACCTGAAAAGACAGTACAAGAGCGTAGCTGTTGTATTCGTTGTTCTGGTAGTTATCTTCACCGTCCTGGCTATCTTTGGTCAGGTCAACAAATTCGTGCCGATTGCATTCGTAACAGGCGGTGTGTTCTCCGCTCTGTCCGGTTACTTCGGCATGAAAATTGCTACCGCAGCAAACGCAAGAACTGCAAACGCTGCTCACCACAGCCTGAACAAAGGTCTGAAGGTAGCATTCTCCGCAGGCTCCGTTATGGGCTTCACCGTAGTTGGTCTGGGTCTGCTGGACACCTCCATCTGGTTCTACATTCTGAAGATGGTTTACGGCGACAACGCACAGGCAATCGCTTCTGCACTGGTTACCTTCGGTATGGGTGCTTCCACCATGGCTCTGTTTGCTCGTGTAGGCGGCGGTATCTTCACCAAAGCTGCTGACGTAGGCGCTGACCTGGTTGGTAAAGTAGAAGCTGGTATCCCGGAAGATGACCCGAGAAACCCTGCTGTTATCGCTGACAACGTAGGCGACAACGTTGGTGACGTTGCTGGTATGGGCGCTGACCTGTACGAGTCCTACTCCGGCGCAAGACTGTCCTCCATGGCTCTGGGTGTATCCGCAGGTCTTGGCTTCAAGGGCATGATGATTCCAATGGCACTGTGTGCTCTGGGTATCTTCGCTTCCATCATCGGTTCTTTCTTTGTAAAGACCGAAGAAGGCGCAGACCAGAAGAAGCTGCTGGGCTCCCTGAGAAAAGGTACCTACATCAGCTCCGCACTGGTTGTAATCGCTGCATTTGTTCTGGTTAAATTTGCAGGTCTGGGCATGGGTCTGTTCTTTGCAATCATTTCCGGTCTGCTGGCAGGCGTACTCATCGGTTACTTCACCGAGTACTACACCTCCGACTCCTACAAACCAACCCAGAAACTGGCAGAAACCTCTCAGACAGGTTCTGCAACCCTGATCATCGGTGGTCTGGGTCTGGGTATGAGATCTACTGCAATCCCTGCTGTTATCGTTGGTATTGCTGTACTGGTCAGCTACTTTGTTTCCGGCGGTGCAGAAAGCTTCAACATGGGTCTGTACGGCATCTCCCTGGCAGCAGTAGGTATGCTGTCCACCCTGGGTATCACCCTGGCAACCGACGCTTACGGTCCTGTTGCAGATAACGCTGGTGGTATCGCTGAGATGGCAGGTCTGGGTGAAGAGGTTCGTAAGAGAACCGACGCTCTGGACTCCCTGGGCAACACCACCGCTGCAACCGGTAAAGGTTTTGCAATCGGTTCCGCTGCTCTGACCGCTCTGGCTCTGGTTGCTTCTTACATCGACCAGGTTAAGCTGATCGCTCCTGATTACAATTTCGACCTGTCTGTTATGAACCCACCGGTTCTGATTGGTCTGCTCATCGGCGCTATGCTGCCATTCGTATTCGCAGCTCTCACCATGGAGTCTGTTGGACGTGCTGCACAGAGCATCGTTGTTGAAGTTCGTAGACAGTTCAAATCCATCCCAGGTCTGATGGAAGGCAAAGCTGAGCCGGATTACAGAAGCTGTGTAGACCTCTGCACCAAGTCCGCTCTGCACGAGATGGTTCTTCCTGCAATCCTGGCAATCGTTGTTCCTGTTATCGTTGGTCTGCTCATGGGCGTAGTTGGTGTTACCGGTATGCTGGCAGGCGCAACCGTTTCTGGTTTCGTTCTGGCAATCATGATGTCCAACTCCGGCGGTGCTTGGGACAATGCGAAGAAATACATCGAAGCAGATCACCTGGGCGGCAAAGGCTCTGACAACCACAAAGCTGCGGTTGTTGGCGATACCGTTGGTGACCCATTCAAGGATACCTCCGGTCCGGCAATCAACATCCTTATCAAACTGCTGTCGATGGTTTCCATCGTATTCGCAACCGTTGTTGCAAACTGCTCTTTGATCAAATAGTTTTTGATACAGATAAAAACAGATGCACCCAAAGGTGCATCTGTTTTTTTGCGCTTAAAAAGGATTGCCAAAGCAGGCACTGCCACCCAGCTCCTCTTCGATGCGCAGCAGCTGGTTATATTTGGCGGTGCGTTCGCCGCGGCAGGGAGCGCCGGCTTTGATCTGTCCGGCTCCGATGGCAACCGCAAGGTCGGCGATGCTGCTGTCCTCCGTTTCGCCGGAGCGATGAGACAGGATGACCCGATACCCATTTTGCTGTGCAAGACGGGCAGCTTCGATGGTCTGGCTGAGGGTGCCAATCTGGTTAGGCTTGATGAGCACCGCATTGGCAGCCTTCATTCCAATTCCTTCGCGGATTCGCTGCGGGTCGGTGACAAACAGGTCGTCTCCCACCAGCTGTATGCGGCTGCCCAGACGATGGGTCAGCTGCACAAAGCCCTGCCAGTCATTTTCTCCGAGCGGGTCCTCCAGGGAACGGATGGGATATTGAGCGCACAAGCCTTCCCAGTAGGAAATCAGCTGGGAGGTGTTATAGTGCAGCTGGGATTTTGGCAGCAGATATTCCTGCTCGCATCCCTGCGTTTGGGCACACCATTCGGAGGCAGCTGCATCCAAAGCCAGCACAAAGTCCTTTCCGGCACAAAGGTTTGCCCGTTCACCGGCTTCGGTCAGCAGCAAAAAGGCTTCTTCTTCTCCGGTCAGGTTGGGAGCAAATCCGCCCTCGTCCCCGACGCCGCAGCTAAGTCCTTTTTCGCACAGCAGTTCTCCTAAGCGGTGGTGGATCCGGCTGCACCACTCGATTGCCTGGGAAATATTCTGCGCGCCCACCGGGATGACCATAAACTCTTGGATGTCCAGGTTGTTGGAGGCATGGGCACCGCCGTTTAACAGGTTCATCATCGGCATGGGCGGGGTGTTGGACATCGCGCCGCCCAGATAACGGTAGAGCGGCAGATGGTAGGAGGACGCCGCCGCTTTGGCGCAGGCAAGCGACAAGGGCAGCAGCACATTGGAGGCAAGACCCTGTTCGCTGTCGGGGTCAATCAATGAAAGCAGCCGCTGGTCGATGGACTGCTGCTGGGAAACAGAGCATCCAATCAGCGCAGGAGCTGCCAGGTGATAGATTTGGTCGACCGCCTTTTGTACACCCTTGCCCAGATAGCGGGAAGGGTCATGGTCGCGCAGCTCTGCCCGCTCATGCTTGCCGGTGGAAGCACCGGAGGGAGCGCAGGCGCGTCCGAGGCTTCCGTCGTTGAGGATGACGACCGCCTCCACGGTGGGATTTCCACGGGAATCCAAAATTTCCCGGGCTTTGATAGATTGAATCTGACGTTTGGTTTTGAACATAGGACCATCCTTTCGTTGTACGTTTGAAAATCTTTGCAGAAGAAAATCAGGAGCTTTTGGAATTATTTTGCCCGCGGGCTTGCTTTTTATGACATCCGTATTTTATAATGAGAAAAACGACCGATGTATAATGATGGGCAAAAAAAGAAACAATAATCCAAAGCTACGCACAAGGAGCAATCCGGTTTAAAAGAAAGGTTTGGTGAGTCGATGAACAGGATTTTTATAAAAAGGATTTTCCCCTTTGTTTTAGCAGCAGGGCTTGTACTGGGACTGGGCGGATGTTCCCAGCGGATGCCTGAACAGGGAGATGTTCCCGACAGTATTGATGAGCTTTCAGAGGGGATGCCCTCCGACAAAGAAGAGGAACCGCAGCAGCTCGAGCCGCCGCAGGAGCAATCCTTGCAGCAAAGCAATGAAGAGAAGAATCCGCTAGAGGACCAGCTGGCAGGAGAAAAACCGGAGGACAAGCCAGAGGAAGAAGAGCCGGCTAAGGAAACGGAAGAGAAAAAAGAAGAGGAAAGCCAGCAGACGATTACGCCGGTCAGCAGCGGGCTGGATACCACCAAACTGGGATGGGGACCGGGTGGTCCGACCGACGAAAAGAACCGCCCGAGCGGTGCGACCGCCTATCAGGAAAAGTATGGGAAGTACGATGCCGACTTTATCGCCGAGGACCAGATGAAGATTTATCTGACCTTCGATGAAGGGTATGAAAATGGTTATACCGACGATATTTTGGATGTGCTTAAAGAGAAGCAGACCCCTGCGGTCTTTTTTGTCACCCAGCCTTATGCAGAAGCGGAGCCGGAGCTGGTACAGCGGATGATCGACGAAGGACATATCGTCGGCAACCACAGCGTCAACCACCTTTCGATGCCGACCATCTCGATGGAGGACTGCCGCGCGGAGGTCATGGGTCTGCATGAGTATGTCAAAGAGAATTTTGGCTATGCGATGAGTTTGTTCCGTTTCCCGATGGGAGAATTTTCCGAGGCGGACCTGTCGCTGTTGCAGCAGCTGGGCTATCGCAGCGTATTTTGGAGCTTTGCTTACCGCGACTGGTTGGTGGACGAACAGCCCGACCCGCAGCAGGCAATCGAAACCATCGAGTCCAAATGCCACCCGGGCGCCATCTATCTGCTGCACGCAGTTTCGCAGACCAATGCACAGGTTCTGGGACAGGTGATTGACGACCTGCGCGCACAGGGCTACACCTTCTGCGCCTATGGAGAATAAGATAAAAAGAGCATCCCTTATTATAGAGGGATGCTCTTTTTGTGTTTTTCAAGATGGAGGTTAATTTTCACGGGTGATTTTCAACTGCTCAAGTTGTTCCTGCTCGTGGGACATTTCCCGCAGGACGCTGATGGACAGCGGAACTGCCAGCAGAAAGCTGCAAAAGTCGGCAATCGGCTGGCTGAGCTGAACGCCCAAAATCCCTAAAAATCCGGGCAGAGTCAGGATGACGGGCACAAAGAATAGAAACTGTCGGGACATCGCCAGCAGAGAGGCTTTGACCGTTTTGCCGATGGTTTGCAGCATCATATTGGCAATGGTAATCCATCCGACCAGCGGGAAGGTCAGCGCTTGCAGGCGCAGCGCCTGCGAGCCATATTCGATGACCAGAGGGTCGGTTTTGAGGAAGATGCCGATGAGGTTGGGCGAGAAAATCCAGCCGCACACTGCCGCCACCAGCAGGACCGAGGTGCAGAATTTGACGCAGAACCAAAAGCCCTCCTGTACCCGCTTAAACAGCTTAGCACCGTAGTTAAAGCCGCACACCGGCTGAAAGCCCTGCCCAAAGCCGATGACCACCGAGGCGGCAAACTGAGAGATGCGGGTCACGATGGACATGGCAGCGATGGCGGCGTCGCCATAGGGACCTGCCATCAGGTTCAGACAGACGGTGGCAAAGCTGCCCAGTCCCTGCCGGAAGAGGGAGGGCGCACCGCCCTTGACGATGTTTTGATAATATTTGAGTGAAGGAGAAAAATCCCTTAGGTTCAGCCTTAGGTTGCCGCCGCGGAAGGTGCCCGCAATCAGCAGGCAAAAGCTGACAAACTGGCTGATGATGGTTGCCAGCGCCGCACCGGCAACACCCATGTCCAGCACAAAGATGAACAGCGGGTCCAGACCGATATTGAGAACCGCTCCTGTGGTGATGCCGATCATCGAGTAGAAGGCGCTGCCTTGAAAACGCAGCTGGTTGTTGAGTACCAGCGAAGCGGTCATATACGGTGCACCAATCAGAATGATGCGCATATACGAGCGGGCGTAGGGCAGGATGGTTTCGGTGGAACCCATGATGTGCAGCAGCGGGTCGGTAAAGAGAAAACCGACGACCAAAATCCCCAACCCGAGGACGAAGGCACTAACGAAACCGGTCGCGGACATCTTGGAGGCATCCTCAAAGTTGTGCGCACCCAACTGGCGGGAGATGTAGTTGCCCGAGCCGTGTCCACAGAAGAAGCCGAACGCCTGAATCATTGCCATCAGCGGGAAAACGATGCCGACGGCGGCGGTGGCGCTGGTGTTGATTTTGCCGACAAAAAAGGTGTCCGCCATGTTGTAAAAGGATGTGACCAGCATACTGATGATGGTCGGGACTGCCAGCTCGCCAATCAATCGGGGAATCGGGGTCTTGGTCATACGGTCAAATTTTTGTTGTCTTTGTTCTTCTGCACCCATATGTGTTCCTCCTCTGTATACAGTTGATTTTTCTGTGTTTTATTATACACGAAAATGATTGCTTTAGCAACAGTTTGCTAAGCAACTTTTTTGTTTGTAAATTTTTTGCTGACCTCTGTCGGATTTTGAAAAAGTGTGGTACAATAAGGAAAAGGCTGCAACAAAGAGTACAGAAAAAAGCACCTGTATGATAGAAGCCGCAAGCAGCTTTCATCAAAACCTTTGATTTACAGGAGGGAACACCATGAAAAATAAGTGGATTGCATTGCTGCTCTGCCTGAGCCTGCTGTTAAGCATGACCGCCTGCCAAAGCAGAGAAAACCCGGCACCGACACCGGACCAGCCGACAGCATCCGACCAGCAGACCCAGGATGAACAGCCGCAGCCGGATGAAGGGGAAGAAGAGGCGGAGCAACCTCAGGAAGAGGAAAAGACCGCCACACTGTACATCGGGATGGATGGCGAATTTGAAAGCTATCCGGTCGATTACACCGGAAAGCTGACACCGGACTGGTTGATCGAGCAGATCAGCGAACTGACCGGTTGGAACCTCGATCTGGCAGAGCCGACTACCGGCGGAAAAGGCGGGATGACCGTCACCTTTGCGAACACCTGCTCCATTGTGGTTGGACCACCACAGGAACAGAAGGAAGAATTTTTTGCTTATGATTCGACCTCTCTGCTGCAAATGATTCTCGATTCGATTCAGCACACCTTGCAATATAACTTTGTAGACCCGCAGCAGGGCGACCCTTCCACCCTGGACATCTACTTCAGCATGGAAGGCAAGGACATCACCCTGCCGGATGGTATCATCGTGCCGTCTACTTCTCCCTATCAGGGCATTATGATTTCTGATAACAGGGAAGGATAAATCTTCTGCCTTTCCCCAAAAATCAGCACAGCTAAAAGGCTGTGCTGATTTTTTGTATCCAGAGAAGGAAGGGGGTGCGCTGTATTTCTGCTCAATTTACAAAAATGAGTGAAAAAAAGGAAAAAGTATGGTAAAATAGAAGATACGAGGAAAAGCGCCGTCTGCCGCGGCGGTCGGTGCAAAACAGGAAAGGAAGTGCTTTTATGCAAACAATACAGATGCTCAGACAGCTGACACAGGTCGACGGTGTCGCAGGCGGAGAGGACCGCGCACTGGCAGTTGCCCAGGAAATATGTGAAAATCTGGGTGAATGCAGCCGTACCATCCAGAAGAGTCTGGTTTGCCAGGTGATGCCGCCGCAGGAGGGACGTCCGCACCTGCTGCTGGATGCACACATCGACGAGATTGGTCTGACCGTTACCCACATCGAGGACAACGGATTTTTGCGGGTCGGACAGGCAGGCGGCGTGGACCGCAGACTGCTGATGGCATCACAGGTGGTGGTACACACCGCACAGGGCGACCTGCCCGGCGTGGTGGGCAGCGTACCTCCTCACATCCAGAGCGGAGAAAAGAAGAATCCGACGGTGGATGAAATCTGGATCGACGTCGGCATGGACGGTCAGCAGGCAAAGGAAAAGATTGATTTGGGCAGCAAGATTAGCTTTGTCGGTCCTTTCACCGAGATGGCTGGCGGACTGGTTTCCAGCAAAGCCTTCGATGACCGCTGCTGCTGCGTTGCCATCATCAAGGCAGCGGAGCTGATTAAAAACGATTGGAAAGAAAACCATCTCGAGCCGATCGGTTTGACCGTTCTGCTCAGTGCGCAGGAAGAAACCGGCGGTCTGGGCGCCAGAACCGCAGCCTTCGCCCTGCATCCGACCCAGGCAATCGTGGTGGATGTCACCTTTGGCACCACACCGGAGATTGCAGACAAGCACGTTCCATCGGTTGGCAAGGGTCCTGCCATTGGAATGGGCGCCATCCTCAGCCGCAAAATGTCCAAGGAGCTGATTGCAGCAGCTGAGGAGGAAAAGATCCCGTACCAGCTGGAGGTTATGAGCGGAGGACATACCGGCACCAACGCCGATTCAATCGTTGTTGCACAGGACGGTGTGGAAAGCTGCTGCGTTTCGATTCCGCTGCGTTATATGCACACCCCAATCGAAACCATCTCGGTGGATGATGTGGACAAGACCGCACAGCTGATTGCAGCTTATGCAAAACGCATCGTGAAATAAGGAGGGAATCAGCATGGAATTGACAAAACAGCTTGAACTGCTCAAACAGCTTTGTGAGATAGACGGAGTGTCCGGCGGAGAAGAAAAGGTGGCGGATTGGCTGAAAAACCATCTGCCGGAGGATTGCAAGGTGCGCACCGATGCACTGGGCAACCTGATTTGCGAGAAAAAGGGGAAACAGACCCCAAAAAATAAACTGCTGTTTTCAGCACACATGGATGAAGTTGGCTTCATCATCACCTACATCGAAGAGAGCGGTCTGCTGCGCTTTTCCTCGATGGGCAGCATCGACACCCGCGTGGTAGTCGGCAAACCGGTCCGTCTGGAAAGCGGCGCACTGGGTGTTGTCGGAGCAAAACCGATTCATCTGCAAAGTGCTTCCGACCGCGAAACGGTGCTCAGCTATGACCAGCTGTACATCGACATCGGCGCGAAAAACCGCGAGGACGCACTGCAATTTGCTCAGCCGGGCGACTTTGCAACCTTCCGTCCGACCTTTATTGAGATGGGCAGCTGCATCTGTGCAAAGGCACTGGACAACCGCATCGGCTGAGCCACTGGACACCCCCACCGGCTGCCTGCTGCTGCTGGACCTGCTCTGTCAGCCGCTGGAATACGATGTGACCGTCGTCTTTTCTGCCAGAGAAGAGATCGGTGCTGCTGCCGGCGCCGCTGCCTTCTCGGTACAGCCGGACATCGCCGTAGCAGTCGATACCAACTGTGCAGCGGATGTTCCCGGCGTATCTGCGGGCAAGCAGGTCTGCGCTTTGGGCAAGGGTGCGGTGCTCAGCTTCCAGGACAAGGGTGCTTTTATGGACCGTGAACTGTTTGCTCTGGCTAAAAAGCTGTGTGAAGAAAAGGAAATCCCATACCAGATTAAAAACCAGATTGTCGGGGCTACCGATGCCGCTGCCATGTCCAAGGCAGGCAACGGATGCAGAGTGCTCACCGTTGCAGCACCGGTCCGTTATGTCCATTCGCCATCGTCGATGTTTGACCCACGCGATTTGGAATCCTGCGCACGTTTGCTCCGGGAGTTGGTAGGCGCTCTCGCGCAGCTGTAAGATAAAGGAGGAGAAGGATGATCCGTCTGGCGACCCAAGAGGACCGAACCACCATCGAGCGCCTTTGTGCAAAGGAGCCGTGGGATGGGACGGAAGTGATGACTGCCTACCTTTCGCGCTGTGCGGATACCGCGCAGGTCGATTGGCAGTACAGTGACCTGTGGGTAGGGCAGTCGCAGACACAAAAGCAGAATGCGCAATATCTGCTTTGCCGCATCGGGCAGACCTATCGGATAGTCGGTTCCCCTCGCTCGAAGGAGCGCTGGGAGGAGCTGCACCACTTTTTGCAGATGCAGCCTGCGGGGAAACTGGCAGGCTCGGCAAAGCTGATCGACGGCTATGACCTGCGCTTTGGGCAGCTGCCGGCAGTCAGCCATCCTTCAGGACCGCGGATGATTTGCCAGAGATTGCCCGACGATGTCAGTGAAAGCTCGGTCTGCTCCTGCGAAGGTCTGGGAGAGGTGTATGACCTGCTGGCACAGGCGGACCCTTCCTTTGCCAAGCGGCATACTAAGGACGATTATCTGGCGCGGCTGCTCTTTTTAAAACGCGGCGGCGGGCAGTTCTTCAAGCTGTGCCTACAGGGCAGGGCAGCGGCAGTGGGAGGAATCCTGCTGCCGGAGGGCTGTGATTACGGGTTGATTCTCAACCTGTGTACCCTGCCGGAGTTTCGCGGACAGGGCTTGGGCGGTCAGCTGGTGTCCCGTCTGTGCCTGGAGGCTTTTTGGCAGGGAAAAACGCCGCTGCTCGACTGTGCGGACCAACAGCTGGAGAGCTTCTATCAGAAGCTGGGCTTTGTCACAACTTCCGAGTGGAAGAGCAGGCAGCTGTAGATAAGAAAAACAGAGGAGATAAAAAAGGAGATCGAAACCAATGAGTTTTTTTAACATAGATCCGGCGTTGCGCCAGCTGTGTGCAAAAGCAGAGGAAAAAGCCGCAGCAAGCTTTCGCCGAATCGACAGCATTGCGCAGTACAACAGTGAAAAGGTACTGTCGGCTTTTATCAACAACCATGTCAGCGAGTCCCACTTTGCTGCCTCCACCGGCTACGGTTACGGAGACCGCGGCAGAGAGGTGCTCGACCAGGTGCTGGCAGAAATTTTAGGCTGCGAGGATGCACTGATTCGTTATAACTTCATGTCCGGCACCCACGCACTGACCGTTGCCTTGTTCGGCGTTCTGCGCCCGGGCGACCGGATGGTCAGCCTGACCGGTCTGCCGTATGACACTCTGCATGGCGTCATCGGGCTGGGTCAGAAGGAGGAGGTCAGCGGCTCGCTCAAGGATTTCGGTGTGCAGTATGAGCAGTTGGACCTGCTCGAGGACGGCAAGGTCAACTATGAGGGCATCCCGCAGGCAGTCAAGGGTGCGAAGGTCGCTTACATCCAGCGTTCCCGCGGTTATTCGCTGCGTCCATCGCTGTTTGTGGAGGACATCGAGCGGATTGTCGGTCTGGTGCGTTCGGTCAACCCGGAAGCCATCATTATGGTGGACAACTGCTACGGAGAATTCGTGCAGGAGAAGGAGCCGACCCAGGTCGGTGCTGACCTCATCATCGGCTCCCTGATTAAAAATCCGGGCGGCGGCATCGCGCCAACCGGCGGCTATATTGCAGGAAAAGCCAAGTATGTGGATATGTGCGCCCAGCGTCTGAGTGCGCCCGGCGTGGGCAAAGAGGTCGGCTGCACACTGGGCAACACCCGTTCGCTGTTTATGGGACTGTTCTTTGCGCCGACGGTGGTGGCTTCTGCCGTCAAGACCGCGACCTTTGCCGCTTCTCTGTATGAGCTGCTGGGATATGAAGTAACCCCATCCAGCGACGAAATCCGTGCAGACATCATTCAGGCGGTCTGCCTGCAAAAGCCGGAGGCGCTGATTGCCTTCTGTGAAGGCGTGCAGAAGGGCGCACCGGTCGATTCCTATGTAACTCCCGAGCCGTGGGATATGCCGGGCTATGACAGCCAGGTCATCATGGCAGCGGGTGCCTTCACTAACGGTGCATCCATCGAGCTGTCGGCAGACGCACCGCTGCGCGAGCCGTATGCAGTCTGGATGCAGGGCGGCTTGACCTACCAGACCGGCAAGGTGGGTATCATGCTGGCAGCACAGTCGATGCTGGAAAAAGGAATCATTCATCTGTCATAAAAATAGAAACAGGACAGTTTGCTCAACCGGCAGGCTGTCCTGTTGTACTATAAAAAGGAGCGGAGAAGGATGACACTGGAAGGACAGTTTCAAATCTACACCGGCGACGGCAAAGGCAAGACGACCGCTGCCCTCGGTTTGGCAGTGCGCGCGGCAGGTGCAGGAATGCGGGTGTACATCGGGCAGTTTATTAAGGACCAGGAGTACCACGAGGTGCCGCTGCTGCGCAGGCTGGGTGTTGTTGTGGAGCTGTATGGGACCGGCAAGGGATGTCTGATTGGAAAGCATCCGGCACAGGAGGATTTGGATGCAGCGGCAGACGGACTGAAAAAGGCGCAGGCTGCCCTGCAAAGCGGGCAGTACGATCTGGTCATTTTGGATGAGATCAACGTCGCGTGGCAGCTGGGACTTTTGCAGGAAACCCAGCTTGAACAACTGGCAAAGCTGCGCCCACAGCCGGTGGAGCTGGTTTATACCGGACGCGGCTGCCCGCCCGCATTGCTTCAACTGGCGGATTTGGTCACCGAGATGCAGGAGGTCAAGCATTACTACCACACCAAAGGGCTGTTGGCGCGGGAAGGGATTGAGCACTGAGATGCTTTTAGGATGATTCGACGAAGAACTGCAACAGTGGGTAAAATAAGAGCATTAAAAATGAAAACAAAGTCAGCTGAAATCGGGATCAGCTGACTTTGTTTTTTTTTCACAAGACTCTTGACTGTTGCAGGAAATGTGATAAGATGAATCTAAACGGAAAGAAGATTTTGTAAAAGGAGGAGGTTTGGATGCGCAGATCATCAAACCTTCTGGTGTTGCTGTTAAAGGGCATCAAGGAAGGACGCGACGAGCTGCTGGAGGCTGCGGTCGCTTACATACGGAAAGAAAACAAAAAATAAAACTCAAAGGAGATGTCGTGATGAGCAAATGGACAAGGCTGCTGGCGGTGCTGCTGTGTGTTTGCCTGCTGTTTACTTCGTGTGCACCAGTAGGGAATGAGAAAAAAGAATATTCACAGGAAGTGCAGAATCTGGAAAAGCTCTGCAAAGTCTGGGGATATGTTAAGTATACCCATCCTGTTTTCTTGACGGGAGAAAAAGACTGGGATGCAGAATTGATTACTCTGATTCCTCAAGTACGGCAGGCAGAGAATAGTGAGGCAACCAATCAAATTCTCAATGAATGGCTGTTATCTTTAGGTGAAATCGAATATGAAACAGATACTCCGGCTGCTCAATGGTCATCAGCAAAGGAAGAAGATAAAGTGGTGATTGCAGACACGAGCTGGATATTTGACAAAAAATATCTCGGCGAGGAACTTTCAGCCAATATGGAACCGTTGACAAAGCCGCTTGTGAATATCAACCGTTTCAATGCGCCGATTGATTTTGCAAGAGGCTACTATACAGGATATAATCAACCTACCATGCTTGTCAATGAAAAACTGTATGAGGATATGGATTACAGCGACGAAAACTATCGTCTGCTGGGTTTGTTCCGTGTCTGGAATGTAATGGAATATTATAATCCGTATCTGGATATTTTGGACGAGGATTGGGAGGAACTGCTGCCGGACTTTATTGTTCGGATGCTGCAAGATACGGACCGTCACAGCTATGATTTGACTATCGCGGCACTGACTGCAAAATTACAGGATGCCCACGTTATTTATAACGAGCGGAGCGAGTTTATTCAAAAGGAATTCGGCGAGTATATTGTGAACGACATCGAATTTGTATCTGCCGAAGGAGAAGTTGTGATTGTTCAAACCTTTGATGAATCTTGTCCACTTCAGGCCGGAGATATTGTCCGTAAGCTGGATGGGGTCGATATAAAAGATGTGATACAACATTGTACAGAATATTATTCTGTTCCGATGGATGGGAAAATCTGCAATGCCCTGCGCTACCCGCTGTTTCGTTCTCACGACACAACGCTGGAGGTGACCGTTTTGCGGGACGGGGAGGAAAAGACCATTGATGTTCCAGCCGGTGAATTTCCAAGTTCCTTCATACCTCGATATGGTGCCAGCTATCAGGAGGGGGAGAAGAAACCATACGAAATCATCGAAGGAAATATTGGAGTGATCAATCCTGACTTTATGGACCTTCAGTCAGGTGCTATTCATGGCAATGACGCAAAATGGATAGAAGCGATGAATGCTTTAAGAGATACCGATGGGCTGATTGTGGATTATCGTCAGTATCCTGCCAACAGTTGGCGTTGTTTGCCTCCGTATCTTTTTGAGGAGCCGGAGGTCGGCTTGCTTGGTGTGTCAATTTCCGAAGCCGTACCAGGTACATTTGTAAAGGAACCGGTTTATAATTTTTTCAACAAACCCAGAGCTGTTTATCCTTATGAGAAGGAAGTTGTTGTTTTGATTGATGAGCACAGTCAGAGTGCTCCCGAGTATGCCGCCATGCTGGTTCGCAATGCTGAAAATGTGACGCTGATGGGAGAAAATACCCTTGGCTCAGATGGACATTGCCTGATTGTGCCCATCCCCGGAGGAAATATGGTACTGTATACAGCATATGGAATCTATACCCCGGAGGGTGGACAGACCCAGAGAATAGGTATTCCTCCTGACATCGAAGTGAAGAAAACGATCGAGGGCATCAAAGAAGGAAGAGATGAGCTGATGGAAGCGGCGGTGGAGTATATACAGGAGCAGAAATGAGGAAAAGACGAGATAGGTGCGCAAAATAGTTCTGTATTTCCTGCGGTTTATAAAGAAAGTAATTTCCATACTAAAAAGGCATTACCGACTGCAAAAATCGGTAATGCCTTTTTGCTTTAAGAGCGCATCTTTTTCTCACAAGCCTGCATACACACGGAACGTCTGATATACTCCAACAGGTTCCCGCTCGCTTCTGTTATCAGTTTTAAACAGGTTGACTTATGGGATTTGTCTCAGAGGATGGGAGCAGGATGTTTCGATTCTCCTGATTATGCCTGCTCTTGCCAGTTGTCAAATCGTTTTGCGATAACCTTTGCCATAGCTTGATAATAGTCCTCATCAAAAGGGACGAAGAGGTAGGCTTCATCCCGGAATTCGTCGGAGTGATATTGCTCTGAGCCGAAATATTCCAAAGCATGGTTGTCAATATCGGCAGGATAGTAAGGGTCGTCCGATTCCCCATAGTAGTAGGAAGCAAATGCGTGACCTTGGTGATTGAACAGCACAGCGAACAAGCAGCTATCCAGTTCATCCCGGATGAACTCCCTTAGATCCACACCGGCAGGGTCTGCTTTGACTTGTTGGACTACCTCACCGTATTCTTCTATGAATTCCTCACTCATCAGGTCATGCTCCATACACCAGCGCAGATAAATTGCCATGTGGTTATAGGCAGTGATGGGGTCAACAAGCAGTTCCTTCTCCTCAATGCTTTCGATATGATAGCAGGCATCGTCCATCTCACCGTCAAAATCCTCATAGGTAAGGGTGTCTTCCGTGTTAGCCTTCTGTCGGATGGGGTTTGCGACAAAGCTGATGTTTGCCATCTTTTCCAGCAGGGCATCTGCGCCATGCTCCAGTTTATAGTCCAGCTCCTCCCGGTACAACGGGATGACTTGGTAGAAGTTGACCTCCTCGCCGTTTGGCAGGATGCAGACCCCATCATCTTCCTCGATGCCCTGGGGAGCGGTCAAGAGGCTGGCGCAAAGTTCGGTATTCTCCGCAAAGGGGGACTGGTTGTCCATGGTGTGTCCCCATCCCAGCCAGGTATCGTTGGCAATCGGCAGGCGTGCCAGCACCTTCAGGAGTCGAATCGGCCAGTACCAGCGTTCCGCCTCCATGGATTCTTGATCCAGCTTCCAGTCCGGCGGCAGGGCGATGGCAAGTTCTGCCCGTTCCAGCTTGTATTCTGCCAGCTCCTTGGGCACATTCATCCGGTGAGCACCCATGCCCATCGTCACCAGCGTGTAGTAGTCCCGTCCCTCAACGGGTGGGACCATGCAGATGTCCACATGGATGTCGGGAGAAACCAACTCGTGAAAGACACGCTCGAACGTGCCAAAGGTTTTTTGAATGTGTTGTTCGACCGCAGACATCTCCTCCTCTGTATAAAGCTCCGGTTCACCGCTCTCTTCCGAGGACCAGAAAAGCTCTTCCTGCTCGGTTCCGTCTGGGTTGAGGAAGATTTGGAAGTAGACCTCCTCCGCTGTCAGCTTGTAGAGCAGACCGATGTGGTAGTCAAGACCCACCAGCACTGTATCCAGGCGGGCTGCTCTGCCGTCGGGATGTTCCCGCTCCAACCACTGTCCGCTCTGCATCCAGCCTTTTAGCTGCTCCAGCCAGTCGGCGTCCAGTTTGGACATTCCTGCTTCGTTCATCTGGAAAACCAAATCGACCGTCTGTCCGTTTACCGGATAGGGGAAGCGGGTATAGGGTGCGTTAGGGGTGTACTGCTCCGGCTTTGGACCAAAGATGCTCCAGAAGCGTTGCAGTCCATCCGCATGGACCGTTATACAGGAGATGGCTCGCTGCTTATTGTCGGCGTCCGCATCCAATCCCTGCTGAAGCGTCTGGTCGGCATCGGGATTGATCCAGTGGTATTCCATCTGCTCCAGCGGCGCGCCGTTTTCAATTTCTTTTTGCAAGGTCAGGAACTCATAATCGCCGGGTACCAGTGCAAGACCATGGGCAACGGCATCCAATGCACTGGATTTATCTCCGAAGTGACTGCGCAGCTTGCCGGCTTGCAGCCAAATCCACGGATAGTCCGGTTCCTCCCGGATGCCCTTTTCTGCATAGTCCAGCGCTTCTTCCAAACGACTACAGTACATGAGCGCTGCCGAGTAGCGGTAGTACCACATGGCGCAGCCCGCAGCATTTTGTTCCGAATCTTTCATCCAGTCTGCCGCTTTATAGTAGTAGCGGTACTCGTCGAGATTGTTGCAGGCAAAGGCATACCACAAGGCAATTTGCAGGTCCTGCTTTGCCTGACGTTGGGTGAATTTTCCTGCCTGCACGCCCTGCTCGATGAAGTTCTCCAGCCAGTGGAGCATCCTTCCATAGTAGCCCGACACATCGTCGGTAAAAGATTCCAGCGTTTCAATATCCTGTGCAGAGAGCAGGGAACCGGTTTGCGGGTCCACCTCCGGCTCAGCTTCCCGCTCCCACAGGCGGACAGCGCCTACATCCCGACGGAAGACATGGAACACACCTTGATTTACCTCGGAGTCGGTCAAGAAATCTTTGGCTGCATCCAGTACGGCGGGCAAATCCCAGGCAATAAAATCCAGATACCCATAGTACAATCCGGTGGCGCCGCCCAGGAAGGTAACGGCATCTGCACCGGCGTGTTCCAGAATTGCCGCTTGCAGGCTGTCCCGGAATCGCAGAATCTGTTCTGCTTGATTTTCGCCTTCAAATCCCTCCACCGGATAGCAGAGGAAACCGGCGACAATGCCATCTTTGTGGTACGCATCCATCACATCGCTGTGGGCGCTCAGGTAGTCGTTGATGAGTACCGGTAGACGGGTGGAGCCGACATAGGTGTCCAGCCGCCAATCGGCATCCGGGTCCTCCACCGGTTCCAGCTCATAGGAAAGATAACTGTTTTCCAGATACTCGCTGCCGTCCCGATAGTCGGTCAGTCCCAAATCGGCGAGCATCTGTGGCAGCTTTGCCAGAGAAACGAAAGGTCCGGCTTGAGGAGCATCGATGAAATCAAAGGTTCCAACGTGGGCGATGGAGTTGATTTCCCCCAGCACCTGGTCGGTGAGGGTAGAAAGCATCCACCAGGTGCGTTCGTTTTCCTCCTGCTGCAAGGAAAGCAGCTTTTCACAGTAAAGGCTGAGGGACAGTCGCCCATCCTCCTGCTGCTCCACCCACACCTGCACATCCTCCGGTTTTACTTCCATCCCTCCGGTGTGCAGAGAAAAATCCCCCTGGCTTTGCCGTCCCACCAGAATGTTCCAGTGTGCCAGCACCTCTTTGGGCGCGTGCTTCTGGAAATAAACCAGCGGGAACAGAGCAGAGCGGTTGCCTTCGGCGCTGAGAATCAGCTCATATTTTTTGCCGTTATAGCCGATTTCAAAAGCAGGGGAAGAGAAGGCAGGCTCCAGCGCCTGACTGAGTTTTTCCATCAGCTCTTCACCGCGCTCCCGCAATTTGTCGGCATCCATGATAGCCCGCAGTTCTGCTTCGATTTCGGCAAAAGCGGTCCATGCCTGCCGGGTCCTTTCGCGGAAGTTTGTTTCAAAGCGGGGCAGGGTCAAACGGCGGCGGCAGTCGTCGATATATCCCTGGGTGTCCTCGTCGCCGGGACGGGCATTGAGTGCCTGTTCAAAGTAATGCAGGGCAGGTCCTTCTTCGTCCAAGTAATAGTAAGCAGAAGCGATTCGATAATTCCAGCAATGGTCTTCGCCCAGTTCCTCCTCATGAAGAGCCAGAAGTTGCAGCGCTTTTTCAAAA
Organism: Clostridium sp. CAG:169; assembly: GCA_000435195.1. GTDB lineage: Bacteria > Bacillota > Clostridia > Oscillospirales > Ruminococcaceae > Negativibacillus. The sequence goes on along the minus strand of FR880150.1, from coordinate 4,316 downwards.
GGCTTCCGTTCTCCTACCTCTGCGATGGTGATGTAGGCTTTTGCCAGCTCGCAGTCCAGTTCCGGGGTGCGCTCCTCGGAGGGGATAGCTTCCAGCGCATCGATCACCTTTTGAATTTCATTCTGTTCAAACCATTTCTGGCACTGTTTTAATACTTCCATATCAGCGCCTCCTTTCATTTTCTGTCCATCACATTTTGCTTTTGTCATAGCGGACGGATGATGGTTGTTTGTTATCATCGGTTACTTTTCGGAAGTGCCACCGTTGGGGTGGTTTGTTTCGATGCAGCAGAGATTTGATTTTGGACAGAAGTCCTTCCACCAGATGAAACCACAGTTGCCCAAAGATAAAGAGGACAGACAGGACAAGAAACCAGATTCCAATTTCTTTTAACACGCTGCCTCACTTCTCTCTTCCTATTTGGTGGAAAAGCTATTTTGGAAAAAGGCGGTGAATGCCTCCAACTCCTCTTTCTGATAGAGATAGACGTACAGCTTTTCATCGTCCAGCCATTCATAGGCATTGATGCCGATATAGCCGTTTCGGTCGGGGTAGATGATGAAGGCGTCGGTGGGGTATTTGTTTCGGTAGGCTTTGAGGATTTCCTCCCGACGGTAATAGGTTGGGTCACCACAGCCGGAGAGGTCGGGAACGGTCGGTACTGCCACGATGGTTTTGGTATCCTCGTTCCATCCCACAATCAAATTGCCGATTTGAGTTTTGCTTCCGTGGACAAAGCCGTAATTGAATCGTTTGACGTCCTCGGTATAGCCCACAATCAGGCGATATTTCTCACCATTCTCCACCACCTGGTCAAACAGGGCGCGCACCTTTTTCTCATTGGCTGCGCTCTTTTCCATATCCGATTGTGGTCCCTTCAATAATTTGCTGAATAATTCCATGATTCCGTCCTCCTGAAAATTGAATTTAAAACAGTACTTGAATTTTTCGCCCAAATCATCGGGGAAAAATGATTGCTGTTGCGAAGTTGATTATGTTTTTGCGGCTGCGATTGCTTTACCAATCCCTTTCCCGAATCGCTTCCTCTGTGTCGATGGGAATATCGAACCAATCCAGAATATATGTTACCGTTTCGCCAATGCAGTCGCGGGCTACGGTTTCAATTTCGCTGTCATGCTCTTCAAATTCTTCTTGCAGAGCATTGATGGCACAAACGCTTTCGTCCAGCTTTTCCTGTACAGATTTGGTGTCGGTTTCTCCTTCTTCCAGCAGGGCGATGACCTTTTGCAGCTCGGTCTTTACCTTGTCCACCAGAAAATCGGGATAGTATTCATCTTGGTACATCTCCTCCAATAGCCTGTAATTGGCATCAAAGGTTTTCATGGCAGTCACTTCCTTTTTGTTATGCATCATAGCTTTCTGCAATATCAATAAATTGGAGATACACCCCGCAGACCTCATCCTTTTCATCGTAGCCGAAGTAGACCGGATAGGAACCATCCCCCCAACCGGAGGCGAAAATCGGCAGGTTGCAGTCGGTGTCCGGCACGGTCCAGTTGAGCCAGTCGCCGCAGTCCCCTTGATATTGGGGATGGGCTTTGGCGTTTTCCTCCAGCAGGTCGCAAAACAGGTCGTTGTAGGGGTCGATGTCCTCGTCCTCCTCCAACCGCTTGTTCCAGTATGCTTGGAAGGCTGCTTGGGTCTGGATGTCTGCAACACAGCCCATACCGGCATCGACACCAAAGCCGAAATAGTCACCATCTTCCCAATCCGCATCCAGGTTTTCGCTGCCGGTCATGCCCAGCTCATAGCGGACGGGATTTCCTGCTCGGACCTCCACCTTGACACAGGCGTAGCGGTCGCCGTAGGTTTTACTGGGGACTACGCAGATTTTCACCGGGTAACTTCCGGCGGGGATGGTCTGAATAAACGGTCGGGCATCCTCCAGCTCGACCAGAGGGTCACAGGCAAAGAGCGTTCCGGTAGGAAAGTGGACAGCGCCGATGTCCAGCACATCCACTGCCATCTTGCCGATGACCTTTTCGGCAAAATAGGATTCCAGGTCAATTTTGCAGTTCAGTTTGTCCTTGAGCGCTTTGTATTTTGTCATCCATTCGGTTGTAGGCATATTTTTTTCTCCTTTTTGAATGATTTTTGAGGTTGAATCCATTAAGTCTGCTGGTGCTGCATGGATACGAATTTCAGATAATAAAAAAACCCTGCGCCGCACTGTCATAAGGACAGGCTGACGCAGGGCAAAAAAGCCGCACAGAACCAGCAGCCGATTTTAAGTAATCGGCTTTTTTCTGGAACGGTACGATTGGGTCGGATTGTACCCCTATCAGGGTGTGTTGATTATTTCTGCACATCTTCTTTCACTCTGTTTCCGCTTTCTTTTGCCCGCTGCATTGCATCCAGCAGGGCGTTGATTTGAAATTCTACCATGTCCTCTGCCAGCTCTGGAAACAGGAAGGGCATGGTGTTTGGGATTGCTTTGTAGACCATCATCATCGACAGCGACAGGTTGCCAAATAGTCGTGGGTCGATGTGGTCGGCAGAAAGACCGAAAATCTCCAGCAAATCGCGGAATAGTTTGGTCTGGTCGTTACGGAAGGTTTGGAAATTTTCTTGAGAAAGGCAGCGGTAAATCTCCTGTTCCTCTTCGATGGAAAGTACGGCAATGCCTTTTTTCTCACCATATATGCAGGTCTCCAAAAAGGTGCGGACACTCTCCTGCCAGTTGAGTGTAGAATCCTCCATCAGCCGGCGGGCATATTGCAGCAGTTTGGGCTGCTGGTAGCGCAGAGCCTCCAATACAAGCTCTTCTTTAGAAGAAAAAAAGGTGTAGAAAAAGGTCTTGGAGATGCCTACCTGTTTGCACAGGACATCAATGCTGCTGTGGATCAGCCCACGGTCCACGATGCACTGGAGCATAGTGGTCAGCAGAGCGATCCGCACCTGCTCCCGTTCCTGTTCGGAATAGGCTTTTCGCGCCATAGCTTTCCATTCCCCTTCCTGAGTATATAAAGGATAAAAATCTAAATTAGTATTTATATCATAACCGAACGGAAGGAAATATACAACTGTTTTTTGAAAAAATTTTATGAATCGAGAAAGTTTTTGCCCGGCTTATTTGACAGATGGGAGTAAAGATGATATTCTTGGGATAAATAAAGCGAAGGGATTTGAACGTATGATGCAGGCTTTGCAGTTTTATCACGGCAGTATATTGGGTGGATTGGATAGGATTCTGGCAAATGCAAAATCCCATGTTGATGGAAGGAATGTCGCTTATTTTACGACAGATAGAGTCTATGCACTTGTTTGTTGCAGAAGCCGGTCAGAAAACTTTGTGACAATGGGACCGGCTCAAAATGGAAAACAACACTATTTTGAACGCTTTCCAAATCAGCTTAAAATTTTGTACCAAGGTAGAGAGGGTTTTCTTTACCAGCCTCTTTCGGTAGAAACGTTAAAGAACACAAAGGGTCACACTTGGGAGAGCATGGTGGATGTTCCGGTCGTCCAGAGAGAGCATATTCAGGATATATATGCAGAAATTCTACGGGAAGAGGAACTTGGCAGGGTCATGATACATCGCTATGATGAGATTGACCCTAAGGAGCAAAAGATGCACGCCAATTATATGAGAGATCACCTTTCGGATGCTGTGTATTGGGAGTGCAGAGACTTTCTCTATCAGCATTTCTCCTCCCTTTGGGATTGATTTTCCTTCCAATAGGAGGGCGTTGAACGGCTGTTTGTGGGAGGATGCAATCTGTGCAAAGGAGCTATGGAAACAGAATCTATATAACAAAAGAGAGCGAACTGACTAATCAAAATCAGTTCGCTCTCTTTTTATGAATCATGATAAGATGTTGCTATTTTGTTGTCACGGAGGGCATCAAACCTTAGAAAACCCAGTCATTCCGGGAGTTTTCGGACCTCTGAAATTATTCCCACTCGAGCGCCAGACCTTAATTTCTCGTGATTTTATGCACTAAAAGTACGCTTTTAGTCCACACATTCCACATATTTCACGCTATCCGTAGCGTCTTTACGAATTCTGTAGCCATTTTGTAGCCATTGGCTACAACCTAACCTCCGCTGGCTGATTCACCTCAAAGCCACTCGGAACTATCTCGCTGACATTGACACTCAGGCTCGAAATAAGCTCGACCTGCTTGTAATTCAGCTGGCAAAGAAAGAAGGTATCAATGACCAACTGAAAGAACAGAATCAGCTGGCATGGGTCGGAGCCATGAACAATATCCGCAACCGTGCAGAGGAAATCGTCAACAAAGAGCTGATTTTTGCTGAGTAAACAATGTAGCACTACAATACATATTGGACAA
>FR880149.1 GCA_000435195.1 Clostridium sp. CAG:169 | reverse complement strand
TTTTTGTCCAATGGCAAAGATGCCGACCCCCGACAGCAGCAGGCTGATACAGCAAAAAATCGACAGGGCTTTGCACTGTTTTGTTTTCGTCCATCTTTTCATAAAGACATCTCCCCTCTTTTTCGGTCATTGTATGGTATGCCCGGGGTGCGGCAAAAATCCCACCGGCGACTTTAGCCAGAAGATATGAAGGATTGCTCATGTGAGTCTTTATGCAAGTTGCCTATATAAAACAAAAAATATTTGACATTTTCGATAAAATGGATTATGATAGATGAATGTCGGGTGGAAGATTGGGATTTCCATTCGGATTCAAGTGATTTTACGATTGACTAAGGGGTGCTTTTTATTTTGATGCAAGCAAATTATCTTCACGCAGGTCACGACCATTCCTGGGCGGAGCATCTGCTGGAACCGCTGGAGCCGATGCTGCCGGGCGGAGAAAAAACGGTGGGCTTTTTGGGACATCTGCTGGCGGATGCCGGACAGATCTATCTGATGCTGCTGGTGATGATGTTTGCAGTCTTTCTGTTGCAGACCTACATCGACACCGACCGGATGCAGCGCAAGCTGGCGGGCTTAAAAAATATCTGGGGATACCTGCTGGCATTTGGGCTGGGGGTCATCTCCCCTTTCTGCTCGTGCAGCATCGTGCCGGTGCTGATGGGACTGATTGCGGTCGGGGTCCCGATGTCGGTTTGTCTGTGTATGCTGACCACCGCTTCGCTGCTGAACCTGACGGCGGTGACCGCCTTGTACAGCCTGGAGGGTGTCGGCTTTGCCAGCGTCTATCTGGTCTGCTCGCTGGTGATTGTGGCGCTCAGCTCGTTTTTGCTTTCCCGCTGCGATTTGCGCGATGCTGCCCGGGACTACCACCTGGCAGAACACCACCATCACCACGACCACTGCTGCGACTGCGGGCATGAGCATCACCATGACCACCCGCTTTCGATGGCAGAACGCTGCCGCAGTGCGCTGTGCGA
>FR880148.1 GCA_000435195.1 Clostridium sp. CAG:169 | reverse complement strand
TTTCTAAACGGATGACCGGCACGGGCATACCTCAAAAATGTCCGCAAATACGCTTGCAATCATTTTTCAAAAACGCCCTGCTGCATCGGGCAGCGGGTGCAAAGGTCAAAATATCCTCTGCACCCGTTTGTCCGATTGCCGGCTTACTGCTGTTGTGTCTGTTCGGCTGGTTTTGCCTGCTCTTTGAGCTTACCTAAATTGTCGGCAATGGCATCGATGACCCCGTTTTCCAGGCATTCCTTTGCCTGACGGATGGCATTTTTCATCGCACGGGCATCCGAGTTGCCGTGGGCTTTGATGACCATTTTGGAAATGCCCAGCAGCGGTGCGCCGCCGTATGCGCCTGCATCCAGCTTCTGTTTAAACTGGTTGACCCCGTCCTTTAAAAGCAGGGCGGCGATCTTTGTTTTAAACGAGCGCATCAGCATATCTTTGAGCTGATGGGAGAAAAACTTTGCCATTCCCTCGGTCAGCTTGAGGATGACGTTGCCGGTGAAGCCGTCGCAGACTGCCACGTCACAGCCGCCCAGCGGCAGCGAGCGCGCCTCGACGTTGCCCACAAAGTTGAGCGGCGCTGCCTGCAATTTCCCGTAGGTTTCCCGGTGCAAATCCAGACCCTTGGTTTCCTCGGTACCGATGTTGACCAGACCGACCCGCGGGGAATCGACGCCCAAAATCTTATTCATATACACACTGCCCATCATGCCGAACTGGGTGAGCATATCGCTGCTGCACTCGGCGTTTGCGCCCGAGTCGATCAGCATAAAGCAGCCCTTCTCGTTTGGGATGATGGTCGGGATGGCGGTGCGGCGCACTCCCTTGAGGCGTTTGACCACCAGCGACGCGCCCACGACCATCGCACCGGTGCTGCCTGCGGAAACAAAGGCATCGCCCTGTCCGTCCTTGAGCGCGCGCATTCCGACTGCCATCGAGCAGTTTTCATAGTCCTTGAGCAGGGTGGTCGGGTCCGCCTCGACCGGTATCATCCCTTCGGCATCCAGAATCTCCATTCCGGTAAGGTCGATGCTGTTCTGCTTTGCGCAGCTTTCAATCTGCTCGCGGTCGCCGCTGAGCAAAATCTGCACGCCGTATTCGTCGGCTGCCTGTCGTGCGCCTTTGATCATCTCCAGCGGAGCGTTGTCCCCTCCAAAGGCATCTACAATAATCTTCATGGTCATGACCCCCTTGTTTGTGTCATTATCGCTGCTGTGCAAGATATGCCCGCAGAGAATCCAGTCCTCGGTTGGCAATCAGCTCATAGCGTTTGGTTTTATCCTTGACCCTCTCCTGCCACGGTGGCAGGATGCCCATATTGGCGCCCATCGGCTGAAAATCGCTGACCGACGGGTCGCTGATATAATGGACCAGTGCACCCAGCATACAGTCCAGCGGAAGCTGTAACGGCTGCTCTCCCCGCAGCCGGCGCGCCAGATTGTGCCCTGCCAGAATACCGGAGGCTGCCGATTCGACATAGCCCTCCACGCCGGTAATCTGACCGGCAAAGTAGATTTCGGGACGTTTTTTGAGCGAAAGGTCGCTCTCCAGCAGCCGCGGCGAATCAAGGAAGGTGTTGCGGTGCATCACACCGTAGCGGACAAATTCTGCCTGCTCCAGTCCCGGGATCATCGAAAAGACCCGCTTTTGCTCTGGGAATTTTAAGTTGGTCTGAAAGCCCACCAGATTGTACAGGCTGCCCTGACGGTTTTCGCTGCGCAGCTGCACCACCGCCCACGGGCGGCGTCCGGTGTGCGGGTCGGTCAGACCCACCGGTTTGAGCGGACCGTAGCGCAGAGTGTCTGCCCCGCGCTTTGCCATGACCTCCACCGGCATACAGCCTTCATAGACCTTCATCTGCTCGCGTTCAAAGCTGTGCAGCTGCACCGACTCTGCCTGCACCAGCTGTTCATAAAACGCCTCGTACTGCTCTTTATCCATCGGACAGTTGATATAGTCGTCCTCGCCTCTGCCGTAGCGGGCGGCAAAAAATACCTTGTCCTTGTCAAGCGATTCGAAGGTGACAATCGGCGCTGCCGCATCAAAGAAAGAAAGGTAGCTCTCC
>FR880147.1 GCA_000435195.1 Clostridium sp. CAG:169 | reverse complement strand
GCAGCCAAATCCAATATGCTGCATCCACTGCGCCTTTCCTCCTCTTGCTCTGCTGTTTTCAGATTGCTTTATCCGCGCGGGCGGCACATCTCCCAGACAGCAACCGTTGCCGCGACTGCCGCATTGAGCGACTCTGCCCTGCCCGCCATCGGAATGATCATCGGCGCTGTGCAGGATTCGATGATGGAGTCGGTCAGTCCGCTGCCCTCGTTGCCGATGACAATGGCGCTGGGCTGTGCAAAGTCCAGCTCGGTGATGGGCAGGCTGTCGCGGTGCAGCGCAGCGGCATACACCTGCACGCCCTGATGGCGCAGCGACAAAATCTCTTCCTTTAAATCGGAGCAGCGCTGCACCGGCAAACGGAAGATGCCGCCCATGGTGGCGCGCAGCGTTTTGGGCGCATACAGGTCGGGACAGTCGTCGCTCATCAGCACCATATCCACGCCAAACGCTTCACAGGTGCGGATGATAGTCCCGATGTTGCCCGGGTCCTGCAAAGAGGAGAGAATGACCAACCGATTCTTTTTTATTGTAGCAAGCCGGCAGGAATTGTCAAGTATCTCAAAGACACAGAATAAGCCCTGCGGGCTTTGGGTGTCGGACAGACGGTGCGCCAGAGCGTCCGGGATGAGGTAACATTCCGGTGCAGCCTGCAAAAGCGGCGCCAGCTCCTGCTGTGTCGCTTCCTGCTCCATCAGCCCTTCGGTGACAAAGATGCGCAGCGGCTTTTGCCCGCTGTAAAAGGCATCCAGGCACAGACGCTTGCCTTCGGCTACAAATGCACCCGCTGCCTTGCGCTCCTTTTTGGATTGCAGCAGTTTTGCTGCCGCTTTCAGCTTGGCATTTTCCTTTGAGGTGATTTTTTCCAGCTGCATAAAGCCTCCGTCCTTTCCCGTTTTTTTCAGTCATTTCGATTGATTGTTTGAAATAAATATCCCCTAGTAACAAAATACGCCCGTTGTCATACGACCCGGGCGTTTTGTTCTAAATTAGAGAGCAGCTTTTGCTTTTTCAACAAGAGCAGTGAATGCAGCCTCATCATGGATAGCGATTTCGGACAGCATCTTTCTGTTCAGATCAATGCCGGCTTTCTTCAGGCCATTGATGAATACAGAGTAGTTGGTGTTGTTTGCACGGCAAGCAGCAGAAATTCTGGTGATCCACAGTCTTCTGAAGTCACGTTTTTTCTGTTTACGACCGATGTAAGCATAATTACCGGATTTGTAAACAGCCTGTTTGGCCATCTTAAAATGTCTGGATTTGCTGCCAAAGTAGCCTTTTGCCAGTTTGAGGATTTTCTTTCTTCTTTTGCGAGTCATCATCGCGCCCTTAACTCGAGCCATTGTATATCCCTCCGTGTAGGTTATGTTTTAATCAATTATGCGTATGGAAGCAGATGTTTGAGTGCGCCTGCGTTGGTCTTGTCAACGTAAGCTGCTTTTCTCAGACCTCTTTTACGTTTTGTGGTCTTGCGTCCGTTGTTGAGCAGGTGGCTCTTGTAAGCATGAGCACGTTTAACCTTGCCGTTCTTGGTTACTTTAAAGCGTTTTTTTGCTCCGGTATGTGTTTTGAGCTTTGGCATTGTAGTTTCCTCCTTATTCTTGCTTTGCGGGCTGGGACTCAGTTGGCTGAGCCTCGGCAGCCTTTGGAGCTGCAGGTTTTGCTGTGGTTTTGGATGCCGGCTTTGCAGAGATGAACATGATCAGGCTGCGACCTTCCATCTTTGGAAGCTTATCAATGACACCCACATCCGCACAAGCGTCTGCAAAGCGTTTGATGGTAGCATTGCCCAACTCTGGATGAGCCATTTCACGTCCGCGGAAGCGGATTGCGACCTTGACGCGGTCCCCATGTTCCAGAAACTTTTTGGCCTGATTCACTTTTGTATCAAAGTCGTGTGTGTCGATCTTCAGCGACAGGCGGATCTCTTTGATCTCCACTGTCTTCTGTTTTTTCTTTGCTTCCTTTTCGCGTTTTGCTTGCTCAAAGCGATATTTGCCGTAGTTCATGATTTTGCACACCGGCGGAACCGCTTTTGGCGAAATGTTGACCAGATCCAGGTTCTCTCTCTGCGCAATCTGGAGAGCTTCCTTAGAGCTCATGATCCCTAAAGCTGCGCCGTCGGGACCGATTACGCGGATTTCCTTTTCTCTGATTTCTTCATTGATAGGCATTTCCTTTTTGCTAATGGTAAAGCACCTCCAAAGCACCTCAATTAAAAATGAAAGCGCAGACGGCGGTTTCCGTCTGCGCTCAATAACCATAAGGAATCCTCACAGCATAGGCTATGAAGTTTCTGCGGTATTGACCGGACTGCACGCCGATGTGAGCCGGTGAGAACGGAATGCTGTTCTGCTTTGTTTTCGTTACCTACTTTACCACACTTTGTGGGTTGTGTCAATAAGCTTTTTGCGTTATTTTGCATTTTGCCCATTTTTCACAGAGCAGCGCCGCTTTTGCAGCAGCAAACAGGGCAGAACGACCGTTTCCCTTTTCAGTATATCCCGTTATCGGGCGATTCATTCCGCTTTTACTCCACCTCGATCTCCCGGTGCAGGAAAAGCGAATAGATGACCTTGCGGCAAATGGGGATGCCGTTGGTTTTGCTCAGCATCTGCGCATACAGCTCCAGCTGTTCGCGATAGCACTGTATAAGCTGACTGGCATCGGCAACCCGGTCGGTCTTAAAGTCCACCAGCGTCCATCCATCGGCTTCCTCAAAGATCAGGTCAGCAATACCCTGTACGGTGACCCGATGCTTTCCGATGTTCGGCAGCACCGTTTGCAGCTGCTCGGCGCCCAGCTGCGCCTGAA
>FR880146.1 GCA_000435195.1 Clostridium sp. CAG:169 | reverse complement strand
TCGTACGATTGGGTCTTTTCTTGTATATAACGATGAAGCAATTAGACATCAAAAACAGAGGATGCGCACAAGACTGCTGTCAAATTGCCAGCTGCCTGACAATTTCCTCTACGGTCTGGCTGACCAGCTGCTCATTCTGAATGACCAGGTCTGCCACCTCCCGATAGCGCTGCTGGCGATTGAGGAAGATTTCATACAGCTGTTCTCGGGTGTTGGCGCGCACCAGCGGACGGTCGCTTGAACGGATGCGCTCATAGCAAGTTTCAAACGAACAGTCCAAAAACACCACTGCCGACCCCTCTGCACTTTCCCGCAGGGCACGCACCGTTTCCTCCCGCATCAAAAAGCCGCCACCGGTGGAAATCACCGCATTTTTTCTGCGACCCAGTCCCCGGGCGACCTGCTGTTCCATCTGACGAAAAGCCGGTTCTCCCTGCTGCGAAAAAATCTGCGGGATGCTTTTTCCTTCCCGCTTTTCAATCATCGCATCGGTGTCCAGAAACTCCCACCGCAGCCGAAAGGAGAGCGCCTGTCCGACACTGGTTTTGCCGCATCCCATAAAGCCGCACAGTAAAATTTGATGAACGCCTTTCATCCTGTCTTCCCTCCTGTCCTCTTATCTGCCGTCTGCTTACATTTTTGCCGCTACCTGCGCTACCTGACGGTCGCTAAAGGAGCGTCTGAACCAGATTTCCTGCGCTGCTGCTGCCTGCCAGACCAGCATCTCCATACCGCCGATGGTCTGACAGCCCGCCTGCTGTGCCTGCTGCATCAGCAGGGTGGTGCCCGGATTATAAATGCAGTCAAACAGGGTCTTCACCGAGCGCAGCGCCCGCTCATCGACCGGACTGTGCTGCACATTGGGATACATCCCGACCGGCGTTGCATTGATCATCAGCTCATACGCCTGACTGCCGTCGAGCCGCTCGATGTCCATGACCTCTACCTTTGCCTGTGCATCCAACGAACGGATGTGTGCTGCCACCTGCTCTGCCGCTTCCATCGAAGCTGCCCGGACTGCTAAGGTCACGGTACAGCCGCGCAGAGCGCACTCGGTGGCAAACATTCTGCCCACGCCACCGGCTCCCAGCACACATACCCTGCCCGCAATCGGCACTCCATGGGACTGCATGGTGCGCACAAAGCCGATGCAGTCGGTGTTGTAGCCGCACCGTTTTCCGTCTGCTGCAATCGACACCACATTCACCGCGCCGTGGTTGCGCGCGCTGGTGTCCAGCTGGTCCAGCTGCTCCATCAGGCGCACCTTGTAGGGAATGGTGATGTTAAAGCCATCCAGGCAAAACAGCTCCTCAAAGTGTTCCTCCAGCTCCTCCGGCGGGATGGCACAGATGCTGTACTCAATCTGCTCTCCCAGCTGCTCTGCCAGCAGCCGGTGCAGCTTTGGCGAAAGGGTGTGCCCCAGCGGGTACCCCAGAATAGCAAAACGTTTCATCACAAATTCCTCCTCTGCCTGGACCTGTAGCGTTCGCACAGAAAATATCTGGTTTTTAGTTTACCACATTCACTTAGTGATGACAAGATTTTTGAGCGAAACTGCCAAAACTGCTCCTTTTCCGGTAGCAGAAGCAAAATTCTCTGCCTTTATCTGCTTTTAGATATTGACATTCCCAGAAGGAATATGCTATAAAAAATAAGCAATACCTTGTACGCCCTTTTTGTGTGTTTGTCAAAAGGTGCGTTTCTATTACCTGCTGCATCCGTTTTTTGCATCTGATGTGCGGCGGATTTTGATTGTACATTTGGAAAGGAGGGAGAAGAAATGGACATTTTTGAACAGGTTAAAAAGATTCTTTGTGACCAGCTGGACCTTGAGGAAGAGCAGGTGAACGAGGATTCCGAAGTGATCGACGATCTGGGTGCTGACTCCCTTGATATTGTTGACCTGGTGATGACCCTGGAGGAAGAATTCGATACCGAGATCCCGGATGAGGACATCGAAAACCTCAAGACCGTCGGCGACATTGTCAAATATATCGAGGACCGTGTTGCGGAATAAGATTCTTCCGCACTTTCCCCAAGCTTTGTTCCGACAAAGACCGTTTTGTGTCAAAACCTTTGGCACAAAGCGGTCTTTTTTTTGTGGATTCGAGCAAAAAGCGCACAGCTTCGGGCTTTTCTATTGAATTTATCACAGGAAGGTAATATAATAAAAGGTATCAGTGCCGCATGCCGCCCATGTGTGTAAACTAAAGGAGGACATCTACAATGGCAAACAATAAAAAGATGGTCGATGACATCACCTCGATGGACGTCGACTTTGCAAAATGGTATACCGACATCGTCAAAAAAGCAGAGCTGTGCGACTATTCTTCTGTCAAAGGCTGTATGATCATCCGTCCATACGGCTATGCAATCTGGGAAAACATCCAGAGCATCCTGGATGCGGAATTTAAAAAGACCGGTCACCAAAACGTGGCAATGCCTCTGTTCATCCCGGAAAGCCTGCTCCAGAAGGAAAAGGACCATGTAGAAGGTTTTGCTCCCGAAGTAGCATGGGTCACCTACGGCGGCTCCGAAGAGCTGGAGGAACGCCTGTGCGTCCGTCCTACCTCCGAGACCCTGTTCTGCGACCATTACAAAAATATCATCAAGTCCTACCGTGACCTGCCAAAGCTGTACAACCAGTGGTGCAGCGTGGTCCGTTGGGAAAAGACCACCCGTCCGTTCCTGCGCACCCGTGAATTCCTGTGGCAGGAAGGTCACACCATGCACGAAACCGCACAGGAAGCTGTTGCAGAAACCGAGATGATTCTGAACCTGTACGCTGATTTCTGCGAGCAGAAGCTGGCAATGCCGGTCGTCCGCGGTAAAAAGACCGACTCGGAAAAATTCTCCGGCGCAGAAGCTACCTACACCATCGAAGCCATGATGCACGACGGCAAAAGCCTGCAAGCAGGCACCTCCCACTACTTTGGTGACCACTTTGCCAAAGCTTTTGAGATTGAATTCCAGAACCGTGAAAACAAACCGCAGACCCCGCACCAGACTTCCTGGGGTGTTTCCACCCGTCTGCTCGGCGGTATCATCATGACCCACGGTGACGACAACGGTCTGGCTCTGCCGCCTGCCATCGCTCCGATTCAGGTGGTCGTAATTCCGGTCGCTCAGCACAAGGAAGGGGTCATCGAAAAAGCACAGGAGGTCAAGGAGCGTCTTGCAAAACTTTTCCGCACCGACATCGACATCTCTGACAACTCCCCAGGCTGGAAGTTTGCTCAGTACGAGATGAAGGGCGTACCGCTTCGTCTGGAAATCGGTCCAAAGGACATCGAACAAAACCAGTGCGTCATTGTCCGCCGCGACAACCGTGAAAAGACCTTTGTTTCGCTGGACGAGCTGGAAAGCAAGGTAGCCGAGCTGCTGCAGGCTGTCCACGACGGTCTGTACGAGCGCGCACTTCAGAATCGCCAGAACCGCACCTTCACCGCTTTGAATCTTGAGGAGATGATTCAGACTGCCACCGAACAGTCCGGCTTCATCAAAGCTATGTGGTGCGGAGATGCCGAGTGCGAGGCAAAACTCAAGGAGGTTGCCGGTGTATCCTCCCGCTGTATGCCGTTTGAACAGGAACACCTGTCCGATACCTGTGTCTGCTGCGGCAAGCCTGCCAAGACCATGGTCATCTGGGGCAAAGCATATTAAGCATCTTTTCGAGCGTCGGAAAATTGTTCCGGCGCTCTTTTTTTGTCTTTTTCCCCTATCTTTCCAAAGGGAGTTTGCTGTTGCAAAGAAAGAATTAGTTTTGTCTTAACATTTCCGCTAAAAATCTGTGCTATACTAAAAAACAGAAAAAATGTCGAAAGGGATTTTTCCTCTTTCTTTCATCCCATTCCCTACACTTTCTCCCCATGGAGGCTCTGTCTATGACTCATTACAATAAAAAGCCGTCAGACCCTGTCCGCTATCGGCCGGAGGACCCCAACTGCTACACCTATGTGGATGGCTACGGTTTTGCTCCTCCGCCTCCGGTCATCACCGAACGGCGTATGCTCCAATTTTATTCCAACGGGCTGGGCTTTGCCATCCTGCTTTATTTTTTGATGGCTGCCAGTGTTCCATTCGGTGTGCTTCGCCTGTTCTCCCTGATTTGGCCGGTCATCCGTGTCTATGGGAACCAGGTGGTTGCCTCTTCCAGCATCATCCAGCTGGTCAATATCTTTTCTTCCACCATCTGTATGCTGGTCCCGTTTCTGTTGTTTATGCTGCTGTGCCGCGTGCCGGCAAGGGTCGCCTTCCCAATGAAGCGCTTCTCCCCTTCCCTGTGCGTTCCCTGCATCTTTGTGGCAATGGGTGTCAGTGTCATCGGGCTTGCCTCCTCCAGCCTGCTGGGTCGCTTTCTGGAGCTGTTTGGGCTACAGCCACATGTTGCCATCTCCATTCCGCAAAACCCGCTTGCGCTACTGCTGTTCGCAGTTCAGCTGTGCGTCCTCACTCCATTGGTGGAAGAGGTGGTTTTTCGAGGTATCATCTTCCAGTCGATGCGCCGCTTCGGTGACAGCTTTGCACTGGTGCTTTCGGCAATCCTCTTTGCACTGTTCCACGGCAACCTCTCGCAGGCACCCAACGCTTTCCTGATGGGATTGGTCATCGGTTATCTCGTCCTCTACTCCGGCTCGCTGTGGGTAGGAATCATCATCCACGCGGTCAACAATCTGCTCAATTTAGCCGCAGACCTGTTGCTCCAAACCATCCCGGAACCCTATCAGACGTTGGTATGGCTGGCAATCCTTTCCTTCTACCTGATTGCAGGCATCACCGCCATGCTGGTACTGGTGCGGGCATACCCCAATCTGTTCATGTTCATCCGCTCCACCACCCTATCCACCGAACGAATTAAATATCGGGTCACCTTTTCTGCGGTGACGATGGTGATTGCACTGACCCTGCTGGTGCTGCTGATTTTACAAAATATGCTATAAACGAAATCTTTTGCAGAAGGAGTATCCCGCTCCTTCTGCTTTTATCTGTCGAGGTGAAATGATGAAGGAGATTCCTGCTTATCTGCAACGAGATTGCCACTGGATGCGCCAGGCACTCGAAGAGGCACACAAAGCTGCCGAGCTGCACGAAATTCCGGTGGGTGCGGTGATTGTCTACCAAAACGAAATCATTGCACGCGCCCACAACCGCCGGGAGCTGGACCAGGATGCCCTGGCGCACGCCGAGGTGCTGTGCATCCAGCAGGCCTGTCAAAAACTGGGCAGCTGGCGATTGAGCGGGTGCGAGCTGTATGTCACACTGGAGCCTTGTCCGATGTGCAGCGGTGCCATCATCAACGCCCGGCTGGACCGGGTGGTATACGGTGCTAAGGATGAAAAAGCCGGCTGCTGCGGCTCCGTCGCTGACCTGTTTGTTATGCCGTTTAATCATACTCCCATTGTTCGTTCCGGCGTGCTTGAGGAGGAATGTTCCCAACTGCTCAGCAGATTTTTTGCAGAGTTGCGCTAGGAAAAACTCCTTTTTGACTGCTTTCCCCTCTATTTAACAAAAATCCACAACAATTATATGTTGAAAACTTCGTTGAAACTGTTTAAACTATGATATTTTACCTGGTTTTTACGATTGGTAATTATTTTTAAACTGTTTCCACACCCTCTTTGTTGAAAATAATCCTTCCTGTTCGGTCGCAGGATTTTCTCCTCTTTGGGTGGGATGTTCTTTGTATTTTGGAGAACCTTGCCCGATTGCCTTGTCTTACTTCCCATTGAATAGTATAATAGAAGCAAAGTATTTCTTTTTATGCTTGTCTTTTTTGATAGAACCATCAAACTCAAAGAGGTGATTTCTGTGGCTCGTGCCGTAGTCAGCATCATTCCCCCCTTCGGAAAGGTCCGGCAGCTCACCGACCTGGTCATCTTTTCCGATGTTAAATCTTATATCCCCGAATGGGATACGCCCGATTATCTGAACGCCTGCCGAAAATATGCTGCACAAAACAAGGTGTACCTTGTCCCCAGCCGCTTTGTTGTCGATAACATTCTCTATCTCTGCCTGTTCTCTCCAAAGGGTGAAATTTTAGGCATCCAGGGAGCAACCCACCGCAACCTGTACAACCAGGCGGAGCTGGAGCAGTATCATAAAATCGAACCCATCTCCACCCCCATCGGCAACATCTTTTTGTGTGTCGATGTCGATATTTACCACCCGCAGGTGGTCCGCGTTGCCCGCATGAAGGGCGCACAGATCGTGATTGCTTCTCAGTTCATCGACTCCTACCAGCTCAGCCGCCATATGCTCACCACCGGTATTTGGAATGCGGCACAGTCCAACGGTGTCTATGTGGTGGGATGCTGCAACTGTTTTTCTGCGGTAGCTGCGCCGTGCAGCCTGACACAGGATGAAAGCGGCTATCTGGTGACGCCTGCAAGCTCTCACAACCTGTTTGCCAAGCTGTATCTGAACAAATTACAGCGCAGTGACTTTGGCGGCAACCTTCCGCAAAAGCTGGACCTACGCATCTACGGGAAGGGAGGCATCTGCTAGATGAAGCTCAAATATGTTGCTGCCTCCAAGCTGCTGCTCTCCAACTGGAGCATCCCGAAGCTGGACCGGGTGCTGGAGCAGACAGACATCCGTCTTTCCCGCTCGCTGGACTTTGTCAGTCCCAACAACATCAAGGTTTCCTGTGTGCAGATGGCACTGCACAACGAGCTGCCTGCCAAGGATGCCCTGGAGATGGTTTTGGGCAGTGTCAACCGCGCTGTATCCGACGGCAGCCAGCTGATTGTCTTTCCCGAGTATGTCGGTTTGCTCCCGCTGCTCAGCTCCTCTTCTCTCTTCGACCTGTGCTACCAGTTCTCCGAGGACCTGCTCAACGGTGACACCGAACCGGTCCAAGAAGCTCTCTCCTTCTACACCAAATATCTGGCACAGCCGTTGTATGAAAGCTATATCCGCTTCTTCTCGATGCTTGCCATCAAAGCTTCTGTCTACATTTTAGCCGGAACGACCATCGTGCGCACCCGCGAGGGCTTGGTCAACCGCGCCTTTCTGTTTGACCCGGACGGCACCATCATCCTGCAGCAGGACAAGCTGCACCTCTCCCCACAGGAAAAGCTGTGTGGCATCCTCCCCGGCAGGGAGCTTCAGACGGTGCAGACCAAGCTCTGCCGCATCTCGGTTTTAACTGGTATGGACCAGCGCCTTTTTGAAGCTGCACGGGCTGCCCATTCGCTTGGCTCCCAGTTGCTGCTGTGTCCTTCTGCCTTCTGTTCCAGCCGCAGCAGCGCCTTCTTGCAAAGCTGTGCCTTCATGCGCTGTCAGGAGCAGCCGGTGTTTGCGGTTGCCTCTTGGCTGACCGGCGACTTTATGGACCTGCCCTTCCGCGCCATCAGCGGCATCTACGGTCCGTTTTCTGCCACCAAACTGGGCAACGGCATCATCAGCCAGACCGAACATCCTTCCTCCGACGCCTGCCTGACTGCGCGTATCGACCTGGAGCGTCTGAGCCGCGACCCTGACCTCTATCTCTCCGACTTTAATCCATCGGTCGAGCAGATGGCACAGCGGGAATACACCCTTGCCCGCCAGACCAAGGTGCTGCCCGACGAAGCAGACTCCGACGAAGAAAACGAAGGCGAGTGCGGCGCCGAAGGAGAGATGTTGGAAAATGCCTTTGAAAACGAATCGTTGGACCGCTGAGTCCCTGTCCAACAGAACGCTACACCAAAAATGAAAGAAGGTTTGTTATGAAGCACCTGCTCTCCCTTGCTTTGATGGGCGCCGGCGCCTGTGCGCTGTGTGTCATGCCCTCCTTCCAAAAGCACCCACTGCAAAGAAAATTTTTCCACCGCTGTTTTGCCCACCGCGGCTTATTTGATAATCAGACCCGCTGTGAAAACTCCCTTTCCGCTTTTGAAGCTGCTGCACAGGCAGGCTACGGCATCGAGCTGGATTTGCAGATGACCGCCGACGGAAAAATTGTTGTTTTCCACGATGACGACCTGCAACGGATGTGTTCCTCCCCTCTGGTCATCGAGCAGGCAACCTATGCGCAGCTACAGGAATATAATCTGGGTGAAACCTTTGAGAAGATTCCGCTGTTTTCCCAGGTACTGGCACAGGTCAATGGAAGGGTCCCGCTGATTGTGGAAATCAAATCCACCGAGCGGATTGAACGGACCTGTCTGAAGGTCTATGACCTGCTGCGCAACTATCCGGGCGACTACTGCATCGAATCCATGAACCCACTGATTATGGGCTGGTTTGCCAAAAACGAGCCACAGATCATGCGCGGGCAGCTGGCGACCCACATTCCTTCCAAGGGCAACCCGCTGACTGCCATTTCTTCGGCGGCGTTGGGCGGCATGATGTTCAATATCCTTTCCAAGCCTCATTTCATCGCCTACGACCACCGCTTTGCACAGGACAGTCATTCCTTCTCCTTCTGCAAGAGCTGTGGTGCGCTCACCGTCGGCTGGACCATCCGTGAACAGGATTATGAGGCAGCTATCCATCAATATGACGCCATCATCTTTGAAGGCTTTTTGCCTCCGGTACGATTTTAAAAAATCTTTATAAACCATCAAGCGGAAGGACATCCAATGGATGCCCTTCCGCTTTTTACTTGCCTGTTTTCAACAAATCCCCATTGAAAATGTGAAAAACTCACCTGTCCGATGCTTTTTCAGAAAAACAAAAAAGGTACACAGCCGATGCCCAAAGGCAAAAGCTGTGTACCTTATTTTGTAACGATTTTTATGTTAGAAAAGCATCAAAAGCCGCTCTCTATTGTAACGATTTCTCCTGTGCTTTCAAAAAAGAACTAGGAAATATAGCCAGCAGCTTTGAGGATCTCAACAGCTTTGTCATGGTTTGCTTCAGACATCATAACCAGAGGTCCGGTGCAGCCCATTCCGCTTTCTGCGTAGATCTTTGCTTTCCACAGAGCCTGTACAGCGTCCTCCAGGTCCATAACCTCGATACCGGCAACGGAAGCGGTTACAACCTCTTTTGGTGGGCACTCTACGACTTCTTCAGAAGCTTCTTTCTTCACTGGTTTGCGAGCAGCGATAACCTTCTCCAGACCAGCTTTCTTAGCAGCTGCATATTCTTTTGCAGCGATTTCTCTGTAATTGCCTTTTACCAGCTGTGCAGCATATTCCATAGCGTTTGCCAGGACAGGAGCACCGGAAGCACGGGATACGATCAGAACCAGTCTGTCGTAGCCTTCGCCGATACCAGGACCGTAGCCGTAGCCAACAGCCTCATAGCTGCCGCCTGTGCAGTAGGAAGACATCATCTTCATCAGGATGTTACCGGTAAGAGAGTCGGTGACCATAACGTCACAAGCGCCGACCAGCAGGTCGTTACCTCTCATTACGCAGCCGCCGTCTGCACGGGAAGATTCTGCAAAGTGGATGTCATAGCCGTTAGCCTGAAGTTCTTTCAGAGCGCCTTCACACTGTCTAGCGCCGTCTACGTTCAGGATACCAACGGTTGGGTTTTTGATGCCGCAAGCTTTCGCAGTGATGATACCGGCAATGGTATTGCGGATCATCGCTTCGATTCTTTCAGCAGCGGAAGTACCGGTGGTGTTTGCGATGAACATCTGTTTGCCTTTACCCGGGGTAACAACACGACCAACAGTGGAAACGCCGATTGGGAATGGGTAGTGCATGGTAACGCAGCCATCGATGGAACCTGCATCCAGCATTTTTTCCATTTCCTTGTACATTTCGTCTTCATCAGAAACCTTAACGGTAGTAAATTTTTCGTTTTCAGCAGTGCCGATGAGGGTAACATCAACACCTCTGTCAGCAGCCAGTACGGCAGCTTCCACAGAGTTTGCTTCGCCATGTTCGCTTCCAAGACCGGTTACAGCGATCTTTGGTCTTGCTCCGAAGGAGCCAGTTTCCAGACCGGTTGCAATGTCCATGAAAGTTTTGGCAATCATTTTTTCAATCTGTGCCATAATGATCTCCTCATTCCTTTCAGTTTACAGATTTAAAACAAACCTGCAAAATTATTCTTCGTCAGCAGCAGCCAGCAGGGAAGCAGCGAAATCTTTCATTGCTTTGCCGATCAGGCCTTTGATGTGCTCTTCGGAAACGGCAGCTTCTTCGGTCTTGCCGGAGTTCTTGGTGATCATTACGGATACGCCGTCGAACAGGTTGGTCATACGGCCAAGGAACAGAGAACCTTTACCGATGATCATAGCTCTGTTTATTTTGCCCTCGAGGATGTCTTCGCGGCAGAAGCCTACATATGGAACACCAGATGGGATATGACCCTGAGTTGGAGCCCAGCCTACCATACCGTGCTCAGCAGGGAAGGTAGCCAGATCTTTCTTCTCCAGCTCGCCTCTCTTAACGCCCAGAGCAGCGATCATCTTGTAGTTAGCAAGCGGAACGTCGCCAGCGCCAGCAGGTTTGGTGATATCTGGGTTCTGCATCTCAGCAGAGTATTTGTCAACGTCGGTGATCTTCAGTCCAGCAGCATCCAGAGGATTGGTTACCAGAGAGGAGATTACGTTCTGTGGAGCGGAACCGGTACCAACGGTGTGTTTGCCGGTGTGCTCGGTGTCAACTTCTGGGTTGATACCATCGTTTTCGCCCAGCAGGATAGCGAAACCGCCGATCATATCTTCCAGGATTGGCAGACCTTTCTTAACATGGTCTTTACCGTTCATACCCAGTTTAGCGGTACAACCACCAGCAACAACTACAACGTGTTTGTGGGTGCCAGCTTTAATCAGGGAAGCAGCGTTGATGAATGCGTGGGTTGGGCCAGCGCAGAAGCCGCGGACGTCACAACCGGTAGCATTGTTCAGACCAGCAATCTCAGCAGCAGCTTTTGCGAAGTTGCCGCCACCACGCTGGTTCATATCACCACAAGCCTCTTCACAGCAGTCGATAACGTAGTCGATCTCGTTTTTGTCGATGCCGGTAACACGGATCAGGTGCAGCAGGGACAGAACAGCAGATGCTTTGGAAACCATGTTCTCCAGCATGGTGTGAGCGGAGAGGTTTTCGTCAACGTCATGTGCTCTCTTAACGAAACCGATGGTTTTGCCGCCATATACCAGTGGTTCAGCATGCTCTTCGTTTACAAAGTGCTCAATCTCGGAAGCGTCAACGCCTTCGTGGATTCTAGCAACGATGCTCTCGTCGATTACTGGGTTAGCAGCAAATTTATCTTTTACCTGAGCTACGAACTCTTTATCCAGCATAACCAGCTCGAAAACGTCTACGCACTGCATCAGCATGTAGAACTCATCTTCAGGCATGATTTCGCCGAATTTACCCTCTCTCTTGTTCAGGCCGTCAACGGTGGTGTCTACCCATGGCTGTGGGTATTTTGCCAGTTCGTCTGGATGCATATTGCCGATGTAAGTCTGGTTTGGCAGATATGCCAGAGCCTGCTCGTAAGTTCTGATGTGATTTGGCAGTTCTTTGAGGTACTCAGAACCTGGGTTTACGATTTTCTCGGTGGTCTGGGTGGTACCATTTTCCATTACCATGTCTGGTGTATGGGCAAGAATGTAGCTTGCGCCTTTGATTACACTGTTCATTGCAGTCACGCCTCTCATTCATTTTATTGATGAATCTTTTCCTTGCTAAAAACCGGCTGCCTGTCCGCAGAATCCCGGTTTTTACAACGTTTGCCCGCACGCGAAAAGCCGCGCCCGAGCGGACAGAGACCCGCCTTTGTATCACAAAAAAGGAGGACAAGTCCCATATAATCAGTATACACTAAAATAGGCGGGTTGTCATGGATTTTTGCAGAATTCTGCTTTTTTTACACAAGAAGGCACCCTGCACTGTGCTTTCTGCCAATAGGCATTTTCTTTATCGTCATAAAAATGACGTAAAGTTTGTCCATAACGGACAGTGTGTAAAAAAAGAAAATAGGCGGTGCAGTGCATGGTGATTCATCACCACACCACCACACCACCTATAACTTCGGTTTAGAGGTATTTGCAGTATTCGTTGCGGATAGAGCTCATCTCAGAGATGATGTCATCTACATCCATAACCATTTCCATCATACCTACCTGCTCATCGTAAACAGTTGGGTCGACTTCATTTTTGATTTCTGGTTCGCAAACGTGATATACTGTGAGTCCTAACTGAACTCCTGTCAATGGACCTGCAAAAGTTGGGTCGCCAGCGGTTACTGTTTCAGCAGCCAGACCAGCAGCTTCGCCCTCAGCAGCACCCAGAACAACTACGATGTTCTCAGCACCATACTGATCAGCGAAATCTTTAACTCTCTTCTGATTTTCCAAATCCATTGCGCCAGCGGCAGTTCAGACAAAGCATTCCGTAGAGGAGTATACTACCTCAGCGCCAGCAGTCTTTACGCATTCTTCGATTGCTGGGCCTGGAACGCCGTCCCTGTCGCCGATGATGATAACTTTTTTACCATTCAAAAGGCTCATGACTAAATCCTCCTTATTTCTTTCTCCGATGAACCGAATCACCGGTTTATCAAAACAGCCTGATGCTGCTTTGGTTAAATGAATTGGTAATCCCCTGCAAAAGCGGGAAGATTACATGTTGACGTATTTCTCAACCAGAGCGGTGATGGAATCCTGGGTGCAGTCTTCCTTAACCAGAGATTCTACCTGAGCGCCATCTTTGTAGATAGCCATTACAGGCAGACCCATGATACCCTGTTTGATAGCAAGACGTCTTGCTTTAGTGGTGTTCATGCAGCAGAATTTGAGCTTGCTGTCTGCATATTTGTCAGCCAGAGCGTGTACATGTGGCATCAGAGCAGCACATGGAACACAGCCGTCGCCAAAGAAGTCTACGAATACATAGCCTTCAGCCTGCAGTACTTCAGATTCGAAGTTTTCTTTTGTTACTTCCAACATAATTGCAAAATCTCCTTCTTTAAAAGAGGCGCATTCTCGTGTTCGGATTGCAGTCCCACTTTTTTAGATTTTTATCTTCTGGAACATTCCAAAAGTGCCGACTTCAAACTCTCATTAAACCGAACTTTTTAAAACGTTCCCTGGATTTTGGATGGAAATCCTGGCAATTAGTCAGCCAGGTTCTCTACGTAGTGCTGAGCTTCGGTAGCTGCAACAGCGCCGTCGCCGCAAGCGGTAACTACCTGACGCAGGTGTTTCACGATAACGTCACCAGCTGCGAATACGCCTGGAACGGAAGTATGCATGTATTTGTCGGTAACGATGTATCTATTTTCCATCTCGAGTTTGCCCTCGAACAGCTGGGATTTAGGATCGAAACCTACGAATACGAAGATACCAAATGTTCCGTCTTCCTCATCAGCCTCAATCTCTCTGGTCTCGCCGGTTTTGGTGTCTTTTACGATCATAGATGTAACAACGCCGTCGCCTTTGATCTCTTCGATTGTGGTGTTCCACATGAATGCCATCTTTGGATTAGCAAATGCTTTTTCCTGGATGGATTTAGCAGCTCTGAGCTCGTCACGTCTGTGAACCAGAGTTACTTTTCTTGCGAACTTGGTGAGGTACATAGCTTCTTCAACAGCAGAGTCGCCGCCGCCTACTACGTATACTTCAAAATCTTCGAAGAAGTTTGCATCACAGGTTGCGCAGTAAGAAACACCTTTACCGGTGAATTCTTTCTCACCTGGGCAGCCAATCGGACGAGGGGAAGCACCGGTAGCGATAACAACAGCTTTTGCATAGTAATCGCCATGGTTGCCTTTCAGGTGTTTTACTTTACCTTCAAGCTCTACGTCAACGATTGTGTCTGTAACGCGGTCAGCACCGAATTTTTCTACCTGTTTTGTCATTCTGGCAATCAGGGACGGGCCGGATTCTTCTTCCAGGGAGCCTGGATAGTTCTCGATTTCGTTGGTGATAACGATTTGTCCGCCGTCTTTTGTTCCTTCAATAAGGAGTGTGTCCATTCTTGCACGGCCAGCATAAGAAGCAGCAGTCAAACCTGCAGGACCTGCACCTAACACGATAATGTCATAAACTTTATCCATTGTAATCGTCTCCCTAAATTTATTTTCTTAAAAGCTTGCCGAAGGGAGGACTTCCCTCCGGCAAGAGCTTTTCAGAAGCGGATTAATATTTAACGTCGAAGATGGTCTGATCGTCAACTTCGGTCTCGAGAGCTTCGAGAGCGGTCTCAACGATCTTTCTTCTGATAACTTTTTCCTCTTCCATAGTCAGAGCTGGGTTGCCCAGTGGGTGAGGAATAGCGATAGCTGGAACGATTCTGTTTGCACCAACTGTCATGGAAATTGGGGTTACAGTACAGATGTGAACTACTGGCAGACCTGCACGTTCGATTTCTTTAACCATCGTTGCGCCGCAACGTGTGCAGGTTCCTCACGTAGAGGTCATGATAACGCAATCCACGCCATCTGCTTTCATCTTCTTAGCATACTCTTCAGCAAATGCTTTGGAGGAAGCTACTGCAGTACCGTTACCAACAGTAGTGTAGAAGTAGTGGTACAGCTTGCCGATGCGGCCTTCTTTTTCCATGTCGCGCAGAACGTCAACTGGCAGAACGCGGTCAGGATCTTCGTTAGCATATACTGGGTCATAACCGCCGTGTGCAGTAGCCCATTTGTCAGCAGTCAGGTCCATAACGCCTTCGATGTCGTACTCGCCGTAGTGAGAAGCGGAGGAAGACTCGATGTGGTCTGGGTTGCCCAGAGGAACGATACCGCCGGAGGTGCACAGTGCAACAGTTGCATGAGCCATATCTTTAACAGCCGGGTTTGGAGCAACACGGTCGAAAGAAGGCATTGGGAACTCGGTGGTGTATGGTTTGCCGTTCAGCTTAGCGATCAGCATCTTAACAGCACGTTTGGAGCCTCTCTCTTTTTCGAAGAGGTTTACACGGATGCCGTTTGGCATGTAGCCTTCTTCGCAGGATGCGCCGATAGCTTCATGTCTAGCCAGCTTGAGAGCCAGAGGAGCCATTTTCTTAACAGCATCTCTCATACCAGCAGCGCTGTTCTTGGTAGAAACAACGTAAACGTCTTTCTTGAACATATCAGCGCCTGGGTTCTCAACGTACATACCGGTCAGAACAGGGATGTTGAGGTTGTCCTGAACAGCTTTTGCGATAGTACCGCAAGCTACGCCGTAACGACCAGCGTTGAATGCAGGACCAGCAATGAACATATCTGGGTTCTGAGATTTAACCATCTCGAGAACCTCAGCCTGAGCTTTTTCAAGGTTTTCGTTGAAGTAGGAGTCGCCGCAGATGATGGTTGCAACAACTTCAGCTTCTTCACCCCAAGCCTGGTTGAATGCGAGACCAGGACCTACTGGACCTTCACGCAGCTCAGCTGGGATGTCAGCTTTTTCTTCGCCACCGATCTGAGCGAAGAACTGGTTAATGTACTGTACTACTCTGATTTTGCTCATCGTATTTCCTTCCCTTCCTATTATCTAGCGGACAGGTAGTTGAAGCCTGTTTCGTTGGTAGCACCGGTGATTGCCTGGATCTCAACGGTGATGTTGCCGTGAGCGTCGATGTTGTTTGCAGAACCACCAGCGATGGTGTCAACAAACTCGAGGTGACCGTATACAGTCTCCATTGGAGGCAGTACGATTACCTGGTTAGCGTTACCGCCGGTTACTACTGCGTCAGCAGATGGGTCAGCGTCAGCCAGAGACTGGGACTTACCATCGCGGCCAGCGTACTCATCGGTGATGATAACGGTCTTGATGCCCTCAGCTTCGATCTTCTTGGTGTTCATGATCAGGTCGGTATCCGGGTTGCCGAAGCCTTCCTGAGAGATGATAACGCCGTCGCAGCCCAGGTATTTAGCCAGTTTAGCGGACCAGTTGGAGGAACGCTCTTTGTCTGCGAGGTAAACGTTCTCGTTGGTGATGATCATACCAACAAAGTTCAGGGTCTTACCGTGCTGCTCGAACAGGTCGGTAACAACAGGGTTGTTCATGTGAACGTAGGTTGGGTTCTTATCACAGGAGGATACGCAGTTACCGGAAACGATAGCACCGTCCATAACCTCGGTTGGGGTGATGATGGTGGTCAGAGTTTTCTTTGCGTCTACGCCGTATACATAGGTATCATGCAGCAGACCCTGGGACTGAAGCATCTGTACATATGCAACTCTTGGCAGGTTTGGATATTTAGCAGCGGACTCAACGATGTTGTCGAACTCGTAAGTTTTAACTTCATCTGGAGTAACGTTTCTGCCCAGTTCGCCCAGGAAGCAAGCGATCTTGAAGCCTGCGATTCTCAGAGCGTACTCATGCTCGTGCTGTTTGAGGCCTTCTACTGGCTCCATTTTAACAACAACGTTCATGGTCTTGGAGAATGGGGTGTAGTCTGCGCCAGGACCGGTCATATCGATGATACCTTCCTGGAAGCCTACGATCTTACCGGTGGTAACAACAGCAGCGCCTTTGAGAACGTGGGTTCTGCCTTCGCCAACGGTGTCAACTTTAGCAATCCATCCTGGGAAAATGCCGCCTTTGCCTTCTACTTTTACGCGAGGCTCGATGACGTCTTTAACAGGTGTGATTCTTACGCTTTCACCTGGACGAGCGAGGAAAACTTCGCAGGATGCGATATTTTCATCTTCCAGAGCGATTTTGCAGATTTCTTCTTTGTTAACGTACAAAACGCCGTTTTCTACTTTTGAACCTTCGTTTGAAAACTGAACATCGTGAATGAGAATATTACCGAGTTCCAACTTTTTCAAAGCGAACACCTCCTTGTTAATATAAAACCCTTTATCTTTCTTAAATCAAACCTCTTGGGAGGCTCAATGTAAGCGCATTAAAAAATATCAGGGATGCTCATCAGTGCAGAGCGGATCAATGTGGAATCGATCAGCTGGAAATCTTCCCTGACACTCTGCGGCATTTCCGGGAACTTAACCGAAAACTTGTCCGCAGTAATGATACTGTTTTCGATGATGGATGCGTCCTGCACATCCATCTTGCCGGTCTTCTTTGCGACCAAAATGGATTTGTACGGGGTTTCGTTTGGCTTGACACTTCCCGAAAGCGGATGGGTCAGCAGCTTATGACCTTCATAGATCATATCCCGCACCTTGCACAAAATCTCTCGATAGGTGATGTCTGCATAATCGACATCGAATTCCTGTCCCAGTTCGTCACGAACCTTCGGATTGTTTGTTACGATCACAAATTTCATTTTCTCTGTCTCCCGCAATCTATTTTTCAGCGTATAAAAAAAGAGCAAAAAACAACCGACGTGCCTTTCGCTCTGTTTACCCGTAGTCTGGCGGGTGCTTCCAGAGATTTGTCTGGCATCGGTGCTTGGGCCTGAGATTTTTACAGACCAGGGATGGCATTCCCTGCTGCTTATTCCCTACGGCACCCCGATCGGCTGCGGCACTCTTGTTTACAACCCTTGGGGATTCTCCCGATGCTTTCAACCAAATATTAATGTCGTGAAAAGGGTTTTAGCGGTTTGCTATATTGATTATATCTATTGTGTTTGATTTCCTTAATAGATATTTCCGATTTCACTGGCTTTATTATATCTGATTTTTCGATAAATTGCAAGGGGGTAAGCGATAAATTCAATGTAAGTTTTTATGCCGCTTTTTTGTTTAGTTTGTATATTATTTAACGAGCCAATAAACACTATATCACAAATTTTTTATCCCCATTTGTTCAAAAAAACGTGTGTGTCATAAAAATAACAGGGTGCTTCTCTATTTTTGGAGAATTTCCCGAATCGCCTTAACTGCCCAGTCCACATCCTCCATACGATTTGCCCATCCAAAGGCAAAACGAACGGTGCCCTGCGGGTAGGTATTCAGCGTCTTATGGGCATTTGGAGCGCAGTGCATCCCGCAGCGAGTGCTGATTCCGTACTCACTGTCCAACAGGAAGGAGATTTCCGCGTTATCTCTGCCCTGGAAGTCCAGAGAAACCACCGGTCCGCGCTTTTCCATGTCGCGGGTTCCGACCAGACGGATGCAATCCTCATGCAGGTCATCGATTTTTTCAATAAATGCCTTGCACAGACTCATCTCATGCTGATGGATATTTTCGATACCGGTCCTTTCCAGGAAGGAAAGGGACGCGTGCAGTCCGTAGATACCCGGGATGTTCTGGGTACCGGATTCAAATTTATCCGGCAGAAAGTCCGGCTGCACCTCCGAGTCGGAAACGCTGCCGGTGCCGCCTGTGACCAGCGGGATCATCTGCTGCGCAACCTCGTCGCTGACCAAAAATCCGCCGATTCCCTGTGGACCCAGCAGGCTTTTGTGTCCGGTGAAGGTGAGCACATCAATGTTCATCTTTTCCATGTCGATGGGGAAGGCACCCGCTGTCTGTGCCGCATCCAGAATAAAGGTCAGACCGTGCTTTTTGCACAGCTGTCCCACCTGCTCAACCGGCATCAGAGTGCCGCAGACGTTGGAAGCGTGCAGCATCAGCACCGCCTTGGTGTTTGGACGGATCATTCCCTCCATCTGGTCGATGAGCAGTTCCCCCTGTTGGTTGCAGGGAACGCGGTCAAACTCCACGCCATGCTCGAGCATCTGGGTCAGCGGACGCATCATGGCATTGTGCTCCATTGCGGAAACCAGGACATGGTCTCCCGCGCGCAGGTATCCTTTTATAATATAGTTGAGGGAGTAGGTGATGCTCGGAGTAAAAATCACATTTTTGATCTTATCAAAATGAAACATTTTGCACAGCATCTCTCTGGTTTCAATGATGACATCCTCTGCCGCATAGGCAGCTTCATAGCCGCCGCGGTTGACATTGGTGCCGATGTTTTCAATAAAATCAAACACTGCCTGTCCTACGCCCGGCGCCTTTGGATAAGATGTGCTTCCGTTGTCCAGATATACCCTTTTCATGATCCTTCTCCTTCTTCTGCATTGCTTGGCTGCAACTGCCCCATTTGTGATTTTGGCTTAAAAGGGCAGTTTCCCTCGTTTACATTATACCATCTTTTCCGCTTTGTTCCACCATTATTTATAAATTCAATCCATTTATAGAAAACAATAGATAAAAACTATTTTTCTTTTCTCTTCATCTGTTATAAACTGTTTACGAAAGTATCATAATCTTCGACAGGCTTTGCCTGTCCGAGCAGAAAGAGAGATGTGTTTATGAAGGACAAAAAAGCTTATGCCCGCATTGTTGTTACCGGTGCTGTAATCGGTCTGATTGCAGTTGTTCTGGTCATGCTGGGCAACCCGAAAAACATGGGATTCTGTATCGCCTGCTTCCTGCGTGACATCGCCGGTGCCACCAAGCTGCACTCTGCACCTGTTGTGCAGTACTTCCGACCTGAGATCGTGGGCTTAATCGGCGGCGCACTCATCATGGCAATGGTCAGCAAGGAATTTTCTCCAAAAGGCGGCTCCGCTCCGGTCACCCGCTTCTTCCTGGGCGCTTTTGTTATGATTGGCGCTCTGGTATTCCTGGGCTGCCCTCTGCGCATGGTACTGCGTATCGGCGGCGGCGACCTGAACGCAATCGTTGGTCTTGCCGGTTTTGCCGTTGGTATCCTGGTCGGTATCTTCTTCCTCAACAAAGGTTTCTCCCTCAAGCGTACTTATAAGCTGACCACCTCCGAAGGCGTTGCTCTGCCGGTCGGTCTGGGTCTGCTGTTTGTGCTGTTCCTGCTGGTTCCCTCCCTGTTTGTCTTCAGCGAAAAAGGACCTGGCTCGATGCACGCTCCTATTATCGTGGCTCTCATCGCCGGTCTGGTCGTTGGCGCACTCTGCCAGAGATCCCGTATGTGTATGGTAGCCGGTATCCGCGACCTGGTTCTGTTTAAAGACTGGAAATTGCTGCTGGGATTTGTTACAATTATTGTTGCAGCTCTGATTGGCAACCTGGTCACCGGCAACTTCCACCTTGGATTCACCGGTCAGCCGGTTGCACACGCTATGCACCTTTGGAACTTTATGGGTATGCTGGTCGTTGGCTTCGGTTCTGTCCTGCTGGGCGGCTGCCCTCTGCGTCAGCTCATCCTCACCGGTGAAGGCAACGCAGACTCCGCTATCACCGTTCTGGGTTACATCGTCGGTGCTGCTTTCGCACACAACTTCGGTCTTGCCGGAGCTGCTGCAAGTGCTGAAAGCGCAGGCGGTCCATCCATCGCAGGCAAGGTTGCTGTCCTCATCGGTCTGGCAGTCATGCTGGTGGTTGCTTCCCTGAACATCGCAAAAGCTAAAAAGAACGCATAACCGATAACCTTTCCAATCCGAGCAAAGGAGCTGAATAATATGGCAGACAAACAGATCGTAGACGCACGTGGACTTTCCTGCCCACAGCCGGTATTGATGACCAAAAAAGCACTGGAAGCTTCCCCTTCCGCAAAATGCTTTGAAATCATTGTAGACAACGGCACCGCAAAAGAAAACGTCACCCGTTTTGCGCAGAATGCAGGCTTCACCGTCAGCGTTTCCGAAGACGGTGACGATTTCCACCTGACCCTAAAAAAATAATCGGCAAGGTGTAGTGCGTCGCAAAACAAGTCGCAAAAGAAAAGGATGGTAACATTGACCTACATCGCAACCTTTTTCACCCACTTTGCTGCGGTGAATTTCTCCCGTCATCTCAAGGGCACCGAGAAAAAACCGATGCTGATGCCTGTTCCGCGCAAGCTCAGCTCCTCCTGCGGAACCTGTGTAAAATTCCTTCTGGAGGAGGACATCGAGCAGTTCGTTCAGTCGGGCATTTTTGATGAAGACGTTGATACCGTCTATCTGGTCGAAGATGACAGCTACACCCCTGTTTACCAAAATCACATCCGATAAGTAGAAAGAGAGCCGTTTTTCTTGCAGGACACCTGTAAGGAAAACGGCTCTCTTTTTATCTCTGGCTGACCTGTTCCTCGCTGTGATAGAAGATAAAGTCATCGACATCTCCTTCGGTCATAAACCACTGACGGCAGCTTTCATATACCGGCTTGTGCTCTCGGGTCGGATGCTCCTGCTTTTGGTGCTGCTGGGGCAGGGTGTGCTGTTTCAATCTCAAAATCCTCCTTCCATCTTGTTCATAAAAAAGTTCACCCTATATCCTATGCAGCCTGCCGACAAATATGTGCGCTGTTTTAAATTTTTTCTTTGGGCGAAGGCTGTTGCCTTTCTGCATCGTTTTATTGTCAGGCACTGGAAATTATGATAAACTCAAGAAAAGGAAACCCATCCCCACCCAAAAGGAGGAATCCCATGAAAAAGAAAATCGGAATCGTCCTTACCGTTTTGCTGGTGACCGCCGCCTGCTTGCTGTCCAGCTGGCTGCTCATCGGTGAACCCGTCGACGGCAAGCAGCTGGCATATCAGATTACAGAGCATCCTTCCTATCTGGATTTACAGGTAACTGCCGTAGAATCCGCCGTCGCCCTTCGGGGATGGCAGCTCAAGCAGGAAGGAAATGACCTGTTCATCCGCGCAAGAAAGGTTCCGGTATCCCCCTTCGCTTCCCACGGCGATTACCTGACCTCCATTGATACTGACGGCATCGACCATGTGTACCTGGGCGGTCAGCTGATTTGGAGCCGATAGGAAAACGGAAAACAAAATCCAACTGCACGAATGCAGGCTATCTCCATACAACAAGCGGGCAGGAACCTGATTGGTTCCTGCCCGCTTTTAATTTATAAAACGATCGGTGTGCTTGGCTGGCTGCGCTGTGCCACCTGCAAGGTGAAATCCTGCGGCGACAGACCCGATTGCAGCAGCGCCTGCTCGGATGCCTGATGCGCTAGCAATCCCATATTGTTGTTCTGGCTCAAATGTCCCAGCACAAACTGTTTGGTCCCGCTGGCTGCCAGCTGCGGCAGCACTGCCGAACAGTCGTTGTTGGACAGATGCCCGTTGTTCGATTGGATTCTTCTTTTTAAATAATAAGGGTAGTCGGAGGCTAAAATCATGCCGTCGTCGTAGTTGGACTCGAGCATCACCGTTCCACAGCCGCGCAGACCTTCCTCCACCGCTGCCGTATAGCAGCCAAGGTCGGTGGCAAAACCCAATTCCCCTCCATCCGGCAGCAGAATGCGGTATCCTAAACTGCCCACGCTGTCATGGCAGGTGGCAAAGGGTTTCACCTGCATATCGCCGACAGTGAAGCCCTCCGGGTCTGCTTCATGCAGGCTCACCGAAGCTGGCAGCTCGACATTCTCCTGCAAATATTCCAGCACCGGCGCCGAAGCGTACAGAGGAAGAGGATATTTTTTTAAAAACACCCGCAGCCCTTTGATGTGGTCGCTGTGCTCGTGGGTAATCAGAATACCCTTGAGTTTGCTAAAGTCTGCTCCCAATGTATTCAGAGCGGTCACCGCCGCCTTGCAGCTGACACCCAGGTCAATCAGCAGCGAGCTTTCTCCTGCATCCACATAGGCACTGTTGCCGCTGCTCCCGCTGTACAGCGGACAGAATATCGCCATTCCAGCTTCCTCCTTCTTCTGTTTCATCCTGCTTGTTTTCTCCTCAGCATTTTATCACAGCAAGGACAAAAAAGCAACACCGCGCCCTGCCCGACCGCATAAAAAGGCGGCGTCCGTTTTGGTACGGGCGCCGCCTTTTCTAAAGTTCTTTGAACTTCTGATTTACAGCAGCTCTTCCAGCTGTTTGAGGGTCTGGTTAAAGTCTTCGATGATGTCCAGAATCGGCTGTGGAGATGCCATGTCCACACCGGCAATCTTGAGCAGCTCGATTGGATGGTCGCTCGAACCGGAACGCAGGAAGTTTTTGTAATCCTCGATAGCCGGCTGACCCAACTTGCGGATGCGGTTGGCAATCGCAACGGCAGCGGAGATTCCGGTCGCATACTGGTAAACATAGAAGGCACGGTAAAAGTGCGGGATGCGTGCCCACTCGTAGGAGATAAAGCGGTCGGCAACAAAGTCCGGTCCGTAGTAATCTTCATTGATCTTACGATGGATTTCGCACAGAACATCCGGCAGCAGCGGCTGACCTGCTTCCACCATCTTGTGGGTCTGATTTTCAAAATCAGCAAACATCGTCTGACGGTAGAAGGTGGAGCGGATGTCGTTGAGGTGCTTGGAAAGCAGAACTGCTTTTTCTTCCTTGGTCTGCGCGTGGTCGAGCAGATAATGATACAGCAGCATCTCGTTGGTGGTGGAAGCAACCTCTGCACAGAAGAGGGTGTAGTCGGAATAGATGAACGGCTGGGTGTGGTCGGAGTAGTAGCTGTGCATCGAGTGTCCGGTTTCATGCAGCAGGGTGAAGACGTCGTCCAGTGTACCGTTGTAGTTGAGCAGCATATAAGGATGCACGTCATAAACTCCGGTCGAGTAAGCGCCGCTGACCTTGCCCTGTTTTGGATATACGTCGCACCAGCGTTCCTCATGGGAGCGTTTGACCAGAGCAGTGTAGTCTTCACCCAGGATAGCGGTTGCCTTGAGCATCAGCTCATATGCTTCATCAAAGCTGTACTTTTTAGTGCTGTCCGGCACGATTGGGAGGAACAGGTCGTACATATAGCTCTTGTCCAAGCCCAGCACCCGATTGCGCAGCGAGATATACCGCTGGAACGGCTCGGTGTTGGCACGAACGGTCGCCAGCAGGTTGTCATAGACCTCCTCCGGGATAAAGTTTTCCGACAGCGACTGATTTCTTGCGCTGCAATATCCTCTGCTTTTTGCGATATAGACGTTGGTCTTGACCAGCGCATAGTAGTTGGAGGAGAGGGTGTTGATA
Source organism: Clostridium sp. CAG:169 (assembly GCA_000435195.1). GTDB lineage: Bacteria > Bacillota > Clostridia > Oscillospirales > Ruminococcaceae > Negativibacillus. The sequence goes on along the minus strand of FR880146.1, from coordinate 13,156 downwards.
TAGCCGCCGTAGGTGCCCAGCAGCTTTTCAAAAAACTCTTTGCGGAAAGCGCGGTCCGGGTGCTCCATCGCTGCGCTGTAGGTCGCATCGCTGACCACCAGTTTGTTGCCCTGACTGTCGGCAATCTCCTCGCTCTTGGTGTCGTTGACACGCAGGTCGGTGTAGATTTTCTTAAAGGAGGAGTGGATGTCCTGCATACGCACCAGCATCTGCTCGCTGCGCTCGTCGAGGATGTGTTCCTTCTGGCTAAGCAGGTCTTCGATGTAATGGGTATACAGTGCAAGCTCCGGCACCTGTGCACACAGCCGGTCGAAGCTTTCGCGAGTCAGCTCCATCAGCTCGGGCATCAGGAAGGAAGTCTGCTCGGCAGCTGCACTGTTCTCTCCGCAGATGGTTTCATACAGCTTTTTGTAGCCTGCATTTCCCATCTGTGCATCATAGTGACAGCTTGCGTAGGTAAACAGTTTTGCAATATACTCGCTGCATTTGGTACTGAGGTCAAGCGCTTCAAGCAAAGTATGTCCGTCCTGACAGACCTTTCCCTGCATTGCAGCCAGCTTTGCTGTCAGTTCCTTTGCCTTGGAAAGGTCCTGATACCATGCCTGCTCATCGGGATAGATGTCCTCGAGGTTCCATGTAAAGCGGTTTTCTTCCATGTGGGTTGCCTCCTTGATCGTACAAAAATTTCTCTGTCCCATCATTCGAATTTCTTTCCTGATATAGGACAGACTGTATCTTTTATTATAGTCCTTTCATCAGGAGAAAACAAGCGTTTTCCCTGTCCTGCACAGCATTTGACTGCCGACAAAAAACGGCGAAGGGAATTCCTTCGCCGTTTTTTATTATGAGCCTTTTTTTCGACTGCGTCGGGCAGCTCGCTGGCTTTGACGCATCGTCGTCTGATACGCCCGTTTGCTAAAAGCGCGCAGTGCTGCCACCTGCGGGCGGTCTATCTTAAAAAAGCGCAGCACAAAGTCTTTGCCCTCTCCGCTTAAGGCAGGTCGGGAGTGACTGGTCACCTTGAAGAATTCCTCTCCGCTTTGGTACGCCCATATCTTTTTGTGGTTGCGGTAAAAGCCCGGGACCACCTCCTGCACGCCGTTATCCAGCTGTCGGGACAGCTCCAGCGCCAGCAGCTGCTTGACCTGTGCTGTGTCGGTGATGTTGGTCAGGGTTCGCTCCATCAGCAGGTTGCCCTCCTCCTGCTCCTTGCGTTTGCGGCGGGCAGAACGAAGGCGCAGACGCTCGAGCACCTTTACCTGATTTTTGTACACAAAGCTTTCTCCGCCCAAGCTGCGCATGATGTTGGCTGCATTAACAGCATCGGACAGCGCCGAGTGGTAACTTCCGTAAGGAGGCAGCCCAAGCTGTTCGATGGCAGCGCTCAGCGAGGTCTGCTGCCCGCCCTTTAAAAAGGCACAGTCAAACATCGCCTGCAAATCGTACATCTGCAAGCTTTCTCCGCCGTCGATTTTATGGTACAGCAGATTGGACAGCAAAACTGCCTTGTCGCAGTTTCCCCAAAAAACAATTCTTTTTTCTTCTCCTGCCCAACGGCAAAAGTCCTGCCATACCTGCACAAATCCCTGCTGACCCTTTAGATTTCTGTCGGTGATGCCGGTCAGCTCGATAACCTTTGGCATAATGGTGCGATGCACACAGGGCATTACCAGTCGTTCAAAGGTTTTGCAGATATTTCCCAGACTGTCCACCTGCACAGCGCCGATCTGGATGATCTCAAAGCGCAGGGTGCGTCCCTCCAACAACAGCTGCTTGTCCACCGTTCCGTGGTTCCATTCCAGGTCCATGACGATCATCCGAATCTCCCTCCTTTGCAGATGCTCTCATCTAAAACCACTTCTTATTATCTCATAGAATTGTCCAAATTTCCATCCCCTTTTTCCAAACACGGTTACACCCGCCTTTTGGAAACGATTTCCCCTTTTTTTACACACACAATTCTTTCTTTCACAAAAGCAAAAGAAAGAGGATGAATTGACATTGACCCTGCAAAAAGTTACAATAAAAATAAACGAAAACAGAACCTTTTATCTTTTGGAAAGGAACGTCATCAGGATGAAACGAAGGATACAAGCCCTGACCCTGGCGCTGTGTTTTTGCACAGCCTTTTTGTTCTCCTCCTGCTCTTTCATGCAAAAGCAGGAAGAACCGCAGGTACAAAATCACTCGGAGCTGACCTCCACCGAATCCTTCCCCATCAAACTGAATGTAGGGGAAGAGGAATATCTGATTGCAAGCAAACCACGAAGCCTTGCGGTCCTGTCTGCCGACCTGGTGCAGGCGTTAGGCGACATCGGAGCTGCCAGCCTGATTTCGGGCGCCTGCACCGATGCACCCTCTTCGGTCAGCCTTTCTGCCAGCCAAAGCTGCGGCACTGCCCTGAACCCCAATTTGCAACAGCTGATTTCCGTGCGCCCGGACTGGGTGCTGGTTTCTGTTCCCATGCGTCAAAGCAGCATCGAGCAGCTGGAGCAGGCGGGCATTCAGGTCATCTGCTTTGACTACCCGGACAGCATCGACTCCATCAAAGAGCGCTATCGCACTCTGTTTTCCCTTTGCTACGGCTTGGAGGGCACCCAGAAGGCTGAAGCCTTTTTAAATGAGTACCAGCAAAGGCTGGATACTGCCATCCAACCGGCTTCCGAGTATGTGCGGGTCACCTCTAAAAAGAAGGCGATCTACCTTGCGCAGCCCGACTACACCATGGCAACCGGCGAAACATTGGAGGGAGAGCTGCTGGACCAGATGGGCTTTGACAATCTGGGAGAGCTTGGCTCCCGTTGGAGCTATCCCGAGGTGGAAAGCGAGGAGCTGGTCCCCGACATCATCTTTTACGACAGCCAGCTGGACCCGGAGCAGATCATTCAAAGCCCTGTGTACAGCCAGTCTCCTGCGGTCCTCTCGCAGCAGCTGATTCCGGTGGATTTTTCCGCAATGCGCCTGCGCGGGCTTCCGATGATCGACCAGCTTGCCCAGATGGCACAGAGCGGCTACCCACAGGCATACGGAGGGTAAAGTCTTTGTAAAATCCCACAGCACAGTTGACACCGCTTTTTAAGAAGAATATACTGTATGCAAGGGAAAAGCACAATTTATCAGGATCAATAAAGGAGTGTATATTATGGCTATTCTCGTCACCGGAGGAACCGGATTTATCGGCAGCCACACCGTCGTGGAGCTGATCAATGCCGGCAAAGAGGTCGTTATCGTCGATAACTTCTCCAACTCCAAGCCGGAGGTCCTCAACCGCATCGAAAAAATCACCGGCACCCGCCCTGTTTTTTATCAGGCAGATCTGTTGGATAAGCCTGCTATCGACCGTATCTTTGAAGAACAGAAGATTGATGCTGTCATCCACTTTGCCGGATTCAAAGCGGTAGGCGAATCGGTGCATAAACCGCTGGAATACTACCACAATAATATCACCGGCACCCTGATGCTCTGCCAGAGCATGAAGGAGCATCAGTGCAAGCGCATCGTCTTCTCCTCCTCCGCTACGGTATACGGCATGAACAACCCGGTTCCATTTAAGGAAGGGATGCCTACCTCTGCGACCAACCCATACGGCTACACCAAGGTGATGATTGAACAGATCCTCAGCGACCTGCACGTCGCAGACCCCGAATGGAGCGTTGTACTGCTGCGTTACTTTAACCCGATCGGCGCACACGACAGCGGCTTGATTGGCGAGGACCCGAACGGCATCCCGAACAACCTGCTGCCTTATGTTTCTCAGGTTGCCATCGGCAAGCTGCCCTGCCTGAGCGTTTACGGCGACGACTACGACACAGTGGACGGAACCGGCGTACGCGACTACATCCATGTCGTAGACCTGGCTCTGGGACACCTCAAAGCCATTGATTACAGTCTGGCGCACACCGGCGTGGAGGCAATCAACCTGGGTACCGGCAACGGCACCAGCGTTTTGCAGATTGTACACGCCTTCGAAAAAGCCTGCGGTCATGCCATCCCTTATAAAATTGTGGAAAGACGCGCCGGCGACATCGCTTCCTGCTACGCAGATGCCTCCAAAGCACACGAGATGCTCGGCTGGGAAGCAACCCGCACCATCGACCAGATGTGCCAGAGCAGCTGGAACTTTATCTCCAAAAATCCAAACGGACTGGAATAACCATTCATCGGGAGCTGCTCCCGCAAAACCATGTTTTCCGCAGAGGCGAGGGGTTCTTCCCTTTGCCTCTCTTTTTTTCCTATCTTTCAGGAGGTGTCCCACTTTGAGAGCCCACATCCGCAAACCGCTGTCCGCCCGGCACTCCCGCAAAAAAAGGCTGCTGACTTTACTGACCAGCCGTCTGTTCATCATCGTTGTCCTCATCCTGTTGCAGCTGTTTTTGCTGCTGTTCACGCTGGTCGAGCTTGGCACCCGGCAATACTGGATTAGCATTGCCTTCAATATTTTAAGCTTTTTGATGGTTCTTTGGATTTTGCCGCGGGAGGACAACCCTTCCTACAAGATTTCCTGGATCATCCTCATCATGGCAATTCCTCTGGTGGGCGGCATCTTCTATTTGATGTTTGGCATGAAGCGCAACAGCCGACGGATGGCACGGCAGATTGACAGCTACACCCGCTCGCTGCTGCACCGCGACCACGGCAAGGTTACGCTTAATCCAAACGACTCCCTTTCGCAGCCCACACCCTTGCAGCAGCTGTCGCTGATTGACCCGATGCTCGGGCGGCAGGCGGGATATATCAGCAGCACCTCCGGCTTTGAAGTCTATCGCAACACCCAGGTGGAATACTTCTCCCTCGGCGAACAGTTTTATCAGCGGCTGCTCGAACAGCTGCGCGGCGCCCAAAAGTTCATCCTGATGGAATACTTTATTGTGCAGCACGGAAAGATGTGGGACAGTATCCTGCGTGTACTGGAGGAGCGGCAGCGGCACGGCGTACAGGTGCGCATTTTGTATGATGACGTCGGCTGTGTCACCACCCTGCCTGCCATGTACAGCGAACAGCTGCGGCAGAAGGGCTTTCAGGTGGGCGTCTTTAATCCCTTCCACCCGCGCCTGAATGCTGCCACCAACTACCGTGACCACCGCAAAATTTGTGTCATTGACGGCAACGTCGGCTTCACCGGCGGCATCAACCTTGCCGACGAATATATCAACGAAAAAGAGAAGCATGGGCACTGGAAGGACACTGCCGTTTTGCTGCGCGGACAGGGTGTGCAGGGTCTGACCGAGATGTTTTTGGAGCTGTGGCAGTTCACCTGTCAGGAAAAGCTGCATCTGTGCGACTTTTTACCCAACGAGAGTTTTCTGGCGCCGGGCTTTGTCCAACCGTATGGGGACAGCCCGCTGGATTCCTGCAATCTGGCAGAAAACGTCTATATGCAGATCCTCAACCATGCGCGCGACTATGTCTATATCACTACACCCTATCTGATTTTGGACAACGAGATGCTCTCCGCCCTCTGCCTTGCGGCACAAAGCGGAGTGGATGTACGCATCATCACTCCCCATGTGCCCGACAAATGGTATGTTCATATGGTCACCCGCTCCTACTACCAGCAGCTGCTGAGCGCAGGGGTGCGCATCTTTGAATACACCCCCGGCTTTATCCATGCCAAGATGTTTGTCAGCGACAACACCACCGCGGTGGTCGGCACCACCAATGTCGATTTCCGCAGCTTCTACCTGCACTTCGAGTGCGGCGTCGCCTTTTACCTTTCTCCCATGGTTGCACAGGTACGAGATGACATCCTGAAAACCCAGAACATCTGTGAGGAAATCACCCTGCAAAAGGTGCGGTCGGTGCGAGCGCCGGTGCGTGTCCTGCGCAGTCTGCTGCGCGCCTTTGCTCCGCTGATGTAAATTCATTCCAAAACTTTGGCAAATATCGTTCTCGCTTTCCCCCAACTGTGGTATAATAAAGAAAAATCCTGCTGTCATGGAGGGATGTTTCAGTGTACAGTTGCGTTAAAAGCTATGGAATCAACGGGATTGATGCCTATGCGGTCACGGTGGAAACCACACTCAGCCGCTCGATTCCTTCCTTCGATGTGGTCGGACTGCCCGATGCCGCCGTCAAGGAATCCCGCTCGCGGGTGCAGTCCGCTTTGGTCCACGCCGGCTACGAACTGCCGGTTGCCAAAATCACCGTCAATCTGGCTCCTGCCAGCCAGAAAAAATCGGGTCCTGCCTTCGACCTGCCCATCTTTCTGGCGGTCATGCTTGCCTCCCAGCAGCTGGAGGCTCTGCCCGAAAAATCTGCTTTTGTCGGCGAGCTGGGTCTGTCCGGTCAGCTGCGTCCCATCAACGGCGTTCTTTCGATGGCAATTCAGGCAAAAGCGGACGGCATCCTCCGCTTGTATGTCCCCGAAGCAAATGCCAAAGAAGCTTCCATCGTTGACGGCTTGGAGGTCTATCCGGTTTCGGACATCGAACAGCTCTGCCGCTGCCTTTGCGGTCAGCAGGAGATTGCTCCTCTCCCCTTCGACCCGATGCTGCTGCTTGACGGCGGCAACCGCTTCACTGAGGACCTCTGTGAGGTGCGCGGACAGGGATTTGCCAAACGGGCACTGGAGATTGCCGCTGCCGGCGGGCACAACCTGCTGCTGATTGGACCACCCGGCACCGGAAAAAGTATGCTTGCCAAGCGCCTGCCCACCATCCTGCCCAAGCTCAGCTTTGAGGAAGCCATCCAGACTACCCGCATCTACTCGGTTGCAGGGATGCTTCCGCCCGACCACCCCATCATGAACACCCGACCGTTTCGCTCGCCGCACCACACCGTTTCCCCTGCCGGGTTGACCGGAGGCGGCTCCAGCCCGGTTCCGGGTGAGATTTCCCTTGCGCACAACGGCGTTTTGTTTTTGGACGAGCTGCCGGAATTTCAGCGGCAGTCGCTGGAGGTGCTGCGCCAGCCCATCGAAGACAGCTGTGTGACCATCTCCCGCGCCTCCTCCCGCGTCACCTATCCCTGCTCGATGATGTTCGTTGCTGCCATGAACCCCTGTCCCTGTGGCTATCGCGGACACCCAAGCATCGCCTGCACCTGCTCGGAAAATGCTGTCCAGCGCTACATTTCCAAAATCTCCGGTCCTTTGCTCGACCGCATCGACCTGCACGTCGAGGTCGCACCCGTCCAGTTTCACGACCTGACCGGCAGCAGTACCGAAGAAAGCTCGGCTGTTGTCCGCGCGCGCGTAGAAAAAGCACGCAAGCTTCAGCAAGAACGGTTTGCCGGAGAGCCTTTCCACTGCAACGCCCGCATCCCTGCCGGAAAGTTGCAGCAGTACTGCCCACTCAGCGGCAAAGCACTGGAATTTTTGCGCCGCTCCTTCGAAAGCCTCGGGATGACCGCCCGTGCTTATGACCGTGTAGTCAAGGTCGCCCGCACCATCGCCGACCTTGCCGGCGAAGAAACCATCGGACGCACCCAGATTGCCGAAGCGCTTGCCTACCGCACCCTTGACCAGAAATACTGGTACGAAAACCGAAACTGCTAAATCCCATCTGAAAAGGAGAGCTGCCCATGCTCAAAGTCGACCTGATTACCGTCGGAAAATTAAAAGAGGATTATCTGCGCCGCGCCTGCGAAGAATATCAAAAGCGGCTGGGCGCCTTTGTCAAATTACAGATTATTGAGCTGCCCGAAGGCAAAATGCCGCAGGGCCCTTCCGCTGCACAGATTGAAAGCTGCCTTGCACAGGAGGGACAGAGCATCCTGTCCAAAATCCCTGCGCAGTCCTTTGTGGTTGCCATGTGCATCGAAGGACAGATGCTTTCCTCCGAGCAGCTTGCCGAAACCTTTTTGCGCCAGCAGACCGGCGGCATCAGCCAGATGAGCTTTATCATCGGCGGCTCCTGGGGACTGGACCCTGCGGTCAAACAGCGCAGCAATCTCAAGCTGTCGATGTCCCGCATGACCTTCCCGCATCAGCTTGCCCGCGTCATGCTGCTTGAACAAATTTATCGTGCGTGCAGCATCAATAACCACAGCAAATACCATAAATAGCCGCAACTGTCTACAAAAGCAAAAAATGCACAAAACTTCTACCTGTTTTTGTCTGATATTTCTTCACCCTTCCAAAACCGCTTCGGGTGTTTTTTGCTTGCAATCAGGTTAGTTTATGATATAATAAAACTGTTATGTAGATTTTTTACCAAATAAGAGGTGAGTTTTTTGAAGCCTGACCCGTTAGGTTTTCCGACATACAGCAAAACAAAAGCGTTGGGGACAGGCTTTACGGCGGTTCTGTCCTCAAAATAGGAGGGGCGCCTGTGCTCAATTTTTATAAAACAATAGATGGAAAAGTTTCTCAGATTCATGCAGTCGAGGACGGCTGCTGGGTCTGTGCAATTTGTCCGACCGAGCCTGAGGTCCGCTATCTGGTGGACGTTTTGGGTTTGGAGCAGGACTTTGTGCGCGCGGCTTTGGACGAAGAGGAAAGCTCCCGTGTTGAATCGGAAGAGGAGCAGACACTGGTCATCGTGGACGTGCCGACAGCAGAGCGACAGGATGAGGAAAAAACGGTGGTCTATTCCACCATGCCAATGGCAATCATCACCAACAACCGCTTCATCACCACCGTCTGCCTGCGCGAAAATGCGGTCATCTCTGAACTCAGCCAGGGTTTAGTCAAGAATATCCAGACCCATCTGCGCACACAATTTTTACTGAACATCCTGCTGCGCATCGCAACGCGATTCTTGCAGTACTTAAAACAGATCGATAAAATTTCCTACACAACTGAAAACTTGCTGCACAAAACCATGCGAAATAAAGAGCTGATCCAGATTTTGGGACTGGAAAAATCGCTGGTTTATTTTTCGACCTCGTTAAAATCAACCGAAGTAACTCTGGAAAAGATTTTGCGCGGTCGCATCATCAAGCTCTATGATGCGGACGAAGAGCTTTTGGAGGACGTCATCATCGAGGTCAAACAGGCGATTGAGATGTGCTCGATTTACTCCAACGTCCTTTCCAACACCATGGATGCCTTTGCTTCCATCATCAACAACAATATGAATATCGTGATGAAGACGCTGACTGCGCTGACCATGGTCATGGCGCTGCCAAACATCGTCTTCGGTCTTTACGGTATCAACGTCAACGACCTTCCTCTTCCATACTTCTGGTTCGTTGTCAGCACCGCCATCGTATTGATGTTGGTATGCACCCTGATTTTCTGGAAAAAGGGTATGTTTAAATAGCTTGAAAATAATCCAAAAAAATCACTCGACCGGCAGAAAGCAAAGCTTCTTCGGTCCATGCAGAAATAGATAGACAGAACAGCCGGTAGTATTTTTTGTTTTTTGTGAAATACTAAACGGTGCTGTGCGGTCAGGTCGTTCGGGAGCCTGTCCGCTTAAAAATGCAAATTAAGGGGAGTCTGCCTTGGAAAAATATATCATCAACGGACCAAGCACCCTCCACGGTGAAGTGGAGATCAGCGGAGCCAAAAATGCCGCGGTCGCAATCATCCCTGCGACTGTACTGGCGCAGGATGTCTGCGTCATTGAAAACGTACCCAATATCAGTGATGTCACCATCCTGTTTCAGATATTAAAGGACCTGGGCGCACAGGTGCGCTATCTTGCCAAAAACACCGTCGAAATCGACACCCGCAACATCACCGAGCCGGTCGTGCCTTACGAATCGGCGCGGCATCTGCGTGCATCCTATTATTTCCTGGGCGCATTTTTAGGACGCTTTGGGCAGGCGCACGTTTCCCCTCCGGGCGGATGTAACTTTGGCGTGCGTCCCATCGACCAGCACATCAAGGGCTTTGAGGCGCTGGGTGCCACTGTCACCACCGATTACGGCTTCATCAACGCCACCAGCGAAGAAATGTTCGGTTCCCACATCTATCTGGATGTGGTTTCGGTGGGTGCTACGGTCAACATCATGCTGGCAGCCGTGCGTGCAAAGGGACTGACCATTCTGGAAAATGCCGCCAAAGAGCCACACATCGTTGACCTTGCAAACTTCTTAAACTCCATGGGTGCGGACATCCGCGGAGCCGGCACCGATGTCATCAAGATTCACGGGGTCGATTTGATGCACGGCACGACCTATCCAATCATCCCGGACCAGATCGAAGCCGGCACCTATATGACCATGACCGCTGCCGCCGGCGGAGAGGTCCTCATCAAAAACGTCATTCCAAAACATCTGGAGGCAATCACCGACAAGCTGATTCAAGCTGGTTGTGAAATTGAAGAATACGATGATTCCATTCTGGTGCGCCGCACTGGAAAGCTTGTCAAGACCAATGTTAAGACCCTGCCGCATCCCGGCTTCCCCACCGATATGCAGCCACAGATGACCACCCTGCTTGCCATCGCACAGGGAACGAGCATCGTGACTGAAGGGGTGTGGGACAACCGCTTCAAATATGTCGATGAACTGCACCGCATGGGTGCAAAGATTCAGGTGGACGGCAAGGTTGCCGTTGTGGAAGGTGTGGAGCAGCTGTCGGGTGCGCACGTCAAAGCGTTGGACCTGCGCGCCGGCGTCGCACTGGTTCAGGCAGCCCTGAGCGCAAAGGGCACCTCCGAGATCGAGGACATCCACTGGGTCGAGCGCGGTTATGAGGACCTGGTTGGCAAATTGCAGGGCTTGGGTGCGGATATCCGCAAGGTGACCATTCCCGACGCTGCTTTTGCTAAAAACGCCTAAAGGACAAAAAGGAGGGCAAAACCCTCCTTTTTTTGAACACTGTCTTGTATGATTTGTAGAAATAATTCTTTATAAAACAGCAGATTGCTGTATTCTTTCCCTATTTTTTCCTGTTTTTGTTGAAAACCACTGCGTTTTCAGTGGAAATGTTGTGAAAATATTTGAAAATACCCCTAGGATTTTTCCTGCAAAGATGCTATAATAAGAATACAAGTTCAATCTTACAGCTAAAGAAAGAAGGGCATCCATTATGCATTTTGCATTTTTGGGTTGGTCGATCACCAACATGATCTCACTGGCAATCTACATCGTTTCTGCTTTTGCTTTTTACAAGCTGGCAAAACTGCGCTGCTTAAATAACGCCTGGCTTGCCTTCATTCCCTTTTTCAGCCTCTATATCATCGGATACATCGGCGACACCCTCAAATACAACACAGCACCCTTCAACCGCTATCTCAGCGACATCCCGCTGGCATACGCACTGCCGCTGTTGTCCATCTTTTCTTCGGTCGCCTATGCAGTACCTCTGTTGGGTGGTTTGGTCAGCTCACTGCTCAACCTGCTGGTTTATCTCGGTCAGGTGCTGGTTTATCTGTTCGTTTTCCAGCAGTATGCACCGCAAAACAAATTTTTATTCACCATCCTCTCATTGATTCCGGTGGTTGGTCCACTGCTGATTCTGTATGCAACCAGAGGATACCGCTGCTAATTTTGTTATCTCTAAATGATAAAACACCATATAAAACCCAAAATACAGAAAGGCTCCGCCGTTTGGCGGAGCCTTTCTGTATTGCTATGGTTGAGTTTTTAATCCACAAAATCTGTAAACTTATAGGAGTACAGCTTTTCGCGCACATCCTCCGAGATTTCACGGAAAACTTTTTGAAACTTACAGCACTGTCCCTTTTTTCGGGTGCAGGCATATTCCCCTGTTATGCAGCGGTTCAGGGTATATCTCCCTTCAATGGTTTCAATGACCTCGCCCAGCGAGATTTCATCAAGCGGTCGTCCGATCTCATAACCGCCCTGGGTACCTTTAAAAGAACGGATGATCCCCGCTGCCACCAGCTTGCGCAGTATCTTTAAGGAAAAGCGCAGGGTCACTCCTGTCATCTCAGAGATTGTTTTTGCATCCAGGCGCTTATTGCTCTGTGCCAGCACCTGAACGATCCTGACTGCATAATCGGCTTCCAAAGTAATATGCACGTCGTTCACCTCACACTTCTTCGCCGTATCGATTGACCGGTCTAACCTTACCTTTTTAGTATATAATACCCTGTATCAGTTGTCAAGCCAAAAGATTTTAGAAATGCCGATGCTGTTTTTCTTCCCTTTTTTCCTCTTTTTACGCCTATCAAAAGCGAACACCCCCTCCTTTCCACCCAATCTCGGCAAAAATATCTGTAAAATTCATAAAAAGTTTAAGATTTTTGTCGAAAAAGTGGTAGAATAGAGTCAACAGGTAAAGTGCCTGCTACATTTTATGAAGGAGTGACAAATGATGAACACAAACATTTCTTTGGAAAACCTCAATCAGTTCGAACAGGGATTTGACACCAATCCCACCAATGCTCTTGCGATGAATGCGGTTGTCAGCAACGGCATCAACGCGGTTGCCACCAACTACCAAACAGAGCGTAGGGTCACTCATGAATTTTCCCTGAGCTTAAAACAGGGCAAGGTCACCAACCAGAAAAAGAGCGGTCGCTGCTGGATGTTTGCAGCCCTCAACTGCCTGCGTTTTCAGGTGATGCACAAACTGAATCTGGAAAACTTTGAGCTTTCCCAGAGCTACACCCTGTTCTACGATAAACTGGAAAAATCCAACTACTTCCTGGAAAGCATTCTGGAGACTCTGGATGAGCCAAGCAACGGCAGATTGATCTCCCATCTGGTTTCTGCTCCGCTCAACGACGGCGGTCAGTGGGATATGCTGTGCAACCTTATCAACAAGTACGGTCTGGTTCCAAAAGCTGCCATGCCGGAGAGTGTAATCTCCTCCGCCACCCAGGAGATGAACAGCTACATGACCGAAAAGCTGCGCGAGTTTGCCTGCATCCTGCGCAAAGCTCACAAGGACGGAGCCAGCATCGAACAGCTGCGCCAGCAGAAGGAAGAGATGCTTGCCACCATCTACAATATGCTGTGCATCAGCCTGGGCAAACCGCCAAAGAGCTTTGACTTTGAATACCGCGACAAGGATGGCAACTTCCATCGTGACTGCGGTCTGACTCCAAAGAGCTTCTATGACAAGTACATCGGCGTCAATGTCAACGATTACATCAGCCTCATCAACGCTCCGACCGAGGACAAACCGTTCTTTAAATCCTACAGTGTCAGCTACCTGGGCAACGTCAAAGAAGGTCGCCCGGTCAAATATGTCAACCTGCCAATCGAAGAGCTGAAGAAGGCTGCTATCGCGCAGATGCAGGACGGCGAACCGGTTTGGTTCGGCTGTGACGTCGGCAAACGCGGCTCCCGCACC